>NZ_PVBL01000002.1:0-474599 GCF_002968555.1 Neorhizobium sp. T6_25
GCCGTTTCGGACATTTAAAACTGCATTCAGGTCTGTTGCGAGCTTTTACGGGCGCCCGACGTCAGACATCGTCCTGTTTTCCGGATTGCCGGATGAGATTTCCGAATCTCTTGAACTGGACGATGTCGAGCATCTGGCGCAGCGCATCGGGCTGGAAGTCATCCGCCACGGCGAACGCGAATGTCGCGAGGGCAATTTCGATTGCCCCGCCATCATCGTCTTCGAGAACGGCGGCGTCCTGCCGCTGCTGGAGACCGATGTCGATGGAAACTACATCACGGATCTGGTTCCGGCCTCCGGAAATCCCGTCAAGCTGACGCGTCAGGAACTCGTGGCGCTGAAGCCGAGCTTCGGTTTTGCCTTCACGCTCTATTATCAGAACGCGTCCGACACTGCCTCGGTCGGCATGGCCGGAGAAATCGAGCGCCGGCACTGGTTGCTGCGGGCGCTGGTTCCCTATTGGCGCACCTATATGCGCGTCATCATGGCCGCGCTGTTCATCAACCTGATTGCGCTCGGCTCGCCGCTGTTTACGATGAACGTCTATGACCGCGTGCTTCCCAACAAGGCGTTTCCGACGCTCTGGGTGCTCGCCATCGGCATCACGCTTGCCTACACGTTCGATTTCCTCCTGAAGACCGCCCGCGCAGCACTCATCGATCATGCCGGGCGAAACGCGGATCTGCGTCTTTCCCAGATGATCTTCGACAAGGTGCTGAATTCGACGCTGGCGTCGCGTCCGCTATCGACGGGCGAATATGCCAACCGTGTCACGCAGTACGAATTCGTTCGTGAGTTCTTCACCTCCAACACGGTCGGCCTGCTGATCGACACGGCGTTCGTGTTCATCTTCCTGATCGTGATCTACATGCTTTCAGGCTGGCTTGTGGTGATCCCGGCCGTGGCCCTGGTGCTGTCCGTGCTGATCGGCCTGCATGCCCAAGCCAAGATCGGCCACCGCATGGCGGCCGCCACCAACGAAGCATCGCGTCGTCAGGCGCTGCTGGTCGAGACGATTTCGACCATCGAGACGGTGAAGAGCCTCCGCGCCGAAGCGGGCATGCTGCGTCGCTGGCAGGAGCTGATGAAGCTCTCGAGCCGCACCAGCGAGGAAATCAAGCATGTCTCCTCGAATGCCGTAAATCTCACCAATCTCGTCCAGCAGATGGTCAGCGTTCTGATCGTGATTGCCGGCACTTACGAGTTTTCCGAAGGCCATCTGGCAATGGGCGCGATCATCGCGACCGTCATGCTGGCAGGCCGCGCGGGCGCTCCGCTCGGCCAGATCGCGATGGCACTTGCCCGTTTCCGGCAGGCGATGACGTCGCTCAAGATCCTCGACAAGATCATGGAGCAGCCGGAGGACCGTCCCTCCACGGTGGGTTTCGTGAACCGGGAGATCAAGCGGGGCGGCTTCAGCTTCCAGAACGTCTCCTTTCAGTATCCGGGATCTGACTACAAGGTCATCAATCAGCTTTCGCTGACCGTCGCTCCTGGCGAGCGGGTCGGGATCATCGGCCGCATCGGCTCGGGCAAGACGACGCTCGGCCGCCTGCTCGACGGCCTCTTCCTGCCGTCCGATGGCCGCCTGCTGATCGACGGCGTCGATATCCGCCAGTATCACATGTCGGAAGTCCGCTCGGCGGTCGCGGTGGCCGGGCAATCTTCCGATCTGTTCTCGGGGACGGTGAAGGAAAACCTGCTGATCGGCCGCGCCGATGCGACGGACGAGGAATTGCTGCATGTGTCGCGCATGACCGGCGTCGACGAGTTCGTTTCCAACCACCCGCGCGGTTTTGATATGCCGGTCGGCGAACGCGGCAGCAACCTCTCCAGCGGCCAGAAACAGGCTCTGGCAATTGCCCGCCTGCTCTTGACCAAGCCCAAGATCGTTTTCCTCGACGAGCCGTCGGGCGCCATGGACCTGGCAAGCGAGCGCCATCTCCTCGCCAAGCTCTCGACCGCATTCAGCCGCGAGACGACGCTGCTGATCGCCACGCACCGCTTCAGCATGCTGGAACTATGCGACCGGCTGGTGGTGATCGACAAGGGCCGCATCGTTGCCGACGGGCCGAAGGCGGCCGTGCTCGAGGCGATGCAGCGCAAGGGAGCAAAGCCGTGAGCAGAGGCGTTCACGACAATCCCCCGTTCTTCGCCCGCATGCTGGTCGGCCTGGTGGCGGCCTGCATGGCGACGTTCCTCGCCTGGGCAGCGCTTGCGGAGATCGACGAGATCGCCCGCGGCGAAGGCAAGGTCATTCCCGTTTCCAAGACGCAGATCATCCAGTCGTCCGAAGCCGGCGTGGTCCAGGACATAGCTGTTCAGGTCGGCCAGGTTGTCCGCAAGGGGGATTTGATCGTTCAGCTGAACAATACGACAACTGAATCTACGCTCGGTGAATCCGTTGCCAAGGCGAGGGCGCTCGGCGCCAAGATCGCGCGCCTGCAGATGGAAGAAAAAGGCGAATACGACCAGCCCTTCGTATGTCCGGCCGACGTCCTGGCGGTCGCCAAGAACGTCTGCGACAACGAAAATCGGCTGTTCCAGGCCAACAAGGCCAGTTACAAGAACAAGTTCGATGTGCTTCAGGAGCGCATGAAGCAGCGGCAGAACGAACTCAGCGAAGCCAATGCCAACATCGACCGGCTTGAACAGAATATCGCCGCCTCGACGCGGCAGCGCGACCTTTACGGACCGCTGGCCAAAAAGGGATTGGTGGCGCAGACACAGCTTCTGACGATCGAAAGCCAGCTTACGGACCAGCAAGGTCAGCTCAAGGTCTATCAGGAAAGTCTGATACGCCTTCGTGGTGCCATCGAAGAAGCAAAGCTCCAGGTTGGGGAAATTTCGCTGGCTATCCGCCAGCAGGCCCTGACGGACAAGGCGCAGGCCCTCGCGGAGCTCTCCGTCATCGATGAAACGATCCGCGGTGCTTCGGACCGCGTCAAGCGCACCGATATTCGCTCGCCGGTCGATGGCATCGTCAATACCCTGGAAGTCAATACGATCGGCGCCTATGTGGATCCGGGCCGTGTGGTTGCCGGCATCGTTCCGACGGCCGACACGCTGCTGATCGAAGCCCGCATATCACCGCGCGATGTCGCATTCGTCCGCCGCGGGCAGCCGGCCATCGTCAAGATCACGGCCTATGATTTCGCGATCTTCGGCGGGCTCGACGGCGAAGTGACCAACGTTTCCGCCGACAGTATCGTCGAGAAGGAAAAGGGCGAGACCTACTACCTCGTCCAGGTCAAGACCAACAAGTCCGAGCTGGAACGCAACGGCAAGCTCTATCCGATCATTCCTGGCATGATTGCGTCCGCCGAAATCATGACGGGCCGCAAGACAGTCCTCAGCTATCTCATGAAGCCTATCAATCGGGCGCGTTCCGATGCGCTTACCGAACGGTAGAGCCCTCCAATGAAATCAGGTGCGCTTTCAATGTCCGGCATCGAACCTGCGGGCGATCCGCTGCCGATCATCGACAAGGAAGAAGTCGAGCCGCGTTTTCGCGCGGTCGTGGCGCGCAATGGCGAGCGCCGCGGTATCAGGCTCGAGAAGATCTATTGGGAAGGCCTCAGCCGCATGTCGGCGGCAGGCAAGATAACCACCGGCGATCTGGTTCAGTACACCGCAGCCCAGATGCCGGAGGGGGGCAATCTTACCTCGCTGCTGCGCGTCCTCAGCCTCAAATGGGCGCTTGGGCGGCTGGCGACGGTCGAGGAGGTCTCGTCGCTCGAAAATCTCGGTGCGCTGGTTCAGGCGTCGCCGTCCCCGACGGTGGTGTTGACCCGTGAAAAGCGGCTGCAGTTCTTCAACGAACCGTTTCTTGTGATGCTGCGGCAGCGGTTGGTGGGGGAAGATACGTCGCAGCTGATGAAGACCCTGAAGTTCTCGATCGACACGCAGATCGAAGACGCAATGGATACGCTGCAGATGAATCGCGGCAAGACCTTGAATACCGGCTTCACGATTTCCTGCGCCAGACAGGTCATCAAGGGGCAGATCAATCTGGCCCTTGCCCCGGCACACGAGAAGCCGATGCTGATCGGCTATATTTCCCGTTATTGACAATCCAGGGCCGGAGCGCATCGCATCCCGGCCCATAAAGCTTAGAAGTTTACACCTTCGCCTGGCGCAATCTTTTCCAGCGGCGTTGCCATCGCGACCTTCTGGTCCTTGCGGCGGGAGCCGTGCAGGAAACCCTTGCCGCCCTTGATCGAATAAAGCGGCATGTAGTCGGGAAGCTGCGTATCCAGGAGAACCTGGTTGCGCATGTTGTCGAGGATGAAGAACTTGCCGCCGGCTTCGACCGAAAGAACGGCGTGGTAGAAGTGCCGCTTCTGGTCGAACAGGACGACAATCGACATCTGGTCGGGGTCGATGCCTTCCGCGCGAAGTGCCGCCATTTTGAGAATCGCAAAATCTTCGCAGTCGCCCTGCTGCTGGCTCAGCGTTTCCCGGGGCGTGCTCCAACGGTCGGTAACCTTGTAGGCGTCCTGGTCGGTGCGGTAGCGGATGGACTGGTTCACCGCGGCATTGACGGCGTTGAGTTTGTCGCGGATCGACGATTGCGACGTGTTCAGGCCGACGAGCTGGATGGCGGCGAAGGCCGGGCTGCAGGCCTTGCCGTTGCATTTCACCGCGGTGCCGCTTTCCATTTCTTCGAGAGCGGGCGCAAGCTTCTTCAAGGCGGCAAGGCGCTTGAAGGGGATTGCGACCGTATCGAACACGGCGCCGTTGGGCGCTATCGGCTCTACGCGCTTGGATGGAGACAGGTCGGCCGGCTTGATCGCGACCTCGATTACGATCGCAGGTCTTGCCGCGGGCAGAGCGATCGTCGAGCCGAGCTGGCTGAATGTCTGAAATGCTGCGGCAACCTGTACGTTCCGGAACGCGAGCGAAGCCATGATGGAGAGCGGCGTCGGAAGATATTCCAGGATATGAGTTCCGATAACCGCCACGCCGGCTCCAGTATTGGTCGGAAACTGTTGGTTTGCGATTGTAGCAGAGACTGCTGCGGAAGCAATGAATGGTAACGTGAGAGCTGTAGCGATTGCGACTTTCAGAGTATTCTTCTTATTCGCCATTTTTTATCTCCCTTGATAGAGAGATGCTAACAAACGCTGCTGAATTTCTGGTTTTTGAAGATAGATAATCTATAAATAAGTTATTTGAGATAAAACGTATAAAATTTTATATTTCCGCGTGGGTGCTTGTTAATGATTTTTGTCTGGGATAGCATGGCGTTGCCACAACCAAGAAGGCCGCAGAGTGGTCCAGGAAATGCCCCACGGACGTTCGTTTTTTTACCCTTCAGATCTCGCCGACGTTACTCATAAGGCCTTCCGGATGACGACGCGCCTGCGTCCGATACGCATGTCGCTGCTGGGTTTGTTGGCCGTCGCCATCCTGTCCGGATGCGAGTCCTCGTCGGTTGCCGACAAGGTTCTCGACGACAAGGCGCTGAAGCCGCCGCCATCCGTAGTTGAGGAAACATTCGGGCGCGGCTCGACGGAAGTCACCGTGCTTCTCACCAAAGCGCCGAACGGCATCTATGAGGGCGCTGCGCGCGACATACGTGACGGTGCGGCACTCGCCATCGGCGAACTTGACGATGCCGGCGTCATGAAGATCAAGGTGATCGACGTGGCGGAGGGGCCGGCTGCCGTGGCTCCGGCGCTCGCCGCTGCCAGGGCGCGTAATTCCGGTCTGCTGATCAGCTATGCGCCGCAGGCGACGACGGCGGCGATTGCCGCCATTCCGGCCGACCAGCGACCGCCGCTGATCAATCTTTCAAGCCCCGTGGCCGGCGCGAACGTCTTCAATTTCGGGTTCGACGAGGTGGCGAGTGTTGCCCGGGGCGTGCGCCCGGTCATCACCTCCGGCCATAAGAGAATTGTCGTCCTGGCGCCCAACGGCATAGCCGGTGTCGACGAGGAGCGCCTGAGATCCGCCGTCGGCCAGGCCGGCGGCGCGCTGATCGGCGTAGTCCGTTATGATCCCGCCGCGCCGCTTGGCGACCTGCTTACCCGCAACAAGGCCCTGTTCGATGATGCGGGTGCCCTGGTGTTGATGGGAGACTCTGCGGCTGTCGGAACCATCCTCAAGGGTGTCAGGGCCTCTTTCGGCAAGCTGGCCGTGGTTGGAACCAGCCACTGGCCAACAGAGCTTTATGCCGATCCGGCTGCCGCGAATGTCATTATCGCTGCGGCCGATCCGGACGCCTCACTGTTGATTGGCGAACGATATCGCCGCTTCAACAAGCGGTCGCTCTCGGTCTATGCCGCGGAGGGTTACGACAGTATCGCGGTCGCTGCCGGCATCGTCAGAGGCAAGGGTGCGACGGCGCTGACGCCGGAAGCGCTGACGACGAAGACGGGGTTTCGAGGCGTTACGGGCCTGTTCCGTTTCACGCCGAGCGGAATGGCGGAGCGCAAGATCGGCCTTTACAAGATCGACGGCGGCCGGCTGGTGGCCATCGAGCCGAAGGCGGTCAGCTTCTAAAAGAACGTACCGTCGCCAATAATGGAGATCGTGCTGTAGCCGGCAGGTGGCTTAACGGCGCGGCGCATCGATGGGGGTAGGGGCGTTAACCGGCTTTGATGCACCGGCATCGGCGCCAGATTTCGCCATTCGGGAGCAAATCCTCAATCTGCCGGTCGAGACGAAAAAGGAGTTCGGCTTCTCCTGTCTTTTGGCGAGCGGCGACCTTTCGGATGTGGGCTATTTCCCGGACACTGCCAACCGAATATTATCCAACGGATAGACCGGGAGACTTTACATGGTTGAGTATCGCTATCTGGGCCGCAGCGCCCTCAAGGTTTCGCCGCTGACACTGGGTGCCATGATGTTCGGCAACCAGACGCCGGACGACGTGGCCTTGCGCATCATCGACAAGGCGCGCGACCAGGGGATCAATTTTATCGATACCGCCGACGTCTACCACGACGGCAAGTCGGAGGAGGTCGTCGGGCGTGGCATCAAGGCTCATCGCGACGATTGGGTTGTGGCGACGAAGTTCGTCAATTTCCACAATAACAAACCCAACCAGGGCGGCCATTCGCGCAAATGGGTCTTCCAGACGGTCGAGAACTCGTTGCGCAATCTGGGCACCGATTATATCGACATCCTCTATTTCCACCGTTCCGTTTTCGATGCGCCCCTGGATGAGCCGATGCGGGCCATCGCCGATCTGATCAGGGCCGGCAAGTTGCGTTACTTCGGCGTTTCGAATTTCCGCGGCTGGCGTATCGCCGAGGTATCCCACCTCGCCGACCAGCTGGGAATCGACAGGCCGATCGCCAGCCAGCCGCTCTACAACATCGTCAACCGCACCGCGGAAGCCGAACAGTTGCCGGCCGCTGCCGCTTATGGTCTGGGTGTGGTTTCCTACAGCCCGCTCGCGCGCGGCATCCTCACCGGCAAGTACAATGTCGGGGAGGCGCCAGCTGCCGATACGCGCGCCGGCCGTGGTGACAAGCGCATGCACGACGTGGAGTTCCGCGAGGAATCGATCGCAATCGCCAAGCAGATCGCCGCGCATGCGCAAGCGAAGGGGATTGCGGCTGCGGATTTTGCCCTCGCCTGGGTGCTCAACAACCAGCTCGTCACATCGGCGATTGCCGGTCCGCGCACCGAGGAGCATTGGGACGGTTATGTCCGCGCGCTCGAGGTCAAGCTGGACGCAGAGGACGAGGCGCTGGTCGATCGTCTGGTCGTAACCGGCCATCCGTCGACACCGGGCTTCACCGATCCGGCTCACCCGGTCGAGGGCCGCGTTGCCCGTTCGACAGATGGATCGGCGCCGGTCGCTTCGCTCACGCGCTCGCAACGCGTCGCCTAGCCGATGCGGATGATCAGGAGCCTGGGTTTGGGCGCTCCATAGCTCAAGGAATAGCGCTCGATATCGGAAGCCGGGAATTCCCCGAGCCTCATCCGTATGGGCGGTTCCATTTCCGGGTGCGTGCTCTATGTGCTGATAAACCGGGGTTCTCTCTCAAAGGCATACATGACTTCAGCAGATACTGAGACGGAAACGACGGATGTCTGCATCGTCGGCGCAGGCCCCGTCGGGTTGGCACTCGCTCTGAAGCTGGAAAAACTCGGGCTCACTGTAACCTTGCTTGAAATGGGTGGGGGCGGAGCGGCGGAAGACGCGGGTGCCGGCGATATCGAATTCACCAACGGCCACCATGCCCCTTCGATGGCGATGTCCCGTCCGGGCATCGGTGGTGCGTCGGCGCTCTGGGGCGGCCGGTGCGTCGCTTTCGACGAGCTGGATTTCGAGGCGCGCGATCATGTGCCGTTTTCCGGTTGGCCAATTTCGCACGAGGAGCTTCGCCGCCACTATCCGGAGGCGCTGACATTCCTCAACTGCAATGCCGGCGAACCTCCCTTCGAGTCGGTTGGCGTCTCGGATGGTAGGATCGATACGAACGCCTTGGAGCGCTGGAGCCGGTCTCCGGATCTCGGGCCGATTTACGGGGAGAGGCTCAAAGCTTCCACGCATATTCGTCTCGTGAATGCGACCGTCGCCGGCATCACGCTTGATGCGTCCGGCACGCGTGTCGAAAGTCTCACGGCCCACAGCACCGGGCAGGAAAGCCAGATCACGGCAAGAACCTTCGTCCTCGCCGGAGGAGGGCTGGAAAATGCGCGCCTGCTGCTCGCCCTGCGGGAGAGACGGCCGAAGGCACTGGGCGGTTCCGACGGTCCGCTTGGCCGCTTCTACCAGGGGCACCTCACCGGCTACATTGCCGTGCTGCAATTCGACAAGCCCCGGCTCGCGCACCACTTCGCCTTCAATATCGACGACGAAAACTATGTCTTCCGTCGCAGGCTGCAGATCACGCCGGCGATCCAGGCGGAGGAAAAGCTGCTCAACTGCGTCTTCTGGATCGACGCGATTTCGGTTGCCGATCCCGTGCATGGCTCGGGTGCACTGTCGCTCATCTATCTGTTCCTGAAGATATTCGGTCTCTATCGCCGCCTCTCGAACGGCTTGGCGCCGACAGCCAGGGGGCCGGAGAATATCGACCGCCGACAGCATTGGCGAAATATCCGCACCGATCGCCGGACGGCATCCGATCTGTTCGGATCGGTTCTCAACATGCTGGAGCGACGCATCGAACCGTGGCGCACACTCATCAATCCAAAAGGCCGCTATTTGCTTCGCTACCATGCCGAACAGGTGCCCAATCCGGAGAGCCGGGTGCACCTGCGATCTCAAAGCGCAGCGGGCACCCAGGCTGGTCTTGTCGTCGACTATCGAGTGACCGAACAGGACTTGAGTTCGGTTCTTAAATCGCACGAAATCCTCGATACGTGGCTACGCCGAACCGGGCTCGGGAGACTGGAATATCTGCATGACCCTCACCAGCGGCGGCAGGCCGTGCTGAGCCAGGCATTCGACGGTTATCACCAGATTGGCCTCAGCCGCATGTCCGGCAACCCTGAAGACGGCGTGAGCGATGCAGATTGCCGCGTCCATGGCATCGGCAATCTTTATCTTGCAGGCAGCGGCCTTTTCCCGACGGGAGGTCATGCCAACCCGACATTGCCGGCCGTGGCGCTGGCGCTCCGGCTCGCCGAACACCTTTTCGAAAAGCTCAGGCGATAATGGTCCGCCGGGGACTGGAGGGGTAGGTCAATGCGGCGGACTTCTGGCGCAGGGTCAGCCTGCCGGCGGCATAGAACATCAGGAACGAGCCGATCTGGTAGGGGAAGAGCACGTCGACCTCCACGAAGGCCCGAATTAGCAACAGAACGCTCAACGCACATAACAGCGTCGATCCGGAATCGCGGTTGCGGCTGAGCATCGCGCTCAGATGGCCGAAGACGTTTGTCAGCATGATCATGCAGAGCAGGGCGAGTCCCACGAGGCCGGTCTCGACGGCGACCTCGATGAACGTGTTGTGGAAATGGAACCCGCTGCGGGCGGTGATGAAGAAGTCGTCCCACAGTCTTTCGGCATCGGCGAAGCCAGGAACCCAGTAACCCTGATAACCGGTGCCCAGAATCGGGTTTTCGCGTATTGCCTCGATCCCCTGCTGCCAGAGATAGGTCCGTCCCGTCAGCGTCGAATCCTTGCCGAATATGCCGAGGACCGCGTCGATGGCGCCGATCTGGAGCGCCCCTACTATCGCGACCACTCCAATCACCACCAGTCCAGCGACCAGCAGCTTGCGGTGATTGGGGGAAAGATGGGCGACCGGCATGTAACCGACGCAAAGCGCCAGAACGCCGGCGGTGGTGATGGCAGAGGTCGCCGATTGAGAGGCGAGAAGGCAATAGGCACTCAGGAGGCCGACGCCGCCCGAGGCGATCAACCAGAGGCCCCTCTGCCGCCAGATGAGCAGATAGGATGCTGCGAAGAAAAGACCGAGCGAGGCGTAGAAGCCGAGCTGGTTCTTCGAGGAGAAGGCGCCGACGAAACTGTAGCTGCCGTCGATCGCGTCGTAGAGGTAGGTTCCGAACAGCATGGAAAACAGGAGTACGATCGCCGTGCCCACGATCGCGCCGCGGGTCAATGTCAGCACGCTGATCGTGCGCATGGCGATCAGCGCGCAGACCACATGGGTCAGGTATTGTATCGCGGTGCGCAGCGAGATGCCGAAGGCGGGCGACCAGAAGGCGGAAATGAAGCAGAACAGCGCAAACCCGAATATCCAGAGATATTTGAGGTAGTTACCGAGAGCCCGCCGATAGTCGGCGAGCAGCAGCAGGAACCAGACGCCGTAATAAGCGAGGATCGAAATCTGCCCGAACCGGCTCGAATAGGCGAACACGAAGAAGGACAGCGCGACCGCAGCCACGCCGTAGACTTCATTGCGAGCCGGATCGATCAGCGCAGATTTGGCAATCCTCATGCGATCCTCATTGCATCAGGAGCTCGGCGGTGACCTTGACGACGTCGCCGGGCATAAGCTTGTCGTTTTCGCCGACGACCACCTCTTTCGGCCCCTGACCTTCGTCCCGCACCACGGTGTATTTGATGGTGGCAGACTTGCCCGAAGGGTCGAATTTCAGCGCCTCGGCCGACTGAGCCACGGCTTCCGACATCAGCTCGCGGCTGGTGCCGAGCTGCAGGCCAAGCTTTTCAAGCTCGGCATCGGTGTTCTGCAGTTCCTGGGCGCGCTGGGCCTCCCAATCGTTGCGCAGGTTGATCTCGTCCTGGTTCGCCTTGTTGATATCCTGCTTGGCGCGAAGGGTGGAGGTGTCGATATCGAGGAGGTTGCCTTCGATGGTCGCGGCTCTTTCCTCGGCGGTGATGCGGCGGCTGGATGTCGCAAGCCCCTGTTCGGTCAGCTTCGCCATCTTTTCGCGATCCTCGCTGACGAGCTGCAGCTGCCGCTTCTGGGTCTCGGTCTTCTGGCTGAGCGACTGGACCTCGTTTTCGAGCAGCGTGCGCAGGTCGCTGAGCGCCTTCAGCTGAAGTTCGTAACGTTCGCGCCGCGATTTCATCAGCGAGGCTTCGCTGGCGATCAGTTTTTCGGCGTTGGCGACGTCCTTGAGTTCCGGGGGAACTTTCAGGTCGGTAGCGCCGGCGACTTCCGCCAGCAGCCGGGCCCGGCGGGCGAGAAGCCGGCCGCGTTCGGAATCATAGACGGAGGCGTCGCCGCGGGCATTGATGAAATCGCGGGCGAAGCGCTGGCCCGAATCGGACCGGAGAAGGCCGCCGGCGAGGCTGATGGCCTTCAGCACGGTGAGATTGGGCGTATAGGGATATTCGCCGGGCGTATGCACGTCGCCGGCCAGGAACACCGGCCGGAACTGGGCGATTTCCACTGAAGCCGACGGCAAGTTGCGCAACGCGAATTTACCGCGCAACTCCTCGCCGATGGTTTTGGCCACCTCGCCCGCCGTCTTGCCGGCCGCCGGGAGGTCACCGATGAAGGGAAGCGAGAGCGAGCCCGTCGGCCCGATGGTATAGTCGCCGCTCACCGCATCCCAGTTGCGGATCGTGCCGTCGGCCGGCTGCCACTCCGCGACGCGGACGCGCAGCTTGTCCATCACGCCGAGGCGATAGCCGGCCTCATCCGCAGTCGCGCTACCGGCCAGAGCGACTGTGATCGCACCGGCCAGAAAACATAAAGCACGCAGGCCCCTCGCGGAGGCGGTTTGTGTCTGCATGGATTTTTCCTTCAAAAGGCGCGGCACCAGGTCCGCGCTCGAAGCCCGCCAAAATCGCCGATCCCGTCAAGGGGCCGACGCCTCAGCAGAGGGAATGGATGATCAGTAACTGCCGCGCGCCATGCAGACGGCGGGGATCGTTTTCACGATGATGGCGACATCACCGATGAGCGACCAGTTCTGGACGTATTGGGTATCGAACGCGATACGGGTGTCATAGGAAACGTCATTGCGGCCGCTGATCTGCCAAAGCCCGGTGAGGCCCGGGCGCGTGCTCAGGTAGTAGGCTGCAAAGCTGTCGTAGAGGTTCAGTTCCTCGTCGACCACAGGGCGAGGGCCGACAACGCTCATCTCTCCCCGCAGAATGTTGAGAAGCTGCGGAAGCTCGTCGAGGCTGAGCTTGCGCAGCACGGTGCCGACAACCGTCACGCGGGGGTCGACCTTGAGTTTGCGCGTCGCTCGCCATTCCTCCGCGGCTTGCGGGTTGGCTTTCAGGTGGTTTCGCAGGACTTCGTCGCCATTTACGGCCATCGTGCGGAACTTGAGGCATTTGAAGATGCGGCCGTTATGGCCGATCCGAGGATGGCCATAGAGAATAGGGCCATGGTCGGTAAACTTCACCAACGCCGCGATCATCAGGAAGATGGGACTGAACAGGATGAGGGCTAGGGCGGCGGCGGTGATATCGAAACTGCGTTTTGCCAAGCCCCCAGTTGGGAGAGTCATGCGGGCTTGGTCTGACGTTGAGAACGGCGAACCTGCCGAACGTGTCGCTGACTTCATAGAGTGAACTCCACTTATGTTTTGCGATAGTCGGTGCCATTACGGCGCGTCATTGAGCGTTAATGTGATAATAAGTCTGTGGTCGCAATTTGATGAAGATCAAACTTTTTCGGGTACCGCCTCCCGCGAGCCCCCGGGGCTGATTCCCAACCCGCAATTGGGCGGGAACAACTTGAGAGATATACGCGGAGAGTACAGTCAATACTGTAGAAGGCATGTAAAATAGGCCATAGAGCCAATATTCGCATCTTTCTCCAACTTATCCAGGCGTCCTCTCCTGTCGCTTCCCTAGTCATAAATCCCGCAGCTTCTTGACGATGCGGACCAAAGTAGCTTGCGTCTCGGACCAAAGGCCCACTCCTGTTGCGTCGCAATACAATGCTGCATCGCAACAATGGTTCACCGGGTCCAGTGAGCTTTGTAACAAAAGTTGATCGGCTTGGACGCGAGTTCGGAAAGCCGAGAGCGGATTTCGTCCCGGGGCGGTCGAAACTCGGCAGAAATGTGGCAAAAGGGAGGCGAGGCGCTTGTGGCGCTGTGATGAAGGCCGATCCATTGCCTGCAGTATTTATCGGGAACCTCGTGGACCTTACGAAAGTTTCACCAATAGCTGGCACTATCGGGATCGGAAAACTTGAATCCTCTCCGCCAGACTCATATGGTTGTTTTATCGGGAGAGGAGCCTGAAAGCAGACAACGGAACATTTATGTTCGGGAGGAAGGATCATGTACGCGCCGCGCGTCTTTATCAGCATGACAGGGACTCTGCTCGTGTTCGCGGTGGCTGCGTACTTTATCACCGGGTCGCTCTATACGGCATTTATACAGACCCTGATCTGTGCCGTCCTGATCCAGGCGGGATATTTCGTCGCCATTCTCTATCTTGTTCGCCGTGAAAAGCAGTTGCGGGATGCAGGAGTAACTTCTGACGCCCCTGCGACGGCCAAGAGCTCAAAGGACGGCAGCCGGCGTGACGGGCTGCGTGCCGACCCCGCTCCGCACCTGCCGGCCGGCGATACGTGAACGAAATCGCGTTTTTTTCTGCCAGTTTCATACGAGGGCCATTTTCCTGAGCCCATAGTTGCGCCGCGATGCAACATGGAGTGAGCTATGGCGGAAAACGCTTCTCGGACGATCTGCGTCATCATCGCGGTCAAGAATGGCGCGGAAACGATTGGAATCGCGATCCAATCCGCCTTGAACGAGGCTCGTGTCAGCGAGGTGGTGGTGGTCGATGACGGCTCGACCGACAGCACCGCCGATGTCGCGCGCAAGGCCGACGACAAGTCCGGACGTCTGACCGTTGTTTCGTTCGAAAAGAATCGCGGCCCCTCAGCCGCCCGCAATCATGCGATTGCCATATCCACCGCGCCGCTGATCGGCATCCTCGATGCCGATGACTTCTTCTTCCCCGGCCGGTTCGCGCCGATGCTGGAGGAGGAGGGCTGGGACCTCATCGCCGACAATATCGCCTTCATCTACCAACCGAGCGAACCCGTCCGTCCGGAACGGTTCGAGACCCGGGCGCGGACCATGTCGCTCGTCGAATTCGTGGAAGGCAACATCTCCAAGCGCGGTGTCAAACGCGGCGAGACCGGTTTCCTGAAGCCGGTGATGAGCCGGGCGTTCCTCGATGCCCACGGCCTCCGCTACGACGAGAACATGCGTTTCGGCGAGGATTACGACTTCTACGCCCGGGCGCTCGCCAAGGGCGCGCGCTACAAGGTGATCGAGCATTGCGGCTACGGTGCCATCGTGCGCCAGGATTCGCTGAGCAGCCGGCATCACACCGACGACCTGCGCAAATTCTACGAGGCGGACGACGCGCTCCTTGCAGATCCGGCGCTTAGCGAAGAGGAAAGGGCGGTGATCGTCCAGCATCGCGACCATATGCGCGACCGCTACGAGCTGCGCGCCTTTCTCGACGTCAAGTCGCAGGCGGGCAACGGCGCGGCCATCCGGCACCTGCTCTCCCGCCCGCAGGTCCTGCCGGCGGTCGCGACAGGCATCTTCCTCGACAAGCTCGATCTCCTGCGCGCCAGGTCGTCCAAGCCGCAGGCGCTGCCGGCCGGCATGCGCTATCTCCTGCCCGGCATACCCGCCGTTCAGAAATAGTCGCGGCGTATCCCTTCCAGCATCGTGCGGAACCTCTCCTTGCGCTCGTCCAGAACCTCGACGGGGCTGAGCCGCGGTTCCGCGCGGCTTGCCTGCCAGAGCGCCAGCACCGACGGAGCTGCAAGCAACTGCTTCGCCATGCCGCGAAGGCCGGTCCGCGAGGGCGTCCGGGTAATGACCTCGCCGCTGTGCGGCTCCGGCGCCGCCTCCTCATGCGCGGGTTGCTGACCTTCGAAGCTGAAGCCCCAGAAGCGCGAGCGCTTGGCCACCGCTTCCGCGCGGGTGGAGACCGGCACGTAGCGAGGTTCGTAAACCGTCCCCACCGATGCGGCCCAGTCGTTCCACTTGAAATTGTTGATGGAACGGGAGCTGCTGACGGCCACCCACGGCACCCGGAAGGCATCCGCCAGGATCGCGCCGTGCATGGATTCGGCGATGATCAGCTCCGACTGGGCGATGTGGCGGATGACCGATTTGGCCTCGCCGCGCGGATCGAGATAGGTGAGGCCGACGGGCTCGCAGACGGCGTTCCACATGCCGAACTCCGCGGATTCCCAATGAGGAACGAAGGTCTTCTTGTGAATTTTCGGCAGGTTCTGGAATTCCGGCATGTCGGCGATCATCGCCGCCGGGTCGGTGATTGCCTTGTCGGGTGAAATGCCGAGTTTGGCGGCCGTCATCGGGCCGCGGACCGCCCGCACGTCCCATTCCGCCGCGTTTGCGACATCAGGCGGCGTGCCATAACCGTAGCCGCTGCCGATGACCAGTTTCTTCTGGCCTGCAGGCAGCAGGACCGGATTGAGGACAGTGCCGACGCCGACCAGCATTACCTCGGGGTGAACGTCCCGAAAACCGGGAAGCAGCGCATCCCAGAGCCAGAGATTGAGGTCGTCGCCGAAATTGCCGTGATGCGATTCCCAGTAGTACGCTTTCATGCGGGCCTCCGTGGGATGATGAAATTAAAAGGAAACACAGGCATTTAGCGTGCGTTGCGGCCAAGTTTCCCGGCCCCGAGTTCGAATGCCGCCCGGATCAGCGCGGGATCGCGCATCACCCAGCGGGCGAGCAGGCCGAGGTCCGGCGCCTGGCGGCGTTTCACCCGTCCGGCCTGGCTCCAGAGGGCCTGCCGCCGGGCCGTGTTCTTATAGGATGCGATCGAGGCGACGTCGCTGGGGCGCGAGCGGAAACGCTCCTCCAGCGTATCGAGCGCCACCCAGGTGTTGAACTGCTGTCGTAGGAACTGCGGCGAGCGATTGTCGATGCTGTGGAAGATGTTGAGACCCATGCCACGGACCGCACCCTCTTCGTCGCAGAGCAGGGTTCGCTTCGATTTCAGGATGCAGTCGACGAAGAACAGCACGTCTTCGGCCGCCAGCCGCAGCGAGGGCTCGAAACGGACCGTCTCGAAGACCGGCCGGGCGATGACCATGCAGGAGAGATGCAGGAAGCTCCAGTTCTTCAGCATGACGCTCGCGAGATCCGGCATTTCGATCAGGAGCGGGCTTTCAGAAAGCCGCGTACCGCCTTCCGTCTGTTCGAGTTCGGCCATGCCGAAGTGGTAGTAGAACTCGTCGCTCGCCTGCATCGAGGCCCAGTAGCACTCGGCATCGAAGCGGGTCATGCTCTCGAAGGCATTCTTCAGATGATCCGGCAGCCAGACGTCATCCGAATCGAGAAGTGCCGCGTAACGGGTGGCAGCGGGTATGTTGTCGAGGCCGGTATTGCGTGCCGCACCCGGCCCGCCGTTCTGCTGGCGGATTACGCGGATGCGGGATCTCCAAGCATCTTCAATGCCTTGAAGCTCCATATCTGCGGAAAGGGGCGACTCGTCGTCGACAATGACGATATCGAAGTCCTGATAGCTCTGATCGAAAATCGATTTCAGTGCGCGGCGGAGAATGCCGGCTTCCTTTTGGAAAAATGGGATAACAACCGTGAACGTCGCCATGTTTTTGCCCCTGCCTCTTCAAAGAATTACAAGCCTCTGACGTTTGTCGGGCTCCGGGTTGACGGCAGTGCGCTGCCGTATCGAATGACCTCCCGTAACAGGATTTGACCATATGGCTCCCGCCAAGACGATCACACTGGCCTCGGCCGAGCGCGCTATCTAAGACCGTTACATTCGGGCTGAAATTTGTCACGGGCTTCAATCTGGCAAGACCGCGGGCCTTAGAAGATCTCGGATCGGTCCCCCGAGGCACCACCCGGTGCTGTTTTCGGCGATGATCTGTCGGTGGTCCTGCGCATCCTTCCAGCGCAGTTAACGAAGTCTTATCTGGAAGCGGCAAGCGGCGGTGCAGCCGGGGGAGAACCCATCAATTGGCGCCTCTTTGCTAACTGAGGGCACGGTTTTGCAGAAAATTTAGGACGTCGTCCGCCGCCGCGGATCCCGGCGACGCAGCCGGGGGCGGCTTTGCCCGATTGTGTCCCATATTTGCCCAGGTTCTGCCACATTCAATGCCCGCTTCAGGGCGAGGAGGTACATGGATACGAAAGGGCTAGCCGTTTCGGCCTATTGCAAAAAGATTTTTTTCTGCTGTTGCGGTGCAGCATTCCGAGCCCCGAAGTAGGCCCTGAACCCTTGAAAATCATAAGCCCCCGAAGCCGTATCGGATGCCGGGACGGGAGCCTCTTCGAGCCTCAGTATTTCCGCGCGGGTTGCTTTTTTGCTGCGCCGCCACATTTTGCGCCAAACTCGGCCCGATCCTTTTTGCGTGACTGCGGGCTCAAGTCTGCTCTGATTGAAACGGTGGTGACGGGAGGCACTGCCCAAAAAGGGTGACTCGTTTGACTGTCGATCCAAACATATCCTCCCGTATCAATCTGATGCGTATCCTGCTGATCTCCGGCATACTCTTCGTCCACGTGCCGCACGATCCCGCGACCAGCCCCTTCCTGGGGCTGAATGGTTTATTCGATTGGCTCAGGGTTTTCCTCGGGGATAGCCTGTTCCGTATCGGCGTGCCGTGCCTCAGCGCGATTTCCGGCTACCTGTTGTTCCAGCGTGGCTGGGAGACGTTCGACTATGCCAAGACGCTTCGCTCCAAGGCGAGGACTGTCCTGGTGCCTTTCCTATTGTGGAACCTCGGTCTGCTTGGGGCCGTTCTCGTCGTCCAGCCCATGGACATCGGTGTTGGGTATTTCCCTGATCTCTGGAACCTCTCGACGCGGGAATTCCTGAGCAACGCATTGGCCACGGAAGGGCTGCCGATCAATGTTCCTCTCTACTTTCTGCGCGACCTGATCGTGTGCATCATCCTGTCGCCGATCCTTGCCATGTCGGTGCGGCGTTTTCCGGCAGCGACGCTTGGCGTGCTGTTCCTGCTGGCGATCACTCCCGCGTTGATGCTCGGCATCGTCCTGAAGAAGTCGATCCTGTTCAGTTTCACCCTCGGTATCTTCCTGGCGCTCCACCGGGTGGATCTCAAGGTTGCGGACCGGTATGCGGGGTTAGGTACGGTAGCGATGCTCGCCGCCGCAGTGCTGCTGTCCATCGGCCTCTACTGGACCGGCCCGGATTTCCCCTGGCCTCTCGACATGGCGCGCAGTGCGCTTTCGATCGTCGGCGCCGGCGGGTTCTGGCTGATGTCGGCGATCGTCATCCGTTCCTGGGCCGGCCAGCGGCTTGCCGCCACCGGAAGCCTGAGCTTCTGGATGTTCTGCGCCCATTATCCGCTGCTCGTTCTGATGTGGATGGTGTGGAACCGGGTGGCAGGCGATGCCCTTTATCCCGCCTTCTACGCGGCCGCTGCCGGCGGAAGCTTCCTCATTCTTTTTGTCAGCAACCATCTCTTCTCGCGCAGATTGCGCGGTCTGTACGAGGTGCTTACGGGCAGCCGCGGCCGCAAGGCCAAGCTTTCGGCCGCCGCCAGCTCCCACTCACCCGCCGGGGCCAACCATCCCGGCGAACCCGTAATGACGCAACAGCATAGGTGAAACATGACGGCCAAGGCCAGACAGATTCAACTCACCTGCCAGGTTATCATCGCTGCCGCGGTGTCTGGACTTCTCTCCCCCGCAGCACACGCCCAACAGGGTGCTGCGGGTCAGTCCTTCGTGGAGAACTTCGACAGCCTCGATCGTTCCGTCTGGTACGTCTCGGACGGCTGGAACAACGGCAAGCACCAGAACTGCACCTGGTCGAAGAAGCAGGTGAAGGTCGAAGGCGGCGCCCTGCAGCTCGGCTTCACCGGAGACAAGACCGGCGACCGCGACTTCGCCTGCGGCGAGATCCAGACCAAGGCGCGCTTCGGCTACGGCACCTACGAGGTGCGCATGAAATCCGCGACGGGCTCGGGGCTCAATTCGGCGTTCTTCACTTATATCGGCCCGACCGACAAGAAGCCGCATGACGAGATCGATTTCGAAGTGCTCGGCAAGAATACGGGCCAGGTCCAGCTCAATCAGTATGTTTCCGCCAAGGGCAACAACGAGAAGCTCGTGCCGGTGGCCGGCGGCGCGGACAAGGGTTTCAACGACTATGCCTTTATCTGGGAGGAGAACCGCCTCCGTTACTTCGTGAACGGCAAGCTCGTCCACGAAGTGACGGACAAGACGAAGATCCCGCAAAACCCCCAGAAGATTTTTGTCAGCCTCTGGGGAACCGACACGCTGAAGCAGTGGATGGGCGCATTCTCCTACACCCAGCCGACCTCGATGACCGTCGACCGGATCTCCTTTACCGCGATCGGCGAGAAATGCCGCTTTCCTGAATCCGTGCTCTGCACGCTCGGCTGAGCCGCCTTGGCGGCTCGACAATGGAGTTGGACGATTTGACTTTGAACGTTCTCTATCTCGCGCATGACATGGCCGACGCGGCCATCCGGCGGCGTGTGCTGACCTTGATGGCCGGCGGTGCGACCGTCACCGTCGCGGGCTTCGAGCGCGGCTCGAACGTGCTTGCCGACGAGGGGGATGTGACAACCGTTTCACTCGGGCAGACGGCAGACGGGCGTTTTGCGCAGCGCATCGGAGCGGTTCTTGCCGCTCGCATGAGGCTGAAGCGGATGCTGGCTGATATCGCCGTGCCCGGCATCATCATCGCCCGCAATCTGGAGACGCTGGCGCTTGCTGGACGTGCCGCGTCCATGTTCAGCCGCCGAGTTCCTGTCGTCTACGAATGCCTCGATATTCACCGCCTGCTTCTCGACGAGGGAATGAAGGGCCGTCTGATGCGCCAGGCGCAGCTGTTTTTCGGCCGCCGCGCCAGCCTGCTGATCACCAGTTCCCCGGCTTTCGTGGAAAATTTCTTCAAGCCGCTTTCCGGCCTCGACCTGCCGGTTCTGCTTCTGGAAAACAAGGTGCTTGCCCTCGAGCCTGAACCGGTTTCCGGGCCGCTCCAGCCCCGCCCACCGGAACCGGGCAAGCCCTGGCGGATCGGCTGGTTCGGGGCGATCCGCTGCCGCAAGTCGCTCGATATGCTGATCGACTTCGCGGCCCGCATGGACGGGAAGGTCGAGATCGTGTTGCGCGGCCGCCCGGCTTACAGCGAGTTCGACGATTTCGATGCGAAGGTTGCTGCCGCCCCGCATGTCGAATTCCACGGCGCCTACCGCAATCCCGAGGACCTTTCCGCGATTTATGGCGACGTGCAGTTCACCTGGGCGATCGATTTCTTCGAGGAAGGGCTGAACTCCAGCTGGCTGCTGCCGAACCGGCTCTATGAAGGCGGGCTGTACGGCGCGGTTCCGATCGCGCTCGCAGGCACCGAGACCGGCCGCTTCATCGGCAAGCGAGGTATCGGCCTGGTGCGCAATCAGGTGACGGCAGAGACCCTCGAAGCACTGTTCAACGAGATGACGGAAGCGCGCTACGTTGACCTTTTCTCCCGGCTTGCCGCCGTCGAGCGCAGCCAGTGGGTGACCGGGCCGGCGGATTGTCGCGCGCTTGTTTCCCGGCTCGCCGCCCTACATCCCAACGTCCCGTCGCCGGCCGAAATGCCGGCTGTTTCAACCCTGCAATCGTGAGGTGGAGTATGGTTTTGCGTTCTCACTCCAATGCCCAGATGTCCGAGATCCGGACGCTTCTGGTGATTCCGTGCCTCAACGAAGCGGCGACCATCGCGCCGCTGTTGCACAAGCTGAATGGCCAGCGCGGCGACATGGACATGCTGATCGTCGTCGCCGACGGCGGCAGCCAGGACGGCACGACGGACATCGTCCAGGGACTTATCCCAGAAATCCGCGACCTGGTACTGATCGGCAACCGCAAGCGCATCCAGAGCGCTGCCATCAATCTCGCCGTCGACCGTTTCGGCGAGGGTCGCGACTTTCTCATCCGCATTGACGCGCATGGGGATTATCCGGACGATTATTGCCGGACCCTGCTGCAGGAGGCAGTCGAGATGGATGCCGATTCTGTCGTGGTCGGCATGGAGACGATCGGTTTCGGGACTTTCCAGAAGGCGACCGCGGTGGCGCAGAATTCCAAGCTCGGAAATGGTGGTTCGAAACATCGCGCCGGCGGCGGCGGCGAGTGGGTGGATCACGGCCACCACGCGCTGATGCGGATTTCGGCGTTCCGGGCCGTCGGCGGCTATGACGAGAGTTTCAGCCACAATGAGGATGCCGAACTGGACTTCCGGCTGCGCGCAAACGCTTTCCGGATCTGGATGACCGGCAAGACCTACATGACCTATTATCCGCGCTCGACCGCCTCGGCGCTGTTCCGGCAATATCTGGCCTACGGCCGGGGCCGGGCGAAAAACCTCGTCAAGCATCGGTCCATTCCGAAGCTCCGGCAGGCCATCCCGCTGGCAGTCGCGCCGGTCGTCCTCGGCGCGGTGCTTGCGCTTCTTTATTGGTGGGCGGCCGTGCCGGTGGTCATCTGGGCCGCGGCCTGCATCGGCTACGGCTTCTGGCTCGCCGTCGGGCAGAAGAACCCTTACGGGCCGCTCGCCTCGCTCTCCGCGATGATCATGCATTTCGCCTGGTCGGCCGGCTTCTGGCTGGAACTGATCGGCATCCGCCCACGGAGGATCGCTTGATGGCGGCAGAGGAAAGGCCGTTCCGCATCGATATCGGTATCTGCACCTACCGGCGTCCCGAACTTGCCGAAACGCTGATCTCGCTCTTCGAGATTGCCGTGCCGGCGGGCGCGGAACTGCGCCTGATCGTTGCCGACAACGATGCAGGCCCGAGCGCAAGCGGGCTGGTGGATGGTTTGCGGGAGCGTTCGCCGTTCCCGATCCGTTATGTGCATTGCCCGAAGTCGAATATCTCGATCGCCCGCAATGCCTGCCTCGCCGAAAGCGATGCGGACTACCTTGCCTTCATCGACGACGACGAGACGGCGGAGCCGGAATGGCTGGCCGGACTGATGGCGATGGCGAGGAGCACGGGTGCGGATGCCGTTCTCGGGCCGGTCCGGGCCGTCTACGGAGCGCAAAGCGCCGACTGGATGCGCAAGGGCGACTTCCACTCGACGATGCCGGTCTGGGTCGATGGACAGATCAGGACCGGTTATACTTCAAATGTTCTTCTCCATATGCGCTCGCCGGTCGTCGCGGGCCGCAGGTTCGCGCTTTCACTCGGCCAGAGCGGCGGCGAGGATACGCATTTCTTCACCGCTTTGACCGATGCCGGCGGCCATATCGCCTTTGCGCCGGATGCGGTGGTCGAGGAACTGGTGCCCGAAAAGCGGGCGAGCTTCTCCTGGCTCGCCAAGCGCAGGTTCCGTTCCGGGCAGACGCATGGGCGCATCCTTGCGACAAAGAACTCCGGCCTCGGCCGGATCAAGCAGACCGCGCTTGCTGCGCTGAAACTCGGTTATTGCCTGGCGGTGACCGCGGCAACCATTGCCTCGCCGGTCACCCGTACTCGCTATGCTCTTCGTGCGGCACTCCATGCCGGCGCGGTCACGGGCACGCTCGGCATCCGCGAGATTCGCCAATACGGAGCCGCCGAAGCCACATGACGATGCATGATATGCAGGCCCCGGATTTTCAGCCCGACGTGAGCTTTGTGATTGCGGCTTACAATGCCGAGGAGACGCTCGCGCGCGCGATCGACAGTGCGCTCGCCCAGATCGGCGTGACGCTCGAAGTGATCGTCGTCGACGATTGCTCTACGGACGGGACGCGGGCAATCGCGGAAGGCTATTCCGATCAGCGGGTCAGGCTGATCGCCCAAGCGGTGAACGGCGGGCCGGCTGCGGCTCGAAATGCCGGACTTGCCGCGGCCAGGGGCCGTTGGGTCGCCGTTCTCGATTCCGACGATACGGTCTATCCCGTCAGGCTTTTGACCATGCTGGAGCGGGCCGAGGAGGCGCGGGCGCAGATCGTCGTCGACAATCTTGACGTCATCCCGTTCGACCATGGAGAGCCCCATGCGATGTTCTCCAAGGAGGAGCTCAGGCAGCGGTCGATGCTGACGCTTGCCGATTTTATCGGCTCGAACGTAATTTTCCAGTCGACCTTCAACTTCGGCTACATGAAGCCGATCTTCGAACGCGCATTTCTCCTCGAGCACGGGCTGCGCTTCGACGAGGCGCTGCGGATCGGCGAGGACTACCTGCTGCTTGCTTCCGCCCTGGCGAGCGGTGCGCGATGCGCGATCGAGCCGGAGATCGGATATGTCTATCACCTGCGCCAGGACTCGATCTCGCGCGTCCTGGAGCAGAGCCACCTGGATGCAATGCTGGCCTCCGATCGCGCTTTTCTCGCCCGCTACAAGCTGGATGCGAAAGCCGCGGCTGCCCAGCGCAGGCGCACCCGCAGCATCCTCGAAGCGGGTTCATTTCTCACGCTCGTCGACGAAATCAAGAAGGGTTCCGTCGGCGGCTTCCTGAAAACGGCAATCGAAAACCCACGTGCGCTCCGACTTCTGCGCATGCCGATTGCCGTTCGCATGCGTCGGCTGGTGAAACGGCCGACGTCAACTGAAAATCCGATCATTAGGGCGGGGGCGCCCTCAGAAAGGACGAAGGAATGGACATGAAAAGACCAGTTCGAAAGGCGGTGATACCCGTCGCAGGCAACGGCACTCGGTTCCTGCCGGCCACCAAGGCCATGCCGAAGGAAATGTTGACGATCGTCGATCGGCCCGTCGTTCAATATGCGGTCGACGAAGCCATGCAGGCGGGAATCGAGCACATCATTTTCGTGACCAGCCGCAACAAAACCGCGATCGAGGACTATTTCGACAGCGCACCAGAGCTCGTCGCGACGCTGACCCGCTCGGGCAAGACGGTCCAGGTTACCCAGCTCGAAAAGATGCTGCCGGTCGCCGGCACCGTCAGCTATACGCGCCAGCAGGTGCCGCTCGGGCTTGGCCATGCGGTCTGGTGCGCCCGCGAACTGGTAGGCAACGAACCGTTTGCGCTGCTTCTGCCCGACATGGTCTCCTACGGTCCGCAGGGCTGCATGGCCGGGCTGATGGATCTCTATGAAGAAGTCGGCGGCAATGTCTTTGCGGTCGAGGAATGTGCACCGGAAGAGACGTCGAGCTATGGTATCGTGGGTGTCGGCCACAGCGTATCGCATGGTTTCGAGGTGACGGAGATGGTCGAAAAACCAATGCCTGCCGAAGCACCGTCCAATTATTACCTGAATGGGCGTTATATCCTGCAGCCGGAAATCTTCGAATTGCTTGCCCGGCAGGAACGTGGCGCCGGCAACGAAATTCAGCTGACGGACAGCATGCACAAGCTCGCGCAGGTCCAGCCGTTCCATGCGCATCCCTATAAGGGACGCACATTCGACTGCGGCAGCAAGCGCGGATTTATCGAGGCAAATGTCGCCTTCGCCATGCTTCGTCAGGATATGGGGGCCGAGATTTACGCCTCCATCAAGGAACTGATGATGTCGCACGAAATGCGGGTCAAAGCCGCCTGACGCGCATTCAAATCATACGAGACGGATGGCGGCAACCCGCCATCCGTCCCCAAAGCTCCAGAAAGCGGGCCCTATGGATCAGGTAAACTTCCGACCGAGAACGATATTCCCGAGCGAAACGCGGGATAACGATACGTTCATCGATCTCGATAAGCTCTGGGCGGCTGCGATCCGCCGTTCGGGCATCGTCGTCGTCTGCCTCATCGCCACCGTTGCCCTTGCCGGGCTCTACCTGGTGATGGCGCAGCCGATCTACACAGCCCTGACGCAGATCCTCATCGACGAGAACCTTTCCCGTTATGCTGACGACGCGCAGGACAGCCAGTCGGCCCAACAGATCGACAACCGCATGTCGAGCGCAGTCGAGATACTCAAATCCAAGGCGCTGGCGGTCAGGGTGGTAGACAAGGCCAAGCTCGATCAGAACGAGACGGTGGTCAATCCGCCGCAGTCGCCGGTCGATCTTGCCAAGGGCGCCATCCGCAGCGTCGTCGCGCTTCTGACACCCGGCAGTCCGCCGGCTTCCGAGGAGGATATCCGGATGGGCCGGCGCGAAAAGGCGGCCGCCATCCTGCAGCAATCGCTGACCGTGGAGCGTGTCGGCCGCAGCTCGGTGATCGCACTGTCCGTTCGTTCGCCGGATCCGCAGCTTGCCGCGATGATTACGCGGACCTATGCCGAATCCTATCTCACCGAACAACTCAACGCCAATTTCGATGCGACCGAGCGGGCTTCGCTCTGGCTGCAGGAGCGCCTGAACGATCTCAACAGCCGTTCGCAGCAGGCCTCGCTGGCCGTAGAGCAATTCAAGACCCAGCACGGCCTGGTTTCGCCGCGCGGCGAGCTGCTGTCAACGCAGCAGCTTTCGGATCTCAACAGCCAGCTGATCGTTGCCCAAGCCGATGCAGCCACCGCTTCGGCACGCTATAATCAATATCAGGCGATCATCGACAAGGGGCCTGATGCAGCCGTTCAGAATGCCGTCATTTCGGCTCGCGATACGGACAACACGGTCATTCAGGACCTCCGGAAGCGTTACATCAACATTTCCGACCGCGAGCAGGGCATCGTCCAGCAGTTCGGCGCCAACCATCCGCAGGCGGTCGCGCTCAAGTCGGAAAAGAGCGAACTCGCGCAGCAGATCTACCGCGAGCTGCAGCAATTGACCGGCAGCTTCCGCAACGTATTCGAAGTGGCGAGTTCGCGCGAAAAATCGCTGCGTGAGAGTATCGACCGGGTCGCGGGCCGCAATTCGGAAGCGAATGTCTCGATGGTCCAGCTGCGTGAACTGGAGCAGAGGGCGGCGGCGCTGAAGACGCTCTATGAATCCTATCTCGGACGCTTCGAAGAAGCGACGCAACGGCAGTCCTTCCCGATCGCCAAGGCCCGCGTGATCTCCGATGCCGGTCTGCCGACGGCCCCGTCCAGCCCGCGCAAGACGCTGACCATGGCGCTCTCCATCGTGCTCGGCCTGCTGATCGGCGGAGCCGCGGCAACGCTCCTGGAATTCCGCGAGCGGTTCTTCCGGACCGGTGACGACGTGCAGGAGAAACTGGGTCTTCGCTTCCTCGGCTACCTGCCGAAAGTGAGCGGCGCCAGTGCGGAGGAAACGCCGCCGCCGGCACCGACCGACGCCGAAGCGGCGGGAGCACCTCCCGGCAACCCGATCTCGTTCCGTCGATTGATGCGGGTCGCGGTCGAGGCGCCGCGGTCTCAGTTTGCCGAGACGCTGCGCAATGCCAAGCTCGCCTGCGATATCATGCTGCAGGAGCGGAAGTGCCGGGTGATCGGCGTGGTCTCCTGCCTGCCGGGCGAAGGGAAATCCATGGTCGCCGCCAATTTCGCAGGGCTGATCGCCTCGACGGGCGTTCGCACGCTGGTGATCGACGCCGACCTGCGCAATCCGGGTCTCAGCCGCATGCTGGCCTCGGAGCCGGAAGTCGGACTGGTCGAAGTGGTGCTCCAGCAGACGCCATGGACCAATGCCGCACGTGTCGACCGCCGGTCGCGCCTGACGATCCTGCCGATGACGACGCGCAGCAAGCAGCTCGCCCATACGAGCGAACTCCTCGCTTCTTCCGGCATGAGCCATTTCCTGGAAAGCATCAAGGATACGTTCGACGTCATCGTCGTCGATCTGGCGCCGCTCCTGCCGGTGATCGATGCAAAGGCCTTCGAGCCCTATGTCGACGGTTTCGTCTTCGTCACCGAATGGGGCGTCACCCCTGCGAAGGCGGTGCAGTCCATCATCCGGTCCGAACCGCAGATCGCCTCGAAAACGGTGGGCGTGATCCTCAACAAGACGGAGATGTCGGAATTGCACCGCTATGCCGATCCGGGATCGCCGGAGCGGCTGCACAGCAGCTACGTCTCATATTACAAGGAAGGCTCGGCCTCGGCGCCTCGCTGACCTGTGATTCAGCTGACCTGTGATCCAAGGGGCGGTTTTTACCGCCCCTTTTTCGTCAGGCGCTTGCCGCGACCTGGTCGTTCCACTGCGTGCAGTCGGCGAAATCGACCTTGCGAAATACGTGGCCGACGCCGATCAGCACGGGTTCGTCGATACCGATTTCTGCCATGGCCGCAGCCATGTCGCTCAGCCGTCCGGCCCAGCGCCGCTCGTTCGGCCGCGTCACCGCGCTGACGATCACCACCGGCATGTCCTGCGTCATGCCGGCGTCCGTCAGCTTGCTGACGATCTCGCCCGCGGTGCGTCCCGCCATGTAATAGATGGTCGTGGTTCGCGGGTCGGCGAGGCTTTTCCAGTCCAGATTGTCCGGCAGCACGCCCTTGCGCGAATGGCCGGTGACGAAACGGACGCCCTGCGCATGGTCGCGATGGGTCAGCGACACGCCGAGCCGCGAGGCCATGGCGCTCGCCGATGTGATGCCCGGCACGACGTCGACGGGGATGCCTTCTCGTTCAAGGCAGGCGATCTCTTCGCCGGCACGGCCAAAGACCATCGGATCGCCGGATTTCAGGCGGACGACACGTTTGCCCGCCTTGGCGAACTTCACCAGCATATCGTTGATGTCTTCCTGGCGGCAGCTTACCCGGCCACCGCGTTTTCCCACCAGCATGCGTTTCGCCTCGCGGCGCGCGAGTTCCAGCACCTCGTCGGAGACGAGATCGTCGAACAGGATGACGTCGGCCGCCTGCAGGGCACGCACCGCCTTCAGTGTCAGAAGTTCGGCATCGCCGGGGCCGGCGCCGACAAGGGTGACACGGCCCTTCTGGGCCGAGGATGCGACGCGGCCGGCATCGGCGAGGATTGCGGCTTCGCTGCCCGAGCCCGGTTCGCTGCCGAAGGCGCGGTCCACGAAACGTTCCCAGAAGGCTCTTCGCTGCGGGCCGGGCGCCAGGCGGTCGTTGATCTTTTCCCTGAGCGACTGGGCGAGCTCCGCCCAAGTTTTCAACGAGGCCGGCAGGAGGGTTTCGATACGACGGCGGATCGCCTGCGCGAGAATCGGCGCCGCGCCATCAGTTGAAATGGATACCACGACCGGCGAGCGGTTGACGATCGAACCGAACTGGAACTGGCAGAAGGCGGGTTTGTCGATGACATTGACCGGCACGCCGGCCGCGCGGGCAGCGTCGAAAAACGCCTGAGCCTCGTCCTCGTCGTCGCAATCCGCAATCGCGATCGCTGCGGCCTCGAAAATCGAAGCGTCCCATACGTTTAGATGATGAATAAAGCGGCCCTGCGGATGTTCCGCCCCGCGTTCGATCAGCTTTTCGAATGTCTCGGAAAGCGTCTCCGCATAGACATGCACATTGGCGCCGCAGGCGGCAAGCAGCTCGGCTTTCCAGGCGGCCGCATCCGACCCGCCGGCAACGATGACCGGCCTGCCTTCGAGCGCCCAGAAGACCGGGAGCTTCGCAAGCGGCGCCATGCGGGCGCCACGATCAGGAGATGCTTCATTCCGCAGCTGCTGCAAGACATCCATCGATGATCCCCCTGATTTCAGCGCGGCAGGAGCCGCAATTGGTGCCGGCATTGGTTTCCTTGCCGACGGCCTCAACGCTGTGGCAGCCGGTCCGGACCGCGCCGATGATCCGGTTGACGCCGATCGAAAAGCAGGAGCAGACGGTGGCGCCGGGATCCGGCTGGTCGGCTCCGGGTCGTCCGGCAACGATCGCAAAGCGCTTGCGCAGGTCGGTATGTTCGGCGGCAAGTTGGCCGATTGCCCAGTTGCGCGCGACGGCGACCGGCTCGTTCGCGAGAAAAAGTGCGGCGAGCAGCTTTCCGCCGTCGAAAAAGGCGAGGCGCAGATCGCCGGATTGATGGTCGGCATAACCGAGCGGCTCGATCTCGGCCGGGATGCCGAATGCTCCCCGGCACCACGCCACCCAGTCTTCGACCGGGTCCGCGAACGCGAGTTCGATCCGCCAGCCGCCATCGGCCTTGGCGAGCGCCCAGTAGTCCGCCTGTGGGTTCAGGGGTTTCAAGGCGGAAACGGCAAAGCCGTAGAAGCAAGCGGCGAACGGCCGAGCGGCGATCCCTATGTTCTTCGACGCGGGTTGACCGGAAAACGGATCGGTGGCGGGGGCGACCAGTGCATCGATGCGCGCCTTTGCGGCGAACTGGTCGTTCCAGTGCATCGGCACGAAGACGTTTCCACGGGCCTGGCGTTCGGTGACCAGCGCCCGGACGATTGCCTTGCCGTGCGGGCTTTCGAGTTCGACCAGGCCGGCGCCGCGAATGCCGAGTTCCATCGCATCGCGCGGATGGAGCTCCGCAAAGGGCTCTGCGATATGGCCGGAAAGCCTCGCACTTTTCGCCGTCCGCGTCATCGTGTGCCAATGGTCGCGGATGCGGCCGGTATTCAGCGTCAGCGGGTATTCTTCGTTCGTGCGGTCGGTGGCCGGTGCCTGGACGGCGACGAAACGTGCCTTGCGATCGGGGTGGTAGAAGCCGCCATCGGCGAAAAAGCGCTTGTCGCTATCCCCGAGGGCAGGATTTTCCTGCGGAGCGGGCCACTGAAAGGGCGCGAGTGCATCGTATCCCTCTTTGCCGATTTCGACACACGCTCCGATATCGAAATCCCGGCTGCCCTCGTTCTCGAAGGCCGAAAGTGCGGCATGTTCGGCGAAGATCTCAGCCGCAGATCGATAATCGAAGCCGTCAAAGCCCATGCGCCGGCCGACCTCCGCCATCTGCCACCAATCGGCTTTGGCTTCGCCGGGTGCGGACAGAAACCAGCGCTGGCGGGAGATGCGGCGTTCCGAATTGGTGACGGTGCCGTCCTTTTCGCCCCAGCCGACCGAGGGCAGCAGGACATGTGCGTGGCGGGCCGTATCGGTGTCCCGGAGAATGTCGGAGACCACCACGAAAGGACAGGCCTTGATGGCAGCCTCGACCGCATCGGCATCCGGCATCGAAACGACGGGATTGGTGGCCATGATCCACAGCGCCTTGATCCGTCCGTCGGCGACGGCGCGGAACATGTCGACGGCCTTCAGGCCCGGCTTTTCGGCGATCCTCGGCGAGGCCCAGAAACGCTGCACGCGGTCGCGATCGTCCGTGCTCTCGATCGCCATATGGGCGGCGAGCATGTTGGCGAGACCGCCGACTTCGCGGCCACCCATGGCATTCGGCTGGCCGGTCAGCGAAAAGGGACCGGTGCCGGGCCGGCCGATGCGGCCGGTCGCCAGATGGCAGTTGATGATGGCGTTGACCTTGTCCGTACCCGACGCCGATTGGTTGACGCCCTGGCTGTAGCAGGTGACGACCTTCTCCGTCGTCTCGAACAGGTGAAAGAACTCGCGAAGCTGCACGGCGGCCAAGCCCGTTCGCTCCATCAGTTCGGTGAAGGAAAGGGCGGAAGCGGCGGCAAAGGCTTCGCCAAATCCTTGAGTGTGCGCGGCGATATAGTTCTGGTCGATCGCCGGGCTTTGCGCGAGGTGGGTGAGCAGGCCCATGAACAGCGCCACGTCGCCATCCGGCCGGATGCCCAGATGCAGATCGGCGATATCGCAGGTCATCGTCCGGCGCGGATCGATGACGACGATCTTCATGCCCGGCCGAGCGGTCTTGGCCGCGGCGAGCCGCTGATAGATCACCGGGTGACACCAGGCGAGGTTGGAGCCGGTGAGGACAACCAGATCGGCGAGTTCGATATCCTCGTAGGTGCCGGGAACAGTATCGGATCCGAAAGCGCGGCGGTGGCCGGCGACGGACGAAGACATGCAAAGCCTGGAATTGGTGTCGATATTTGCCGAGCCGATAAAGCCCTTCATCAGCTTGTTGGCGACATAATAGTCTTCGGTCAGCAACTGGCCGGAAACGTAGAAGGCAACGGAATCCGGTCCGTGTTCGGCGATGGCTTTCGAGAATTTTTCGGCGACGAGATCGAGCGCCTCGTTCCAGTCCGTCTGCCGGCCGAGGATCTCGGGGAAGAGGACACGCCCGTCGAGATCGATGGTTTCCGCCAGTGCCGATCCCTTGGAACAGAGCCGGCCGAAATTGGCCGGGTGTTCCGGATCGCCTTTGACCGTTACGGCGCCGTCACCCGCCACTGTGGCGATGACGCCGCAGCCGACGCCGCAATAGGGGCAGGTCGTCCTGGTGGTGTTTCCACCCGCCTGCATTTCCGTTTCCAGAAGACCCGCCCCCATCGGTTCACTCCGCCGGAACGCCAGCGGGATTGCTGATATGGCTGGCCTGAACGCCCTGTTTGCTCTTCTTGCGACCATGGGTCGAATAGAGGGTGAGGCCGACGAAGGTGAGGCCGCCGACAAGATTGCCGATGACGGTCGGGATTTCGTTCCAGATCAGGTAATCCATGATCGAGAACTTGCCGCCCAGCAACAGGCCGGAGGGGAACAGGAACATGTTCACGATGGAATGTTCGAAGCCCATGTAGAAGAACAGCATGATCGGCATCCACATGCCGATGACCTTGCCGGACACCGAGGTCGACATCATCGCGGCAACGACGCCGGTCGAAACCATCCAGTTGCAGAGAACGCCGCGGATGAAGAGCGTCAGCATGCCCGCCGCGCCGTGCGCCGCGTAGCCGAGCGTGCGGCCTTCGCCGATATGGCCGATCCTCTGGCCGACGTCGTTTGGTGCCTCGCTGAAGCCGAAGGTGAAGATGATCGCCATCATCACCGCGACAAGGAAGGCGCCGGCGAAATTGCCGACGAAGACGAGCGTCCAGTTACGCATCACGCCGCCGGCGGTCACGCCCGGCCGCCTGTCGATCAGGGCGAGAGGAGCGAGCGTGAAGACGCCGGTCAGGAGGTCGAAGCCCATGAGGTAGAGAAGGCAGAAGCCGACCGGGAAGAGGATGGCACCGGCCAGCGCGTTGCCGGTCTGCACCGTGATGGTGACGGCAAAGGCGGCGGACAGCGCAAGGATTGCGCCCGCCATGAAAGCCCGGATCAGAGTGTCGCGCGTTGACATGAAGACCTTTGCCTCGCCGGCATCGATCATCTTCGTCACGAATTCAGTGGGATGCACATAGGACATTTTTTCTTGTCTCCCTAGGGTAGATCGTCGGTAGGGGCCGCGCCGATTATTCGGCTGCGGCCAACTGTTCTTCGAGTGCCATGAAGATGTCTTCGCCGCGCAGTTCGAGCCGGATGGTCCGGACCGAGCCTTCGTCGGCGCCGAGCGCCTTGCCGGTTTCGAGCGAGATCACCCAGTTGTGCAGCGGACACGTCACCGAAGTGCCGTGCACGATGCCCTGGCTGAGCGGTCCACCCTTGTGAGGGCAGTGATCCTCGATGGCGAAGACCTGGTTTTCGGCGGTGCGGAACACGCCGATCTTGCCTTGGGGCGTCTTCACGCAACGCGCGCCGCGGAGCGGAATGTCGGTCAGCTTGCCGATCGCGATCCAGTTCATGCTCATCTCCTCACTCGGCTGCATGCGGGTAGCCGACCGTCGCCATCGGCCGGAACTCGTGTTTGTCCTTGCCGGAGACACGCTCCGACCACGGGTCGACCTGGGCGAACTTCTGGGAGAAGACGAAGCGCTCATAATAGGCCTCGCGCTTCTCCGTATCGGTCATGATCTGCCGGCGGATTTCGTCGAGGCCGATGCGCTTTGCCCATTTGTAGATGCGCTCGAGATAGCGGCCCTGTTCGCGGTACATCTGCGTGAGCGCGACGATGTATTCGAGCGCCTCGTCCTCGGTCTTCACCAAGCCGAGCACTTCGGTGCCCTTGATGTCGAGGCCCGCGGCGCCGGCGAAATGGATCTCGAAGCCCGAGTCCACGCAGATGACGCCGATGTCCTTGCAGGTCGCTTCCGCACAGTTACGCGGACACCCCGAGACGGCCAGCTTCAGCTTGGCCGGCGTCCAGGAGCCCCACATGAATTTCTCGATGCGGATGCCGAGGCCAGTCGAATCCTGCGTGCCGAAGCGGCACCAATCGGAGCCGACGCAGGTCTTTACCGTGCGCAGGCCCTTGGCATAGGCCTGGCCGGAGATGAAGCCGGCCTTGCCGAGATCGGCCCAGACGGCGGGCAGGTCTTCCTTCTCGATGCCGAGAAGGTCGATGCGCTGGCCGCCGGTGACTTTCACCATCGGGATCTCGAACTTGTCGACGACGTCGGCGATCGCCCTCAATTCCTGCGAATTGGTGACGCCGCCCCACATCCGCGGCACGACGGAATAGGTGCCGTCCTTCTGGATGTTGGCGTGGACGCGTTCGTTGATGTAGCGCGACTGGTAGTCGTCGGCATATTCATCCGGCCAGTCGCAGACGAGATAGTAGTTGAGTGCCGGGCGGCATTTGGCGCAGCCGCAGGAGGTCTTCCATTCCAGTTCCTGCATGACCGCAGGGATGGTCTTCAGGCCCTTCGCTTTGATCAGGCGGCGGACGTCGTCATGGCCGAGTTCGGTGCAGGTGCACATCGGCTGCACGGCCTTCGGATTGTAGGCATCGCCAAGCGTGATCGCCATCAGCTGTTCTACGAGGCCGGTGCAGGTGCCGCAGGAGGCGGAGGCCTTGGTGTGGGCACGCACGTCGTCGAGCGATGTCAGGCCCTTGGCGGTGATCGTCGAAGTGATCTTGCCCTTGCAGACGCCGTTGCAGCCGCAGATTTCCGCATCATCCGGCAAGGCTGCAACGGCCGCCATAGGGTCCAGCGGGGACCCTCCCTGGTAGGCCTGGCCGAAGATCAGCGTGTCGCGCATCTCCGAGATATCGGTCGCCTTCTTCTTCAGGTCGTTGAACCAGGCGCCATCGGAGGTCTCGCCGTAGAGGACCGTGCCGATGATGCGGTTGTCCTTCAGAACGAGGCGCTTGTAGATGCCGGCGGTGGCATCGCGCAGCACGATTTCCTGCCGGTCGTCGCAATCGGCGAAGTCGCCGAGCGAATAGAGGTCGATGCCGGTGACCTTGAGCTTTGTCGGCGTGTCGGAATGCACGAAGGCCGGCTTTGTGTCGCCCGCCAGATGGGACGCGGCGATGCGGGCCATCTCGTAGAGCGGTGCGACGAGGCCGTAGACCATGCCGCCCACTTCGGCACATTCGCCGATGGAATAGATGTCGCCGTCAGACGTCTGCATTCCCGCATCGACGACGATGCCGCGATTGACGGCGAGGCCCGCTTCCTTGGCGAGGCCGGCGCTCGGGCGGATGCCGACGGCCATGACCACCAGCGTCGCCGGAATGATCGTACCGTTATCGAGTTCGACGCCCTCGACCTTGCCATTGCCGATGATCTGTTTGGTATTGGCCTTGCAGATCACCTTGATACCGCGCTCTTCGACGGCCTTCTGCAGCAGGTAACCGGCGGCCGGATCGAGCTGGCGCTCCATCAGCGTCGGCATCACGTGCAGCACAGTCACGTCCATCCCACGCTGGGCGAGGCCGGCGGCTGCTTCGAGGCCGAGCAGGCCACCGCCGATGACGATCGCCTTTTCGCGCGACTGGGCGGCGAGAAGCATGGCCTGGACGTCGTCGAGGTCGCGATAGGTGATGACGCCCGGCAGGTCCTTGCCCGGTACGGGGATGATGAACGGCACCGAGCCGGTGGCGATCACCAGTTTGTCGTAGCTTTCGGTGACGCCGTGATCGGAGGTGACGGTCTTCGCCGCCCGGTCGATGGCGACGATCTTGTGGCCCTTGTAGAGCGTGATGCCGTGGTCGATGTACCAGCCGTCGCCATGGATGACGATCTGCTCGAAGCTCTTTTCGCCGGAAAGCACCGGCGAAAGCATGATGCGGTCGTAGTTGACGCGCGGCTCGGCGTTGAAGATCGTGACTTCGTAGCGGCCGGGCGCCTGTTCGAAGAGATGCTCCAGCATGCGTCCCGGCGCCATGCCATTGCCGATGATGATGAGTTTTTCTGTCATGGTTTTTACTCCGCGGCTTCGACGAAGCGGTGGCGTTCGTAGAGGAATTTCAGGACTGCCTCGCGGCACTTCAGATACGTGCGGTCGGAAGCAAGCTCGATGCGGTTGCGCGGGCGTGCGATCGGCACGTCGAGCACTTCGCCGATATGGGCGGCGGGGCCGTTGGTCATCATCACGATGCGGTGGGACAGCAGTACCGCTTCGTCGACATCGTGGGTGATCATCACCATGGTGTTGCCGAGACGGCTGTGGATCTCCATGACCGCGTCCTGCAGATGGGCGCGCGTCAGGGCGTCGAGGGCGCCGAAGGGCTCGTCGAGCAGCAGGATCTTCGGTTCCATGGACAGAGCCCGGGCAATGCCGACGCGCTGCTTCATGCCGCCGGATATTTCCGCCGGGCGCTTGTCCTTGGCATGGGCCATCTGCACGAGGTCCAGGTTTTCCATAACCCAGTCATGCCGCTGCGCCTTGGTCTTGGTGCGGCCGAAGACTTTCGAGACGGCGAGGTTGACGTTTTCGTAGACCGTCAGCCAGGGCAGCAGCGAATGGTTCTGGAAAACCACGGCGCGTTCCGGACCCGGTGCGTTGACCTCACGGTTTTCGAGCAGCACGGCGCCCGCCGAGACGGGTGTCAGCCCGGCAATGAGGTTGAGCAGCGTAGACTTGCCGCAGCCGGAATGGCCGATGATCGAGACGAACTCCCCCTTGGAGATCGTCAGGTTGATGTCCTTCAGAACCTCGGCGCGATTGCCGCCGCGGTCGAAATGCTTGTCGATATGATCGAGCTTCAGGTAGGCGTTCATGGTCCGCTCCTCAGTTTGCCGAAGCGCCGCGGGTGATGATCTTGCCGAGCGCGGAAACCAGCTTGTCGAGGGCGAAGCCGACAATGCCGATATAAGCGAGCGCGACGATGATGTCGGGCAGGCGCGACGAATTCCACGCATCCCAGATGAAGAAGCCGATGCCGACGCCGCCGGTCAGCATCTCGGCTGCGACGATGGCGAGCCAGGAGAGGCCGACGCCGATCCTGAGACCCGTGAAGATGTAGGGGGCGGCCGACGGCAGCATGATCTTGAAGAAGAATTCGATCTGGTTCAGCCGCAGCACCTGCGCGACGTTGCGATAGTCCTGCGGGATGTTGCGCACCCCGACGGCGGTGTTGATGATGACAGGCCAGATCGAGGTGATGAAGATCACGAAGATCGCAGAGGGGCTCGAATCCTGGAAGGCTGCGAGCGACAGCGGCAGCCAGGCGAGCGGCGGCACGGTGCGCAGCACCTGGAAGATCGGGTCGAGACCGCGCATCGCCCAGATCGATTGTCCGATGATCGCACCGACGATGACGCCGGTCACGGCGGCGAGGCCGAACCCGTAGGCGACGCGCTGCAGCGAGACCAGTACCCGCCAGCCGAGCCCGATATCCTGCGAACCGTAGACGAAGAACGGATAGGCGATCAGGTCATAGGCTTCCGTCCAGACCACATGCGGCGAGGGGAGCGAAGCATTCGGCGCCGAACAGAGGACCTGCCAGACGAGCAGGATCAGCGCCAGCACGATAACCGGCGGCACTACGTTGCGCAGCGTCGTCATGCCGATCTGCTTGAAATCGATCCTCGATACGGGCTTGCCGGAAAAGGGGACGATCGTTGCTGCCGGCTTTGCGGTAGCGACTGCGGAAACATTTTCTTTTTTTGCCAGGGCGGACATCTGCGCGCTCCTTAGAAAGGGAAAAGGCCGGCGCGTGCGTCCACGCGCCGGAGGTGGGGAAATCAGGACGCCGCCTTGATCGAAAGGCTGTCGAGATAGGCCGAGGGGTTTTCCGGATCGAAGACCTTGCCGTCGAAGAAGGTCTCCTTGCCGCGTGAAGAGGAGGCCGGGATGTCGGCTGCCGCGACCCCGAGATCCTTGGCAGCGGCGCGCCAGATGTCCTCGCGGTTCACCTGGTTGACCAGCGCCTTGATGTCGGTGTTGGCGGGAAGGTTACCCCAGCGGATGTTCTCGGCCATGAACCAGCTGTCATGGCTCTTGAACGGGTAGGACGCGCCGTCCTTCCAGAACTTCATGTAGAGGTCGGTGCCATTGGCGACACGGCCGTTGCCGTAGTTGATGTCGCCCTTCAGGCGGCCGAGGACGTCCTTCGGCGGCACGTTGAACCACTGACGGCGCCCGAGGATTTCGGCCATCTCCGCCTTGTTGTCCATGCTTTCGCACCATTGCTGGGCTTCCATGACAGCCATCAGCAGGGCCTTGGCGGCGTTCGGGTTCTTCTCGATCCAGTCGGCACGCACGCCGAGCGCCTTTTCCGGATGGCCCTTCCAGAGTTCGCTGGTGGTGGCCGCCGTGAAGCCGATGCCCTGGTTGACGAGCTGCTCGTTCCAGGGCTCGCCGACACAGAAGACGTCCATGTTGCCGACCTTCATGTTCGCCACCATCTGCGGCGGCGGTACGACGATGGTCGAGACGTCCTTGTTGGGGTCGATGCCGCCGGCGGCGAGCCAGTAGCGGATCCAGAGATCATGAGTGCCGCCCGGGAAGGTCATGGCGGCCTTGATCTCCTTGCCTTCGGCCTTCTTCTTGTCGAACGCCGCCTTCAGCTTGGAGGCGTCGAGCTGCACGCCGGTCTCGGCATATTCCTTGGCGACCGAAATGCCCTGGCTGTCGAGGTTGAGGCGGGCGAGGATCGCCATCGGCACCGGCTTGTTGTTCTGGGTCACCTTGCCGGTATGCATCAGGTAGGGAAGCGGCGAGAGGATATGGGCGCCGTCGATGCCGTTGGCAGCTCCGCCAAGCACGAGGTTGTCGCGGGTCGCACCCCAGGACGCCTGCTTGGCGACATCGACTTCGGGAAGGCCGTGCTTGTCGAAGAAACCCTTCTCCTTGGCGATGACCAGCGGGGCGGCGTCGGTGAGCGCGATATAGCCGAGCTTGATGCCCTTCACCTCCGGGCCGGCCCCGGCTGCGAAGGCGCCGGACGGGAATGCGGTCTTGACCGCGCCGACGAGGGCGGCAGTAGCTGTCGTCTTGATCAGGCTGCGACGGGTGATGCCGCTCATCAAAATCTTGGTCATGCGCAGGTTCCCTCTGCTGGTTCTTAGGAATAGGCACAAAAAAACGCCGCTCGGAGATCGCGCGCCTGGGAACTGGGAGGAGTTCCGGGCAGCAAAAACCTTGCGACGTCGATGTCTTTGGAAGCGCTTATCACGCGCCTATCTGCTCCAGTCGCCATTGACCGGAGCAATTTCTAATAAGCAAAGGTCGTGCCAGTTTTCGAGCGGCCTGCTAGGTCGCTGAAAAACAACAAAATTTCGGTTGTGAAAGTTTTGGCTTAAATTGTCGGCAGCTTATCGCGCTGCAATATTTTTGTGCGATTGCCAAACTGAGGGCGCCAAATGCTGTGCAGCGCTTGCCGGAATTTCAGACGTCCTGACGGTCCGAATGGGCAGGAAGAGAGCTTCGGACGGCGAAATCCCGGACGTAATCCATCATGTTCGAGGGGTCGAACACATGGCCGTCCATGAAGCGGTCACCGCTTCGGTCTCCTTCGATGCCGACGTCCGGTTCAGTCGGGCCGATGCCAAGGGCTGTCCGGTAGAGATCGGGGCGATAGGCGGCCGCCGCGGCCCGCAGGCCTTGTTCGCTGAATTCGATCTGACCCCAGCGGATCATCTGGCTGTAGAGCCACAGTGCATGGCTCGGCCGCGGATAGTTGGCAAATCCGCGGTGGAAGGTGAAATAGTCGGCGATGACGCGGCGGTTGCCCTTGGCATCCAGGTTGAACGCACCCGAGAGCACGTGGCGGATGATATCGACCGGCGCGGCGATGAAACGGGGGGCCGCAAGCACTTCGGCGAGCGCGTCGTGGTTTTCGGCCTTGTCGCACCAGCGGGCCGCGGCATCGAGCGCGACAATGAGACGGGAGACGGTTTCGGGATGGCTTTCGGCCCATTCCGGCCGCATGGCGATCACTTTTTCCGGTGCCGAGGGCCAGATGTCCTGCTTGGCGGCGACAATCCGGCCGACGCCGCGTTCGGACGCGACCATGTTCCAGGGCGCGCCGACACAGAAGCCGTCGATGGCGCCGGCCGCCAGCGCATCGGAGGTCATCGGCGGGGGCACGACGACGAGTTTCACATCCCTGTCCGGGTCTATTCCGCCGGCGGCAAGCCAGTAGCGGAATTCGTAATTATGGGAGGAGAAGGGATAGGTCACGCCGAACATCGGCAGTGCTTCGCCGCGTTCCCTCATCGCTTCGAGCACGCTGGCGAGCGCCTTCGCGTTCTCCAGCGCGCCTGCGGTTTCCGATATCCCGCCGACCTCGCGCATGCGCTCGAAAAGCCGCGTCGAAAGCGTGATCGCATTGCCGCCGCGGCCGAGCGAAAACGGCGTGATGGTGGGCGAGGGGTTGGAGCCGAGCCCCAGCATGGAGGCGACCGGCATCGGCGACAGCATGTGGGCGATGTCGAACTGACGGAAGGCGAGGCGGTCGCGGACATTGGCCCAGGACACGTCCTTGACGAGATCGAGGGTCAGCCCCTCTTTGGCGGCAAAGCCGAATTCGGCGGCGGCGATCAGCACGGAAGCGTCGACCAGCGGGATGAACCCGGCGCGCAGGACCTTCGGCCCCTCGCCGTTCGAACGGCTAGGCGCGGAGAGGTTGCTTCCGGATCGGTCGGTATTCATCATCATGTTCACTCCGGCTTTCTCCCGGACATTTCGGTGCTCGGAACCATCACATCAACAGGCCCGCTGCCGTGACCACGCTTTGAGCGATGTCCGACATCTTCTTCTTTTCGTTCATTGCCGTCTGGCGCAGCAGCGCAAACGCGTCTTCTTCCGAGAGGCCGCGCATCTTCATCAGAATGCCCTTGGCCCGCTCGATCACCTTGCGCTCCTCGAGCGCCGATTTCGCCTCGGCGAGTTCCCGCTGGAGCCGGCTGAAGGCGTTGAAGCGGCTGACCGCCATGTCGAGGATCGCCTTGACGCGCTCCTTCTTCAGCCCGTCGACCACATAGGCGGAGACGCCCGCATCCATCGCCGCTTCGATCAGGGCCGTATCGGAACGGTCGACGAACATGGCGATCGGCCGGCTGACGGTGCGGGTCAGCTGGAACAGATGCTCCATCATGTCGCGGTTGGGGTTCTCGATATCGATGACGATAACGTCCGGCTTCAACGTCTCGATGATTCGCGCGACGCCCTGGACCTCGTGGATGACCGTGACTTTGCTATGCCCAGCCTCCCGCAGCCCTTCCTCGATGATGGAAGCGCGGATGGCATTTTCATCGATAACCAGAATGGTGAGATCGGGTGCCGGCATTCTTATACTGATGACGCAGTGCAACAATCTTGGCAAGGGTTACCGGCACTCCGACCGATTTCATGACATCATTCGCCGCTTGGAAAGGACCAGTTAACCTTTATTTTCTACTTCCTATGAGAATGTGCCCTTCCCGTATCTCGTCTGGTTGTCATGCAGTTCTCACGCAATAATCATCCTCAGAGTTCTGACCTTTCCAACGCCGAAGACGACGCTGTCGACCCGGCGCAGCCGGGTCTTCGCCGCCAGAATCTGGCTGATCTCAACCAGTCGGCGATCGAGCAGGCGCCATGGCAGGCGGCGTTCCGGCTGGCCCCGAACGTGCGGTTCACCCGGACGCCCGAAAGTGCGCTGGCCCGCAAGGCGAATGCCGGGCAGGCTCCTGCGGAGCAGGGCGAAGCGCCGGTTGCCGAGCAGATCGACATCATCCCGTCCGAAGCGTTCCTGACCCCGACCGCGGATGATTCGCAGGGCGCCGGCGAGGTGCTCCCCGCCCCGATCGAACAGATCGCGGGCCTGCAGCAGCTTGCGGCGACGATGCGTTACCATGTGCCGGAAACGCCTGCCGTCGCGCAGCCCGAGAGGCCTGAGGAGGCAGCGCCAATCGCGGTGCCGCGCCAGGATATCGCGATCTCCGATTTCGCCTTCTGGGACGCCATGCCCTTCGAACTCGAGAGTCCGGTCGTTGTGGAAACGGGCGTTCAGCCGGCCGAACCGCCAATCGCAGCTGCCGTGGTGCAGCCGGGCGAACCGGTGACGGCGCTTTATCGTGAAGTGCCGCGCAGGAGCGTGGCCAGAACCGTGGTTGTTGCGCCGTCTCCGAGGCCGGAGCCGGTGAAGGTGCCGGAGCCCGTCGCACCTGTCCGGGTCGCTCCGCAGCGTGTGATGAAGGCCAGGGCACCAGTGGTCGAACCGGCGCCTGCCCCTATTACACAGGTGCCGGTGCCGGCACCCGCCCCCGCACCCGCCTTGGTCACGGCCGCCCCGATCGTCGCTCAACCCGAAATCCTTCGTCCGCGGGCCGTCCGGCCGGCAGAGGCGGAATACGAATTCCCGCCGATCTCGCTCTTGCAGGAGCCGCAGGGCGAGCGTGGCCAGGCGATGCAGCCGGATGCTCTTCAGCAGAGCGCCGGCCTGCTCGAAAGCATTCTCGAGGATTTCGGCATCCGCGGCGAGATCATCGACGTGCGGCCGGGCCCGGTCGTGACGCTTTATGAATTCGAGCCGGCGCCGGGCGTCAAATCTTCGCGCGTCATCGGCCTTGCGGACGATATCGCCCGGTCGATGTCGGCTCTGTCGGCCCGCGTTGCCGTGGTGCCCGGCCGCAACGTGATCGGCATCGAGCTGCCGAACGCGACGCGCGAGACCGTGTATTTCCGCGAACTGATCGAATGCGAGGACTATTGGGAGACCAAGCACCGGCTTGCGCTCTGCCTCGGCAAGACGATCGGCGGCGAACCTGTTATCGCTGAGCTCGCCAAGATGCCGCATCTGCTCGTCGCCGGCACCACCGGATCGGGCAAATCCGTCGCCATCAACACGATGATCCTGTCGCTTCTCTACCGGCTGCGGCCGGAGGAATGCCGGCTGATCATGATCGATCCGAAGATGCTGGAGCTTTCCGTCTATGACGGCATTCCGCACCTGCTGACCCCGGTCGTGACCGATCCCAAGAAGGCCGTCCTGGCGCTGAAATGGGCGGTCCGCGAGATGGAGGATCGCTACAAGAAGATGTCGCGCCTCGGCGTCCGCAATATCGACGGCTACAACCAGCGCGCCGCGGGTGCCCGCGAAAAGGGCGAGGTCATCACCGTCAGCGTCCAGGCGGGCTTCGACCGGCAGACCGGTGAAATCCTCTACGAAGAGCAGGAGATGGATCTCTCGCCGATGCCCTACATCGTCGTCATCGTCGACGAGATGGCCGACCTGATGATGGTCGCCGGCAAGGATATCGAAGGCGCGATCCAGCGGCTGGCGCAGATGGCGCGCGCTGCCGGCATCCACCTGATCATGGCGACCCAGCGCCCCTCGGTCGACGTCATCACCGGCACGATCAAGGCGAATTTTCCGACCCGTATCTCCTTCCAGGTCACGTCGAAGATCGACAGCCGCACGATCCTCGGCGAGCAGGGTGCGGAGCACCTGCTCGGCCAGGGCGACATGCTGCATATGGCCGGCGGCGGGCGGATTTCCCGCGTCCACGGCCCGTTCGTTTCGGACGCCGAAGTCGAACTGGTGGTCCGCCACCTGAAGACGCAAGGGCGGCCGGATTATCTCGGCACGGTTACCGAGGATGAAGACGACGAGGAAGACGAGGACGTGTCGGGCCAGGAAGCCGTGTTCGACAAGAGCGCGATGGGCGGAGACGACAGCGACGAGCTTTACGACAAGGCCGTCAAAGTGGTCATGAAGGACCGCAAGTGCTCGACCTCCTATATCCAGCGCCGCCTCTCGGTCGGTTACAACCGCGCCGCCTCTCTGGTGGAGCGTATGGAGCAGGAAGGCCTGGTCGGCCCCGCCAACCATGTCGGCAAACGCGAGATCATTGCTGGCGGACGTTCCGCCGCAGCCGAGGATTTCGGGGACTGATCGCCGGCAGCCCTATCGTTGGCGGCAGATGAAGGGCAGGAAACTGCTCGCGGTGCCGAAATTCATCGCCGCCATGGTCAGCGCATTGGCGAGCTCGATCTCCTTGGGCGAGTGCGGGCAGACATCCGCACCGCTCGAACAGCCGTCGGCGATGAACTTTTCGTTGCCTTTGATGAACTCGGCGCTAACGCCCTCGAGCCCGATGAAATCCTTGGCCCGGTTCCAGGCGCGCTCATAGCGGACGCATTTCTCCTTGGCCCAGGCTTCGACTTCAGCATCCTCGGCACGGGTGGGACCGAAGCTCGCCAGAGTGACGGCAAGGATCAACAGAATTCTGGTCATGCGGCACCCGGATCGAGGGCTCCGGCGGATCACCGGCTGCGGATATAGTCGCTGAGCCGGTTCGCGGCATCCTCGACCTGCAGCGGATCGCGCAGGAAACAGGCGCGCATGAAGCCTTGTCCGCCTGGGCCGAAGGCGGTTCCCGGTGCGAGGCCGACACCGGTCTTGTCGACGATCCTGAAGGCTTCCTCGCGGCTGTCGGTGACGCCGTCGATCTTCAGGAAGGCATACAGTGCGCCGGCAGGTTTTAGCGTTTCCACACGGTTGGTAGCGATCAGAGCATCACAGAAGATGTCGCGGGACTTTCGCGCTCGCTCGATATTGGTGCGGACGAAGTCGTCGCCCTGTTCGAGAGCCGCAATCGCGCCCTTCTGCATGAACTGGGCGACGCCCGAGGTCGAATACTGGATGAGGTTGGTCAGCGTCTGGCCGATTTCCGCCGGTGCGACCATCCAGCCGACACGCCAGCCGGTCATGCACCAGTTCTTCGAGAAGGAATTGGCGAAGATGATCCGGTCTTCCGGCTCCATGACGTCCATGAAAGACGGCGCGCGGGAGCCTTCGAAATAATAGAGGCCGTAGATCTCGTCTGCGACGATCCACAGGCCGTGCTTGCGGGCGAGTTCGAGGACGGCCTTGAGGTCGTCATGGGTCGCGGTCCAGCCGGTCGGGTTGGAGGGCGAGTTGATGAAGAGGGCGCTGGTCTTCGGGGTGATCGCCGCCTTCAGCCGGTCGATATCGAGCGCCCAGCGACCGTCGATAAAGCCGAGCTCGACGGTGACCGGCTTGGCTTCCGAAACGCCGATGGCGTTGACGACGTTCGGCCAGGCGGGAGAGAGATAGACGATCTCGTCACCGGCGGAGGCGACGGTCTGGATGGCGAGCACGATCGACTGCATGCCGGAGCCGGTGACATAGATGTTGTCGACCGACAGGTCCCGCCCGTAGTGCCGCTGGTAATATCGGACGATCGACTCTCGGAGCGCCGGAATGCCTTGCGTCCAGGTGTAGAAGGTCTCGCCGGCGAGCAGGGCTTCGCTGGCGGCGCGGGTGATGAAATCGGGCGTCGGCAGGTCGCCTTCGCCGATCCAGAGCGGCATCAGGTTTTCGCGGCCTCGGGCATAGGTTACGATCTCGCCAATGCCGCTGCGGGGCGCTGCCGCGGCGCGGGCGCTGATCTCCGGTCTGATGATTGTCATGGATTGCCCTGTCGGTCCTGCTGGTTTGTCGCAAAACTGACTTGGCCCAACCGCGCCCGCGGGTCAATATTTCCCGTGCCGGATTTTGGTCTTTACTGGCTGGTAGTGCTCGCGAAACGGCCGAAAGTGCCGCGGGAGAAACACAGCGGATCACCTTCGCGGTGGGCCGCGCGCAGCACGCGGCCGAGGATCAGCGTGTGATCTCCGGCGTCGTGCATCGAGGAGAGTTCGCATTCGAAGCGAGCCAGCGTGCCGGGGATGACCGGCACGCCTTCGTGGTTGTGGTTCCAGAACAGCTCTTCGAACCCCAGACCGCCGCGCGTGAACCGGGCGCTCAACAGGTCCTGGTCGGCGCTCAGCACATGGATGGCGAAGTGGCCCGCCGCCGTGAAGGCGGCATGGCGTGACGAGCTCTTGGCCGGCGACCAGAGGACCAGCGGCGGATCGAGCGACACCGAGGTGAAGCTGTTGACCGTCATGCCGATCGGGCCATCCGGAGTTGTCGCCGTCACCACAGTCACACCGGTCGTGAACGCCCCGAGCGCATTGCGATAATGCCGCGCGGTCGATGCATCCGGAATGAAGATCTGTTCGCTGGATATGCTTGCGGTGTCGGCAGTGATCATCATGGCACCTGCTTTCCGATTGCGGCTGTGTAGAGTTCGAACCAGGTCTGGCGATCGATCGTCACCTTGGCGGCGTCCGCGCTGGTGGCGATACGGGCGATATTGTTGGTGCCGATGATCGGAAGAATGTTTGCCGGGTGGTGCAGCAGCCAAGCCAGCGCCACGGCCGACGCATCGACGCCCTGTTCTGCCGCGACCCGTTCAAGCACGGCCATCAGAGGCTGGTGTTCGGGCTTGAAGATGCCGCCGCGGGCGAGCGGTGACCAGGCCATCGGCGCGATGTTGCGCTCCTGCAGATAGGCGAGATCGCCATTGGTGAATGCCTCGGAGGCGAGGAGGCTGATCTCGATCTGGTTGGTGACGAGTTCGGCCTCCATGGAGGATTGCAGCAGCGAGAAATCCCAGGGGCGGAAGTTCGAGACGCCGACGGCGCCCACCTTGCCGGATGCGACCAGGGCGTCGAGCGCCGGGCCGATTTCGTCCGGATCCATCAACGGATCGGGCCGATGGATCAACAGCAGATCGATGTGGTCCGTCGCCATGTCGCGCAGCGAGGCCTCGACCGACGCGGTGATGTGGGCTGCACTGGTATCGTAGTGCTTGCCGCGGACAGCGGAATGGCGGCCGGCCGGCGCGACGATGCCGCATTTGGTGACGATCTCGATTTTGTCACGTAGCGAAGGCGAGGCCTTCAGCGCCCCCCCGAAAATCGCTTCCGCCGTATAGCCGCCATAGATGTCGGCCTGGTCCATGGTGGTGATGCCCTGCGCCAGGCAGGCTTCGATCTTCGCCTGGACATGTTTCGGCGAGGTATCGGCATCGTCGCCGATCCGCCACATGCCATAAACGAGGCGGCTGAGCTGGAGATCGGGCGAAAGTTGAATGCGGTCTAGGTGATGAGGGGGCATCAGTGTCGTCTCCCGTTGCCGAGCGGCGTTGCGGGTGTCTCGGCCGGCACGCGGCCATAGGCATGCGGCAGCGAACAGGTCTTGAGCTCGGGCAGCACCTTTTGGCCGAAATGTTCCGCTTCGTCGAGATGCGGGTAGCCCGAAAAGATGAAAGCCCGGATGCCCATCTTCTTGTAGGCCTCGATTTCCGAAAGCACCTGGTCGGCGGAGCCGACAAGTGCCGCGCCGCAGCCGGAGCGAGCCCGGCCGATGCCGGTCCAGAGGTGAGGTTCGACATAGCCGAACTTGTCGGCGAGTTCGCGGGCCTTCGCCTGGTGCGAGACACCGAGCGAGGTGCTGTCATGGGCGCGGCTGCGGATCAGCTGGCCGTATTCGTCGTCCAGCTTGGAGACCAGATGCTCCGCATATTCGCGGGCCTCTTTTTCGGTGTCGCGGACGATTATGTGGACACGCAGGCCGTAATCGAGCGTCCGGCCATGGGCGGCGGCGCGGGCATGGGCTGCCTTCATGCGCTCGGCCAGCTGGTCCTTGGTTTCAGGCCACATCAGGTAGACGTCGCATTGGGCGCCGCAGAGCTCCAGCGCATCCGGCGAATAACCGCCGAAATAGAGAAGCGGGCCGCCGTTCTGCTGGTAAGGCCTCGCCGGTTCGGTGGTGACGCCCTTGAAATTGTAGACCTCGCCCTCGTGATCGATCGTGTCGCGGGTCCAGGCCTGGCGGAGGATCTGCACGACCTCGTGGCTGCGGCGATAACGGAAGGCGCTGTCTGCGACTTCGCCGGGGAAATCGGAACTGATGACGTTGAGCGTCAGCCGGCCCTTCAGCATGTGGTCGAGCGTGGCAACCGTGCGGGCGAGCATGATAGGCTGCATTTCGCCGCAGCGGATCGCCGCCAACAGATTGATCCTGTCGGTGATTTGCGAGGCGGCCGCGGCGAAGCTCAGCGTGTCCTGACCGACCTGATAAGACGAAGGGCAGAGGATGTTGCGGAAGCCGAGCGCCTCAGTGCGCTTGACGATGTCGGAGCAATGTTCCCAGCTCGATTTCAACGTGTCATCCGGGACGCCGAGATAGGCGTAGTCGTCTGAGCACAGGGCGGCGAACCAGGATACCTCGGCGGCATCGAGATCGGGGGATGTTATGGGCACGACGGTCATCAAAATTCTCCTCGACTCCTGGGACTTGAATATCATCCGCGTTCGTGTAAATCAATAGTGTATCAATTTCGAATGCGTCATTCCCTGGGGAGGGGGAACGGCTTATGGACAGTTATCCGGGCAGTCTGCCGATCTATCTGCAAATCGCCGAACTGCTGGTTCGCGACATCGCGGCCGGCCGGCTCGTCGACGGCGAGAAGCTGGCGCCGGAGCGCGACATGGCTGTGCAGCTCGGCATTGCCGTCGGCACGCTACGCAAGGCGCTGGCGGAACTCCAGAACCGCGGGCTGCTGGAACGGGTGCAGGGGTCCGGCAATTACGTCCGGGCGATCAGCGATCCGAAGAGCGTCTATGCGATGTTCCGGCTGGAACTGATCCAGGGCGGCGGCCTGCCGACCGCGGAATTGCTCGACGTGATGCGGCTCGACAAACCCAAGGACCTGCCGAGGTTCGGCTTTTCGCCGGAAGGGCATCGCATCCGCCGCATCCGTCGGCTGTCGGGCAAGGTCGCGGCGCTCGAGGAAATCTGGCTCGACGGCTCCTATGTGGCCGCGATCACGCCGGAAGACCTGTCGGAATCGCTTTATCTCTACTACCGCACCCGGCTGGGTCTCTGGATCGTCCGGGCGGAAGACAAGATCGACCTCGACACCGTGCCCGACTGGGCGCCGCCGGCCTTCGGCCAGAAGCCGGGTGCGCCAATCCCCCATGTGCTGCGCATGAGCCAGGCGCAGGACGGCGCCCTGGCCGAGGTTTCCCGCACATGGTTCGACCATTCCGTGGCGCGATATGTATCGCGGCTGCGATAGAAACAATCGAGTACCGACAAGATGAAATTCGAGACGACACAAGACGGTTTTTCCATATCGCTGAACGGCCGCAGCATCCTGCGGCACAGCGCTGCCTCGCCCTGCATATTCGTCGGCCAGGGACAGGAGCGGATGGACATGTACCGCGGCAATTTCGAGGTTGAGGATTACATCGTCGAGCGCAGCGCTCTGCGCCATGCGGAAATCGACGGCAGCACGATCAGCCTGTCGGAGGCGGAGGGCCGGGCGCCGCGGCTGGAGCTGACGGTCTCGGAAACCGCCGTGCATTTCCGGTCATTGGACGAAACGATCAACCGCTTCTGGATCCGCATCCATGCGGACAACGACGAGCATGTCTGGGGCGGCGGCGAGCAGATGTCCTATTTCGACATGCGCGGACGCCGCTTTCCGCTCTGGACCTCAGAGCCCGGCGTCGGCCGCGACAAGACGAGCGAGATCACCTTCAAGTCCGACCTGAAGGACAAGGCGGGTGGCGACTATTACAATACCAACTACCCGCAGCCGACCTATATTTCCTCGGCGCGTTATGCCCTGCATATGGAGACGACCGCCTATTCCGTCTTCGATTTCCGCCGCAAGACCTTTCACGAGATCGAAACCTGGGCGGTGCCGGAGCGGATCGAACTGTTTGCCGCACCGAATTTCGTCGAACTGGTCGAGGCCCTGTCGCTGCGGTTCGGGCGGCAGCCGGAACTGCCGGACTGGGTCTACAAGGGCGCGATCATCGGTCTCAAGGACGGCGTCAATTCCTTCGCGCGGCTGGAAAAGATGCGCAATGCCGGCGTGCAGGTCTCCGGCCTCTGGTGCGAGGATTGGGTCGGCCTTCGCCAGACCTCGTTCGGATCGCGCCTCTTCTGGGACTGGCAGGCGAATGACGAGCGTTATCCGGACCTGCGCCAGCGCATCGCCGAGCTGAACGGCGAGGGCATCCGCTTCCTCGGCTACGTCAATCCCTATCTCTGCGTCGACGGTTCGCTGTTTCCGGAAGCGGAAGCGGCGGGCTATTTCGCCAAGGACCAGCTTGGCCGCACGGCGATCGTCGATTTCGGCGAATTCGATTGCGGCGTCGTCGATTTCACCAACCGGCAAGCGGCCGATTGGTTTGCCGAGGAAGTCATCGGCCGCCGCATGCTCGATTTCGGACTGACCGGCTGGATGGCCGATTTCGGTGAATACCTGCCGATCGATGTGGAACTTGCGAACGGCATCGATGCCAAGCTGATGCACAATGCCTGGCCGACCCTCTGGGCCGAAGTCAACGCCAAGGCGATCGCCAGCCGCGGCAAGACGGGCGAGGCGCTGTTCTTCATGCGAGCCGGCTTTACCGGCGTGCAGAAACATTGCCCGCTGCTGTGGGGCGGCGACCAGTCGGTGGACTTCTCGCGCCATGACGGGCTGGTCACGGTGATGTGCGCCGCGCTTTCGTCAGGCCTGCTGGGCAACGCCTATCACCATTCCGATATCGGCGGGTATACGAGCCTGTTCGGCAACGTCCGCACGCCGGAACTCTTGATGCGCTGGGCCGAGATGGCCGCCTTCACGCCGGTCATGCGCAGCCACGAGGGCAACCGGCCGCGCGACAATATCCAGATCGACCAGGACCCCGAGGTGCTGGAGCATTTCGCCCGGATGACGCGGATCTACGTGCATCTGGCGCCGTACCTGAAGACGCTCTCGACCGAGGCCGCCGCCCGTGGCCTGCCGGTGCAGCGGCCGCTCTTCCTGCATCACGAGCACGACCCGAAGACCTATGCCATTCAGGATGCCTATCTTTACGGCCCGGAATTGCTGGTGGCACCGGTCTGGCATGCGGCGCAGGAGGTGCGGAGCGTCTATCTGCCGGAAGGGGCGAGGTGGGTGCATGTGTGGAGCGGCGTCGAATATGCAGGCGGGGAAGAGGTGACGGTGCCGTCGCCGATCGGTTGTCCGCCGGTGTTTTACCGGATGGATGCGGCTTTTGCGGAGACCTTCAAGGCACTGAAGGGGATGTAGGATACGAGCCGGTGCGGCAAGCTCCCACTAATCTCCCCCTTGAGGGGGAGATGTCGCCGAAGGTGACAGAGGGGGGTAGCGACGGCGCGGCAACCGAGTGGCGGAAGAATATGCCGAGAGGTCACCCCCCTCTGCCCTGCCAGGCATCTCCCCCTCAAGGGGGGAGATCGAAGGAGGCGTCGTCTCAGTCCAATCTCAACGCGCCGCCCAGCTGGCACCACGGCGGAAGATCGTCTTCATCTGCGGCACGTCGAATTCCTTGGCCTGGTGGCCGAGCGAGGAATAGAAGACGCGGCCCTCTCCGTATTTCCGCTTCCAGACAACCGGCATGACGACGCCGTCGATCCAGTAGGCGTGGTCGCCGGTAAACGTCGTCGTCGCCAGCACCTCGTTAGAGGGGTCGACATGCATGTAATATTGCTCGGACGTGTAGGGGAAATCGGCGATCCCCTCCATCAGCGGATCATCCGGCTTCGTGATGTTGACCGTGTAGTCGATGATATTGCCGGGATGGGCGACCCACTGGCCGCCGATGATGAACTGGTAGTCGACCGACTCGCGAAAGGCGTCGCCCGCACCACCGTGATAACCGGCAATGCCGACACCGCCCTGAACGGCTGCCGCGAGGTTCTTCACCTCTTCCTTCTCGATTTTCGACATGGTCATGATCGGCACGATGAGGCTCAGATCATGGATCGAAGGGTCGGCGAAGGCCTCGGTCGAATGCTCGAGATAGACCTTGAAACCGTCTTCCTCCAGCATGTCCTTGATGATCTCGGCGCATTCCTGCGGTTCGTGGCCGCTCCAGCCGCCCCATACGATGAGTGCTTCACGCATTTCAGTCTTCCTCCAGAATTATTTCGCCAGCTGGCCGTCAACAAGCGATTCCGACAGCGGAGCGGGCCGCTCCGTCGCCGTGGTGATCTTGATCGTGCGCCCTTCGGCGGAGGCCGTGTGAAAGGCTTCCATGACCTCCAGCACATGCAGCGCCAGATCGCCGTTCGCGCGGTGCGGGCGGTTGGAACGGATCGCGTGGGCCAGGTCCGCGACGCCGATCGAGCGATAGTTGCCGTCCGCATAGGGTAAGGTGGTGGGCTGGTCTTCGAATTGGCCGCCCTTCTTCAGATAACCGACGGGCCCCTCGAAACGGTTGGGGTCCGGCACGATCAGAGTGCCCTCGGTGCCGTAGACTTCGAGCGGCACATGCTTGTGACCGGCGACGTCGAAGCTCATGCCGATCTGCACGACCGCGCCGTTGGCAAACGCCATGACACCGGCCACATGGGTCGGAACGTGCACCGGAATGCGCTCGCCGTTGCGCGGCTCGCTGGTGATGATGCGCTCCTTGCGGGGGGTGATCGCAAAGCCCGCCACCTGCGACACCGGGCCGAGCAGGTTGACGAGATCGGTGATGTAATAGGGACCCATGTCGAGCATCGGTCCGCCGCCGACCTCGTAATAGAAGGCGGGGTTCGGGTGCCAGCGCTCGTGGCCGGGGCACATGAAGGTGGCGGTGCCGCCGACCGGAATCCCGATGACGCCCTGGTCGATCAATTCGCGGGCGGTCTGGTGGCCGCCGCCGAGGAAGGTGTCGGGAGCGGCACCGATGCGCAGGCCCTTGGCCTTTGCAACCTCCGCCAATTTTTTCCCTTCCGCGAAATTAATCCCGAGAGGTTTTTCCGAATAGGTGTGCTTACCCGCATCGAGCGCCTGCAGCCCGACGGCGACATGCGCCTTGGGGATCGTCAGGTTGACGATGATCTCGATCTTCGGATCGGCGAGCAGCTCATCGACGGTACGGGCCTGGAGGTTGAATTCGGAAGCTTTCGCCTCGGCCAGATCGCGGTTGAGATCGCCCAGCCCGCGGATATCGAGAATCGGAAAAGCGGATGTCATCGCCTTCAGATAGGCGCCCGAAATATTGCCGCATCCGATGATGCCGATACCGACTTTATCCATTGTTTCCTCCCGATGAATGCTGATGTTTGGCGCGTCAGAGCGCCGGCCCGGTGGTGCTCCAGGGCGATTCGTAAAGTTCGTAAAGTGCTACGGCCGCCGCTCCCTGCGCCCAGAAATCATCCGTGGAATCATCGAAGACGAGCTCGCTGACACCCTTCAGAGACGGCGGAATGGCTAGCGCATAGGCATCGCGCAGGCTGTTCAGGAACGGTTCGCCGAGCGCCAGCGACGAGCCGACGAGGATGACGCGCGGCGGCGCGAAAAGCGTGACGATGTTGGCGATCGTCAGCCCGACGGCCTCGCCGGCGCGAACGGCTGCGGCGATCAGCCGGTCGTCGTCGGCCTGGATCAGTGCCTGGACATGGGTCATGCCGCGGCCGAGCCGCACCGCTTCGGCAAAACGCCCGTCCGCCTGCTGTTCGCCGAGGATGGCGCTCTCGCCAGCCTGGCTCGAAAGCCGGACGATGCCCTGGGGTCCCATGCCGAGCACGAGATCACCGAGGTTGTGGCTAAGGCCGCCGGCACCGCGGAAAAGCCGGTTGCCGTGCAGCACGCCAAGGCCGAGCGTCTGTTCGAGCGATATCAGGACCATGTCTTCCAGATCGCGCGCCTTTCCGAACCAGTGATGTCCGAGCGTGATAGCGTGGGCGTCACTCTCGACGATGGTCGGCGTCGACAGGCGCGTGGACATTTCGGCCGCAAAATCGATGTTGATCTCGCGAAAAATCGGGCTCGAGCGGACGTGTCCGGTGCGGTGTTCGATGACGCCCGGAAGTCCGAGGCAGACGCTGTCGACATCTTCCAGCGACAGGCCGGCATCGACGACACAACGGCGCACGCCATCCTCGACGAGATCGGCGATCACCGCGATCGGCTGGCGGTCGATCCGGATCGGCAGGGTGAGCTGGGAGAGCACGTCGCCGCGGAAATTGGTGACGACGAAGACCATGCGGCTTGCAGCGATCTTGGCGCCGACCACGCGGGCGGCGTCCGGATTGACTTCGAGCATGACGCGGGGCCGGCCGCGCACGGCCTCGTTGCGGATATCGCCCTCGTGGCGGGTCAGGATCAGCCCGTCGTCGAGCAGCGAACCGGTGATGGCCGAAACGGTGGTCGTCGAGAGCTCGGTGCGCTCGGAAATCTCCACGCGGGAGATAGGGCCCCGCCGCCGGATCGTGTCCAGCACGCTGAGACGATTCATCGCACGCATGAGTTCTGGATCGGCGGTTTTCATCTCTTCTGCGCACTCGTCGGCTTCTGCACCAACCGCTATTTAATACGAGGTGCAAATTAAATTCGGTTTGTTCTAGATCTGAATTTACGGGGTGTGCAATAGATAAAAGCAGCAAATGCCGCAATTTTTGCCAAAATCCGGCAATGTCGCGCAGGGCTATTGACAGATGCGTCGGCCTTGCCGATTATTTAATTCGGATACAGGAATAAAGCTTTGGGAGGAGCGCCTTCAATGTCCAATAGATACTACAGGATGCGTTTGATTTCCGCGACCGCTGTTGCCCTCGTAGGTGGCATGTTCACGGCCGGCGCTGCTGCAGCGGACAGCGTCATTCGCTGGATGCATGTCGAGCAGGTGCCGGGGAATGTTGCAGCCTGGAACCAGATTGCCAGGGATTTCGAGGCCAAGCATCCCGGCGTCAAGGTCGAACTGCAATTTCTGGAAAACCAGGCCTTCAAGGCCAAGCTGCCGACGCTTCTGCAGTCGAATGACGCGCCAAGCATCTTCTATAGCTGGGGTGGCGGCGTCTTAAAGGCACAGTCCGAAACCGGCACGCTGCGGCCGATCAATGCTGCACTCGACGCGAACGGAGGGGAGTGGCGCAAGTCGATCAACGCCTCGGCGGTCGATGGCCTGACCTTCGACGGCAAGGTCTGGGCTTCGCCCTCCAAGAGTGGCTTGGTTTCCTTCTATTACAACAAGGAACTGTTCAAGAAGGCCGGCGTCGATGCCTCGAAGATCGCCACCTGGGACGATTTCCTCGGCGCCGTCAAAACGCTGAAACAGGCAGGCGTGACGCCGATTGCCGGCGGCGGGCGGGACAAGTGGCCCCTGCATTTCTACTGGAGCTATCTGTCTATGCGCGAGGCGGGGCAAAAGGGCTTTGCCGACGCCAAGGCGGGCAAGAACGACGGATTTGCCGGCAAGCCTTTCGTCAAGGCCGGCGAGCGCCTGGCCGAGCTCGGCAAGCTTGAGCCTTTCCAGAATGGCTATCTGGGTGCGACCTGGAACGATGCGCTTGCCACGTTCGGCGATGGTCGTGCCGCGATCATCCTGAGTTTCGAAAACACGCCCTCGACCCAAGCGTCGAATTCGACCAGCCGCAAGGGCCTTGCCGACGATAATATCGGCCGCTTCCCGTTCCCCGTCGTCAGCGGAGGACCCGGCGTGACCACCGACAGTTTCGGCGGTCTCAACGGATGGGCAGTCACCAAGAACGCGCCGCCTGAAACCGAGGAGTTCCTCCGCTACATGGCAAGCGTCGACGTGCAGAAGGTGCTCGCCAGGGATACGCAGATCATGCCAGTGACCAAGGGCGCGAGCGAAGCGATCTCCAAGCCGCTGCTGAAGGAAGTTGCCGAAGCTCTTGCCAAGGAAACCTGGCACCAGAACTTCCTCGACCAGGACCTCGGCCCCAATGTCGGCGCGATCGTCAACGACATCAGCGTCGAGGTGGTCTCCGGTAACATGAAACCGGCTGACGCGGCGCAGCAGATCGAGGACGCCTATTCCCTCGAGCGAAAGTAAGCGCAGTGCCGGCGCTCCCGCTCCCCTAAGGTTCCAGCAACCCTGGGAGCGCCGGTTCCCGTCCTCGCCTGACGGCGTCTCGCAGCCCGAAAGGCTCGAAAATCGATGAGCGATATGCTGATGTCTGCCAATGCCGTCCCATCCGGGAATACACTTGCGGTATCGCGGCGCCGCAAGCGGTCCCTTGCCAACAGCAAGTGGCCGGTGCTGATCCTGTTCCTGCCGCCGGCGCTTCTTCTGTTTACGGTGCTGGTCATTCTGCCCATGGGCGAAGCGGCCTGGTATTCCTTCTACAACTGGAACGGCTATGGCAGCCCGACGCAATGGGTCGGCTGGCGCAACTACCAGCTCATTTTCCGCAATGGCGCCTTCACCCAGGCTTTGATCAACAACGGCCTGATCGTGCTCGCCTCGCTCTGCGTGCAGGTTCCGCTGGCGCTCTGGCTGGCGACGATGATCTCCAGCCGGATCAAGGGGGCGCTGTTCTTCCGGCTGATCTTCTTCCTGCCTTACGTACTCGCGGATGTCGCGGCCGGGATGATCTGGCGTTTCGTCTATGACGGGGATTTCGGTCTCGTCGCCGGTATCTCGCAGATGCTCGGTGTCGAGGCGCCCTTCTGGCTGGCCGACCGGGACCTGGCGATGTACGCGATATTGGGCGTCGTGGTCTGGAAGTATTTCGGTTTTCACATGATGCTCTTCATCGCCGGCCTGCAGGCGATCGACAAGAGCGTGCTGGAAGCGGCCGACATCGACGGTGCGACCGGTTTCCAGAAATTCCGGCTTGTGACGCTGCCGCTGCTCGGCTCCACCGTGCGTCTCTCCGTCTTCTTTGCGGTCGTGGGTTCGCTGCAGCTTTTCGATATGATCATGCCGCTGACCGGCGGGGGACCGTCGAACTCGACGCAGACGATGGTGACGTTCCTGTACAATTTCGGGGTGACCCGCATGCAGGTCGGGTTCGGCAGCGCCGTTGGCGTGGTGCTGTTCGTGATCTGCGTGACGCTCGCCTTCAGCTACAAGCGGGTGTTCATGCGCAATGACTGATATCTCGACAGCACAGCCCATCGATGCCGCCAGCGCGCCGACGTCCGGCCAGCGGATCCGCGCCGGCACGCAGGTCTATATGTACGTGTCGCTGATCATCGTGGCGGCAATCGTGGTGGTGCCGCTCATCAGCACTGCGCTCGGCGGCTTCAAGACCCTTGGCGAACTGCGCGGCAATCCCTTCGGCCTGCCGATGGAATGGCAGTGGTCGAACTACACGGATATCATCGTCAGCAAGCGCTACTGGCTGCAGATGAGCAATTCGCTGATCATTGCCGTGCTGACGGTGTTCCTGACGTTGACCTTCGGCGCCATGGCCGCCTTCTGCTTCGCGCATATCCGTTTCTTCGGCGCGGATTACCTGGTCAACTATTTCCTGATCGGGCTGATGTTCCCGGCAGCAACGGCCATCCTGCCGCTCTACATCCGCATCCGCGATCTGGGGTTGATCGATACGTACTGGGGCGTGGTGCTGCCGCAGGTGGCGTTCGGCATGGGCATGAGCATCATGCTGTTCCGCAACTACTTCCGCAATTTGCCGTCCGAACTCTTCGACGCGGCCTTCGTGGACGGCTGCGGCTACATGCGCTTTTTCTGGCACATCACGCTGCCGCTGTCGCGGCCGATCATCGCCACCGTCGGCATCATCTCCTTCGTCGGCAGCTGGAACAGTTATATCGTGCCGCTGATCATGCTGAATTCCGAGAGCCGTTATCCCTGGCCGCTCGGCATCATGATCTATCGGGGCGAATTCAGCACCGAATGGCAGCTGGTGCTCGCCTTCATCACACTCACCATCCTGCCAACCATCATCGCCTTCTTCCTGGCCCAGAAGCACATCATCGCCGGTCTGACCGCCGGTGCAGTGAAGTCCTGAGCCCGACCCGGAGTAACTCGCATGGCATCCGTCGAACTCAGACAAGTCCGCAAGGCCTATGGGGCGCTCCCGGTCATCCATGGCGTGTCGCTGGCAATCGAAGACGGCGAGTTCGTCGCGCTGGTTGGTCCGTCCGGCTGCGGAAAATCGACGCTGCTGCGGATGATTGCCGGGCTTGAGGAAATCACCGCCGGCGACGTCGTCATCGACAACGCCGTGGTCAACGAGCTTACTCCGCGCGAGCGCAACATCGCCATGGTGTTCCAGTCCTATGCGCTTTATCCGCACATGACGGTCGCCGAGAACATGGGCTTCAACCTGCGCCTTTCCGGAACCCCGAAGCCGATGATTGCCGAACGCGTCGCCGAAGCGGCACGCATGCTCGACCTGATGCCGCTTCTCGACCGCAAGCCGGCGCAGCTTTCCGGCGGCCAGCGCCAGCGCGTCGCCATGGGCCGGGCGATCGTCCGCAACCCGGCCGTCTTCCTGTTTGATGAGCCGCTTTCAAACCTCGACGCGAAACTCCGCGTGCAGATGCGCTCGGAGATCAAGCAGCTGCACCAGAAGGTCGGGACGACCTCGATCTACGTCACCCACGACCAGATCGAGGCGATGACGCTCGCCGACCGGATCGTCGTCCTCAACCAGGGAAGGGTGGAGCAGGAGGGCACGCCGATGGAGCTTTATCGCAAGCCGGCCAACCTCTTCGTCGCCGCCTTCATCGGTTCGCCGGCAATGAACCTTCTCGACGGTACCGTCGATGGCGATGGCGGCGAGGCTGCCGCGCGTCTCGGCGACGGCACCTCGATCCGCATCGCGCCGGAGCGCAAGGTGAAGCGCGGTCAGGCGATCAAGGTGGGCCTGCGTCCGGAACACCTCAGCCCTGGCGCGGGCGGGACGGCGCTTGCCGGCCAGACACTGCTGGTCGAGCCGACCGGCGCGCAGACCCACATCGTCTTCGATCTCGCCGGCCATCCGGTGGTCGCGATCGTCGACGGCGAATATCCGGCCCGCTACGGCGCGCGGTTCGAAGCCAACATCCCGGCCGAACAGGTACATGTGTTCGACCGCGAAACGGGCGTGGCCCTCTAGTCAGGCATTGCCCGCAACAGACCTTAGAAGCTTTCGAGCCTGATGTCGGCCGGCCGCGAGTGGGTGAGGATGTAGCGGCCGTTCGGCAGGTCGTTGCCGTCGAGTTTCCAGGCAATCGCGGCTTCATCAAGCCCGTAATGGACCCAGCGCGCCTTGAGTCGCTCGCGGAGCACCTCTTCCGAGGGGCCGACAAAAATGGTGAAGTCGAACATCTCGGCGAGCTGCGACCAGGGCGCTTCGTCGATCAGCAGGTAGTTGCCTTCCGCCAGAACGATATGGGTGTCGGGGGAGATGGGGCGGGCCGAGGCGATGGCGATCTCGCGCGATCGATCGAAGACCGGTACCAGCACTTCCTCGTCTCCCTGCCGCACCGCTTTTAGGATGTCGGCAAAACCGCGCACGTCGAAAGTCTGCGGCGCGCCCTTGCGGGGCAACAGGCCGCGGGCTTCGAGGAGGCCATTGTCGAGGTGGAAGCCGTCCATCGGCAGGATTTCGGCGGTTTCCCCTCTCGCCAGCAGGGCTTCGTGCAGGGCGTCGGCGAGCGTGGATTTTCCGCCGCCCGGCGGGCCGGCGACCGCAACGATGAAACGTCGCCTGTCGCTCGCCCGCTCGATGACGGTGTTGGTGATGTCGTCCAGTGTCATTGCGTCGACGCCTCGTATTTCATCTTGTCGAAATGAACTTCTAGCGTCCCGCAATGCGTTCAGGCAATCCACGAAGGCATGGATGCGGCGCGCGCGGATGAGGTCTTATCGAGCGTTCTCCCTGGCCGTCTTCAGGGCGTCCCAAACCCTGTAAGGTGTCGCGGGCATATCGAAATCCTCGACGCCGGCCGAGCGAAGCGCATCTAGGACGGCGTTCATCAGCGTCGGCAGCGCCCCGGTCGTGCCGGCCTCACCGCCGCCCTTGACGCCGAGCACGTTGGTGGGCGAGGGCGTCGGCAGGTCGAAGAAACGCGGTGTCGGCATGAAGTCGGCGCGCGGCATGAAATAATCCATGAAGCTGGCAGTCAGCATCTGGCCGCTGTCGCGGTCATAAACGATATGCTCGCCGAAGACTTGGCCCGCGCCCTGGGCAAGACCGCCATGCATCTGGCCTTCGAGCAGCGTGTGATTGATGACATGCCCGGCATCGTCGACGCCGATATAGGAGGTGACTTTGGTCTCGCCGGTATTCGGGTCGATCTCCACTTCGGCCACATGCACGCCGCCGGGGAAATTTCGCTCCGGCTGGATCGAGGCGAGCGTATCCAGTGCGTTGCCATCCGGCGTGAGGTTGCGGGCGGCCAGTTCCAGAAGCGAGATCGACATGTTGGTGCCGGCCACCTTGTAGTGGCCGTCATCGAATTCGATGTCGGTCTCAGAGGCTTCCAGCGCCTCGGCGGCGAGCTTCAGGCCCTTTTTCACCACCTCGCGGGAGGTGATCGTCAGCGAGGCGCCGTGCGAGGCCATGGTCCGCGACCCCATCGTGCCGGCACCCTTGAGCTTGTGAGGCGCATGAACGCTGTTGGCGCGCAGGTTGATCAGGTTCTCGTCGATGCCGAGTTCCTTGGCAACCAGCCGCGGCAGCACCGTCTCGTGGCCCTGGCCCGCGGAACCGGACAGCGTGTAGAGCGTCAGCGTGCCGTCCGCCTCGAAGCGGATCTCGGTTTCTTCCGGCATATGGCCGCCGCCGGACGGTTCGACGAAGACGCCCATGCCGATACCGCGCAGATGGCCGCGGTTCTCGGACTCCGTCCGGCGGGCTTCGAAACCTTTCCAATCGGAAACCGATACAGCCTCTTCCAGCATCGCGACATAGCCGCCGCTGTCGTAGACCGTGGTCGGTGTCGTGTAGGGATAGGCGTCGTCGGGGATCAGGTTCTTCCGGCGGATTTCGATCCGGTCCATGCCGAGATCGGTTGCGGCCTGATCCACCAGCCGCTCGACGAAATAGTTGATGTCCGGACGGCCCGCGCCGCGATAGGCGGCGATCGGCGAGGTATTGGTGAAGGCGAGGCGGTTGAGGCCGAAGATAGCGGGAATGCGGTAGCAGCCGGTGCCGGTCAGCATCGGGTTCAGGACGTTGATCAGCGCGCCGGCCGGCGAATGGTAGGCGCCGAGATCGCAGACGACGTTCATCCTTATGCCGAGGAATTCGCCGGCTTCGCTGAGCGCCATCTCCCCGGTGAACCGGACGGCGCGGCCGTGATAATCGGCAAGGAAGCTTTCGGTGCGGCTGGCGGTCCAGCGCACCGGCCGACAGAGTTTCCTGGCTGCTAGCATGATCGCCGCATATTCCGGATAGGCCGCGCCACGGATGCCGAAGCTGCCGCCGACATCACCCATGTGGTGCCGCACCTTTTCCGGCGGATGGCCGGAGAAGCGGGCAAGGCCATCGGCAAGGCCCGTGCCCTGGCTGGCGGAATAGACGTCGAAGACCTCCGTTTCGGCGTCGTATGCCGCCATGAAGGATTTGAGTTCGAGCGGGTTGGCGGCGACGCGCTGCGACTCGACCGTCAGCGTCGAGATATGCGCGGCCTTGGCGAAGGCTTCATCGGCTACCGCCGTGTCACCGAAACTGTGCAGGAAAACCAGGTTGCCCGGCACCTCGTCGAAAAGCTGCGGCGCGCCATCTTCCAGCGCGGCCTCCGGATCGATGATCGCCGGCAGGTCCTCGTAATCGACCGCGATCAGCTCGACCGCATCGGCAGCCGCCTCGGCGCTGTCGGCCACGACCATGGCAACCGGTTCGCCGACGAAACGGACGCGGTCGGTCGACAAAGCATAACGGTGTGGTGCCTTGATCTTCATGCCATCGACGCCGGGGAAGGAGACCAGCGGGCCGGGGGCGATCAGGTTCGCTTCGAGCGCATCCTTGCCGGTCAGCACGATATGAACGCCCGGTGCATCAAGCGCCGCCTCGACATCGATCGAAACGATGCGCGCATGCGGCTGGTCGGCTCTCAAGAATGCGGCGTAAAGCTGGTTATCCAGCACCTTGTCTGCGGTATATGCGCCCTGGCCGGTAACAAGTCTTATGTCTTCCCGGCGACCGGTGAAGACCTCGTGATCACTGCTCAAAACCACTCTCCCACGCCATGCAATTTTCTGCCGGAGATATCTCTACCGCCTCTGAGCCGCGAATGGAAAGCCGCCTCTGGTATACCTTTTCTACTTCGTCACATCGATCACCACACGCCCGCGGATTTTCCCCGCAATAATATCCTCGGCGAGTTGCGGCAGGTTGGACATCGGCTCCGTCGTGGTGATTTCGGAAAGCTTGGCCGGATCGAGATCGCGGGCGAGCCGCGCCCATGCCGACAGCCGTTGTTCGCGAGTGGCGATGACGCTGTCGACCCCGATCAGCGTCACGGCGCGCAGGATATGCGGCAGCACGGTGCCCGGAAGGTCGGCCCCGCCGGCAAGGCCGCAGGCGGCGATGGCGCAGCCGCGCATCGTCTGGGAGAGCGCGGTGACGAGCGTCGTCGAGCCGATGCTATCCACGCCGCCCGTCCAGCGTTCCTTTTGCAGCGGGCCGCCTTTTTCGGCAAGCACGGCGCGGTCGATGAAGTTGGAGGCGCCGAGCGAGGCGAGGTAGTCGTGGGTTTCCGGCCGTCCCGTAGAGGCGGTGACATTGTAGCCGCGGGCTGCCAGCAGGGCGATGGCGACCGAACCGACGCCGCCGGCAGCACCCGTCACCAGCACTTCGCCCTCGCCGGGCTTGATCGAACCCCATTTTTCCAAGGCGTCGACGCAGAGCGCCGCGGTATAACCTGCGGTGCCGATTGCCATCGCCTGTTCCATCGAAAAGGCATCGGGCAGGCGGATCAGCCATTCCGGCTTGACGCGCTGGTAGCGGCCGAAGGCGCCCCATTCGGTTTCGGAAAGGCCCCAGCCGTTCAGCACGACCTTGTCGCCGGCCTTCCATTCCGGCGAGAGAGATTCGACGACGGTGCCGGAGAGGTCGATGCCGCCGATCATCGGCATGCGCCTGGCGATGCGGCCCTTGCCTGATATCGCCAAGCCGTCCTTGTAGTTCAGCGTCGAATAGGCGATCTCGACCAGCACGTCATTGTCGGGCAGATCGGCGATCGAGATCTCCCTGAAGGCGCCTTTCGGCTTGCCGTCGACGGCGTCGATGACCATGGCGGTGAAGGTCTCGGTCATGTCTCTCTCCCGATATCGTGGCGATGTTGGTTTTTAAGCGGAGGCCTGTGCGGCGTCATCGCGCTTGGCGCGCGCGTCGAGCACGGCGGAATAACTTTCGCGCACATAGGCCAGCAGCCGGGCCAGCGCATCTGCTGCCTTGGCATCCTCGCGGCTGCGCACCGCATCGACGATTTCCTGATGCAGCGAGGCGACGTGGCGCCGTTCGCGAACCCGGAAGACGATCATGTTGGTGATCGGAATGAAGGCCTCGATGACGGTGTACATCATCAGTTTCAGCGGGCCGTTGCCGGTCGATTCCACCAGCGCTCTGTGGAAACGCACGTCCGAAGCGCAGAAATCCTCGTCGCTAACAGCCTCGTCGAGCTGCACCGCGATTTCCGCTTCCATCGCAGCGAGGTCGGCTTCGCCGCGATTTGCGGCGGCCAGCCGGCAGCAGACGGCTTCCGTTTCCAGCCTGGCGGTGATGATCTCTTCGATGTCGAAGGCACCGATGCCGACCAGAAGGGTGGCGGCGCCCGTGATTGCCTTGGAAAGACCTTCCGGGTCCGGCCGCTTGACGAAATTACCGCCGGTCGGGCCGCGTTTGGAATGGATGAGGTTCTGGGCGGCGAGGCGTTTCAGGGCCTCGCGCACCGTCGGGCGGGAAATGCCGAAGCTTCGGGCAAGTTCCTCCTCGGTCGGCAGGCGCTCATCGATCTTCAGTCGGCCGTCCATGATTGCCGAACGGATATTGTCCGATACCTGTCTCGCGATGCCCGTGCGGACGACCTCGTCGTATTTGAGGATCATGTCACCCTTCCCATGGTTCCTGCCATAGTGATGCCACGGGAGGGGCAAAAAGGCTACTGCTTTTTAAATATAGGTTTGACAAATAGGGGAATGGGAATAACCTCGCACCCAACAAGCAAGGGGAACGAGAGAATGGGCGTAATCGCATTCGGCCGAGCCGGAGCGCAGGGCTGCGACGCCGGGTTTTGCGGGGGAGGCGGGCTTTGTCCTCTGACCGCGTGAACCGTCTTGTTTCCAGTCTCGAAAACAGGCTGGATGCCGCTGCGATCCTCACCGGCGATGCGATTTCGGATGGTTATGCCGCGGATGCGACCGCCCGAGGCAGCCGGCCAGCAGCCGTCCTGCGTCCGCGCAATACCGAAGACGTTTCCGCCATTCTTTCCACCGCCAACGACCTTCGCCAGCCGATCGTCGTGCAGGGCGGCCGCACCGGGCTTTCCGGTTCTTCCCGGCCCGTCGAGGGCGAAATTTCCATCTCGCTCGAACGGATGAACGGGATCGAGTCGATCGACGTCGCGGCACAGACGATGATCGTCAAGGCGGGCACCCCGCTGCAGGTCGTCCAGCAGGCGGCGAGCGACGCGGGCCTGTTCTTCGGCGTCGATATCGGTGCGCGCGGTACCGCCACGATCGGCGGCAATATCGGCACCAATGCCGGCGGCATCCGGGTCCTGCGCTACGGCATGTACCGGGCGCAGGTCATGGGGCTGGAGGCGGTGTTGCCGGACGGCACGATCCTCTCCTCGCTGAAGGGCCTGCCGAAGGACAATTCCGGCTACGACCTCGATCCACTGTTCATCGGCACCGAAGGCACGATCGGGGTCGTGACACGCGCCTGCCTGAAACTGCATCCGAAGCCGCAGATCGAGCGCAACGCCTTCATCGCCCTGCCGTCGCTGAAGGCGGCGCAGGAACTGCTGGCGCGGCTGCGCGTGGAACTCTCCGGCCTCATCTCCGCCTTCGAGGCGATCTTTCCGAATGTCTACGAAGGCACGGTCGACCATATGGGAATCCGCCCGCCGGTCGAAAAAGGGGCCGGCATGTATGCGATGGTCGAGATCCAGGGCCAGGCGCCGGATCAGGACAACGAGCGTTTCGAGGCGGCACTTGCCGCCGCGCTGGAGGACGGGCTTGCCACCGACGTGGTGCTCTCCAACTCACTGCGCGAGTTCAACGGGCTGTGGGGCATTCGCGACGGCATCAACGACTACCTGTTCGGCAATGGAGTGACGATCGGCTTCGATATTTCCGTGCCGCTGTCCCGCATGCAGGAATTTCTCGACAGGGCCGCTCTCGCCATCGACGAGATCGATCCGGATGCGCGGACCTATATCTTCGGCCACCTGGGCGACGGCAACCTGCACTACTGCATGTTCAGCCAGCATGAGAAAAAGGTCGCCGAGGCGATATTTTCCGGCATAGAAGCGGTCGGCGGTGGTGTTTCCGCCGAGCACGGCATCGGCACCGACAAGGTGAAATACTTGAAATACGCCCGCAGCGAAGCCGAGATCGCCACAATGCGCCGGCTGAAAACCGCATTCGATCCGAACTACATTCTCAATCGCGGCCGGGTCTTCGAGGCGCCGGTGTCCATGCAGCAGGCGGAGCGCGCGTAGATGTCGATCCATACCGCGCCGGATACGAGCCCCTCGAACAGCAAGGTCAGCCTCGACGACCGCTACACGCTGGAAAAAGGCCGCATCCTGGTGTCGGGCACGCAGGCTCTGGTGCGCCTGCCGATGATCCAGCGCCAGCGGGACCTGGCGCGAGGCCTGAATACGGCCGGTTACGTGTCCGGTTACCGTGGCTCGCCGCTCGCCGGATTCGACCGTGAGATGGCGCGCGCGAAAAAGTTTCTCGATGCCGCGCATATAAAATTCCATCCGGCTCTCAACGAGGACATGGCGGCGACTGCCGTCTGGGGCACCCAGCAGACCGGCATGTTTCAGGGCTCGCGTTATGACGGCGTGTTCGGCATGTGGTACGGCAAGGGGCCGGGCGTCGACCGCAGCATGGATGTGATCCGCCACGCCAACGCGATCGGCACCAACCCGAATGGCGGCGTGCTGCTGCTGGTCGGTGACGACCACGGCGCGGTTTCCTCCACCCTGCCGCACCAGAGCGAGCACAATCTCATCTCGGCCATGGTGCCGCTGCTGTCGCCGGCCGGCGTCGGCGAATATATCGAATACGGCCTGCTCGGTTTTGCGATGAGCCGCTATTCCGGCGCCTGGATAGGCTTCAAGTGCCAGACCGAGATTGTCGAATGCTCGGCAACGGTCGATCTCGATCCGGACAAGCCGCAGATAGTTATCCCCGACGAGACCTTTGCGCCCGACGGCTTGTCGCTGCGCTGGCCGGACGGACCGCATGCGATGGAGTTGCGGCTCGAGCGCAAGATGCTCGCCGTGCAGGCTTTCGCCCGCGCCAACCGGCTGGACCGCGCCATCTGGGGAACCACCGGCCGCGCTCGGCTTGGGATCGTCTCGACCGGCAAGTCCTGGCTCGATCTTCTGGGTGCTCTGGCGCTGCTCGGCATCAACGAAGCCCGCGCCGCCGAACTCGGCATCGCGCTCTACAAGGTCGGCATGGTCTGGCCACTGGAGCCGCAGGGGATCGCGGAGTTCGCTTCCCGCGTCGACGAACTGCTCGTGGTCGAGGAAAAGCGCTCGATCCTCGAGGACCAGATCAAGGCACAGCTTTTCAACCTGTCCACGGAGCGGCGCCCACGCGTCTTTGGCAAGGCCGGCGAGAACGGCGCGGCGCTGCTGCAGGCGATCGGCGAGATCGGTACGCTGTCGGTCGCCAAGGCCATCCTTTCCCGGCTCGGTTATCTCGATGAGGCGCTGCAGGCCAAGGCCCGGTTCATCGAGGAAATGTCGATCGCCATGGGCGTCGAGGCGACGGCCCTGAAGCGCGACGCCTATTTCTGCTCCGGCTGTCCGCACAGCGTCTCGACCCGCTTGCCGGAGGGAAGCCGTGCCTCGACCGGCATCGGCTGCCACATGATGATCATCGGCAACGAGGACCGCAATACTTCGACCTTTACCCAGATGGGCGGTGAGGGCGGGTCCTGGATCGGCCTGTCGCCCTTCACCGACGAGAAACATATCTTCGTCAACATGGGCGACGGCACCTATTTTCATTCCGGCCTGCTCGCCATCCGCGCTGGGATCGCGGCACGAGTCAACGCCACCTACAAGATCCTCTATAACGACGCGGTCGCCATGACAGGTGGCCAGAAACATGACGGCGATGTCACCGTGCCGGGCATTGTCGGGCAGATGCTGGCGGAAGGTGCTGCGCGTGTCGTGGTGGTCGCCGAGCGGCCGGAGGTCTGGCAGGGCAATCTTCCGCGCGAAGTCTCCATCCATCACCGCGACGAACTCGACGCCGTCCAGCGGGAGCTGCGCGACATCCCCGGCGTCACCGTGCTGGTCTACGATCAGGTCTGCGCCGCCGAAAAGCGCCGCCGCCGCAAGCGCGGCGCCTATCCGGTCTCGGACAAGCGCGCCTTCATCAACGAACTGGTCTGCGAGGGCTGCGGCGACTGTTCCGCCGTCTCCAACTGCATCTCCATCGAGCCGCAGGAAACCGAATTCGGCCGCAAGCGCCGCATCAACCAGTCGAGCTGCAATACCGATCTTTCCTGCATCAAGGGCTTCTGTCCGAGCTTCGTTACCGTCGAGGGCGGCAGCATCCGCAAGCCGGCGGCGAAGTCGAAGGTGGTGAAGACCGATGACCTGCCGCTACCCACGTTCACCGCGACTTTCGAGACGCCCTACAGCATGCTGCTCGCCGGCATCGGCGGCACCGGTGTCATCACGGTCAGCGCCATTTTAGCTCAAGCAGCGCTTCTTGATGGTTTGGCTCTGGTGACCCTCGACCAGACCGGGCTCGCCCAGAAGAACGGCTCGGTCGTTTCGCATATACGGCTGGCAAAGGACCCGGCGCAGATCAATGCGGTGCGCGTCGGCCCCGGCGAAAGCGACCTCGTGCTCGGCTTCGATATCGTCGTTGCCGCCCAGAAGAACTCGCTTGCCTCGTTTGCGAAGAACAAGACGCGCGCGGTCATCGACGACCATTTTGCGCCGACGGCGTCCTTCGTGAAGGACACGACGATTGATTTCCGGCAGGAGGCGACGCTGAAATCGCTGCGCCGTGCCGCCGGAGATGAAGCTGTCGAGACGGTTGCCGCGACCGACATGGCAACCGCGCTGCTGGGTGACGCGATCGCTGCGAACATGTTCCTGCTCGGCCATGCCTGGCAGCGCGGGCTGGTGCCGATCAGCCTTGCCGCCATCGACAAGGCGATCGAGCTCAACGGCACCGGCATCGCCATGAACCGCGCCGCCTTCGGCTGGGGTCGTCGTGCCGCCGTCGATCCCGAAGCCGTCGCCCGCGAGGCTGGCCTCGTGAAGCCGGAACGGACGGCCGAGACGCTGGAGGAGATGGTTGCCAAGCGCGTCACCTTCCTGACCGATTACCAGAATGCCGCCTATGCCGAGCGCTACAAGGGTTTGGTGGATGTCGCGAAATCGGCCGAGGCGCAGTTGCGCGGCGTGACCGGTTTTGCCGAGGCGGTGGCCAAAAACGCTTTTAAGCTGATGGCTTACAAGGACGAATACGAGGTCGCCCGCCTGCATCGCGACCGGAGTTTTGAAAAGAAGCTTGCGGAGCAGTTCGAAGGCGATTTCAAGATCAAGCATCATCTTGCGCCGCCGATGATCGCTAGGATCGATCAGCGCACCGGCCATCCCGCCAAGATCGCCTTTGGCGCCTGGATCCGCCCCGCCTTCGGCGTACTGGAAAAACTGAAACTCCTGCGCGGCACGCCCTTCGATCCCTTTGGCCGCACGGCCGAGCGGCGGATGGAGCGGCAGCTGATCGAGGACTATTTCGATCTCGTGGCAGAGCTTTCGGCCGGGCTCAATATCGGCAACCATGCGCTTGCCGTCGAGCTCGCCGGCCTGCCGGATATGGTTCGCGGCTTCGGCCATGTAAAGCTCGCATCCGTCGAGCGTTTCGAAAAGCGTAAAACCGATCTCGTTGCGAAATGGCGGGCGAGGGAGCCGCTCACCCATGTCGCATAACCGTTCCCGTATCCGAGAGTGACCCGCATGGCAGAGAAGATCATCATCGATACCGACCCCGGCCAGGACGACGCGCTGGCCATCCTGCTGGCGCTCGCCAGCCCGGAAATCGACGTGCTGGGGATCGTTGCTGCCGCAGGCAACGTCCCGTTGTCGCTGACGACGAAGAACATCCGCAAGATCTGCGAACTCGCCGGCCGTGCGGACATCAAGGTATTCGCCGGCTGCAGCCAGCCGATGACCGGGCCGCTCGTCACCGCCGAACATGTCCACGGTGCGACGGGTCTCGACGGCGCCGATCTTCCCGAACCGACCATGCCGCTTCAGGAACAGCAGGGTATCGATTTCATCGTCGAGACGCTCACAAGCGAACCGGCCGGTACCGTCACCGTCTGCACGCTCGGCCCGCTCACCAATCTCGGCAAGGCTTTGACCCGGGCGCCCGAAATCGCCGCGCGCATCAAACAGATCGTGCTGATGGGAGGCGGGCTGTTCGAGGGCGGCAACATCACGCCGGCAGCGGAATTCAACATCTATGTCGATCCGCAGGCTGCGGCCGTCGTGTTCGGTTCTGGCGTGCCGATCGTGATGATGCCGCTCGACGTCACCCACCAGACGCTGACGACCCGCGCTCGCGTTGCCGCAATCCAGGCAATCGGCACGCCGCTTTCCGACGCCGTGGTGGGCTGGCTGGATTACTTCGAGCGCTTCGACGTGGCGAAATACGGCAGCGACGGCGGGCCGCTGCACGATCCGAACGTGATCGCCTACCTCGTAAAGCCCGGGCTCTATTCCGGCCGGCTCTGCAACGTGGAGATCGAGACGGAGTCGGAACTCACCAAGGGCATGACGGTCGCCGACTGGTGGGGCGTTTCCGGCCGGCCGAAGAACGCGATGTTCATGCGCGACGTCGATGCCGACGGCTTTTATGCGCTGCTGACCGAGCGGCTCTCATGGTTCGGACGCGCGGAGAATATGGCTCCGCCGAAGCTGCGGCTGGTCTGATCAGTCGCGCTTCCGCGGGATGATCAGCGCGTCGAGGATGCGCACGCCTTTGCCCTCGGGCAAGACCGCGACCGGATTGAGATCGATCGCCTTGATATCGTCGCCGTATTGCGCGGCAAACTCCGATACCTTGACCAGCAGCTCGGCGAGTGCCCTGCGATCTGCCTTCGGCGCGCCGCGATAGCCTTCCAGCAGCGATGCCAGTTTCGTTTCCCCGATCATCGCCTCGGCGCGGGCAAGGTCAATCGGCAGGAGGTCGAAGGCGCTGTCCTTCACCAGTTCGACCAGCACGCCGCCGATGCCGACGACGAGGCCGAAACCGAAGGGTTCGTGGCGCACGAGGCCGACCAGTGCCTCGACACCGCCCGTCACCATCTCCTGCACCGAGACGCCGCGCAGCGCGGCGTCGGGAGCATAGGTACGGGCGCCTGCCATGATGGCGTCGAAAGCGGCGCGAGCTTCGCTCTCCGAGCCGATTCCGAGTTTCACGCCGCCGGCTTCGGTCTTGTGCAGGATATCCGGAGACTCGATCTTCATGACCACCGGGAATCCGAGTTGTCTGGCTGCTTCGGTAGCGGCGTCCGCGCTGCTGACGAGTTGTTCCTTTGGGACCGGCAGTCCTTCGGCGGCGAGCAATTGCTTCGCCTCGCGCTCGGTCAAAGCGCCAGGGGGGAAGGTTTTCCTGGTCGCTGCCACCTTGTCAGGCCAGGAGACGGCCGTATTCCGGATGATCAGGCTGCGGACGGCCGTCAGCGCGCTTCTTGTGCCGCGCAGGACTGGCACATTCGGCAGTTTCGCCTCAACATCCGGGTGATGGCCGGAGGAGAGGTTGCTCATGAACACGACCGGCACCTTGCCCGTCCCTGCATAATCGGAAACCGCCTCGGCGATGCCGAGATATTCGGAGGCGCAGAAATCGTCCAAGCCAACGGGTGCGTCCTGGGTCGCGACGATCAGGCCGACCGAAGCATCGTCGGCAAGCGCGTGCAGGACATCGCGATAGATCCCGCTATCGGCAAAGACGACGCCCGTCGTGTCGAGCGGGTTCTGGGGTGTGGCAAAGGGCGGCAGCAACGCCTCTAACCGTGCGACCGTTTCAGGCTGCAGGCCGGGCAGCGATAGGCCGATCTCATCGGCGATATCGGAGACATGTGCCACACCGCCGCCGGAAACGCCGACGATCGCGACGCCCGGCTTGGCGGGACGGTCCTTCAGGTCCAGGCAGAGCGTCGCCGTTTCCATGAAGCCGTCCATGTCCGAGACCTCGATAATGCCGGTCCGGCGGAAGAAGGCGCGATAGGCGTCGTTGCTGCCGGCGAGCGAACCGGTATGGGCGGCGGTCGCCTGGGCTCCGCGTTCGGAGCGGCCGGCGCGAAGGGCGATCACCGGCTTGTTGGCGGCGTGCATCTTCTCCATCGCGGCCACCAGTCTTTCCGGCTCGCGGATAGCCTCGAGGACGATGCCGACGGCGCTGGTCTCGTCATCCGTTGCGAGGAATTCGAGGTAGTCGGGAATATCGGTCGCGGCGCTATTGCCGGAGGAGACGATGTGGCTGAGGCCGAACCGGCCGGTATTGCCCAGAGCAATCGCACTGGCCCCGGAATGGGAAAGGATCGCGAAGCGGCCCTTTTCGAGATTGATCGAGAGGCTGGAGGAATAGAGTGCGGCACCGGAGCTCAGGTTGAAGAGGCCGAGGCAGCTCGGGCCGCAGATCGCCATGCCATAGCGCTCAGCGATCTCGATCAGTTGCCGCTGGCGTTCACGACCGGCCTCGTCCAACTCGGCGAAACCGGAGGCCAGCACGACCGCCGCCTTGACGCCGGTGCTGCCGGCCTCTTCGAGGGCCGCGATCACCTTGTCGGCGGCGATGCCGATCACCGCGACATCGGGTGCATTGGTCAGTGCGGAGAGGGAGGGCGAGGCGGGAAGCCCGAAGATTGTCCCGCGCCTCGGATGCACCGGAATGATCCGTCCCTGATAGCCGAAGCGCATCAGGTTCTTCATCACGTAGCTGGAGGAGGCGTCGGCGCGCTCGGTGGCGCCGACGACCGCGACGGAGCGCGGTGCCATCAGGGCTCGCATCGCTTCCGCAGTATTGGCCCTCATGACCAAAACCTCAGTCGAGGCCCTTAAAGGGGTCGTCACGGAAGGCGAGATATTCCTTCAGCGACATCTTGGCGAGGTTTGCCATCCACTCGCGGCCCTGGCGGGTGACGTGGAGGGCGGCAATCGCTTCGATATTGTACTGGAACGACGGCATCAGGCCGGCGACCATCTGCTGATTGTTGATTGAGGCCTTGGTATATCTCAGCGCCGGCACCGGCATGCGGGCAAGCTTGCGGGCGAGATTCTCGGTCTTTTCCTTGAGCTGGTCGGCCGGCACCACCTTGTTGATCAGGTGCATGCGCAGCGCCTCTTGCGCATCCACCATGTCGCCGGTGAACATCAGCCAGCGCACGTCGCGAGTGGCGAGCAGCCAGGGCATCATCAGCGCCGGCGGGCCGGAATTGTGGCGCACTTCCGGTTCGCCGAACTTGGCGTTGTCGGCGGCGATCGCCAGATCGCAGCACATCATCAGCTCGAGTGCGCCTGCAAGCGCGTAACCGTTGACTGACGCAATGACGGGGATCGGCGCGCGCCAGATGTTGAGCAGGGCTTCGGCATTTTCCGACATGTCCACGCGCCAGAAGTCGATATCGACATCGAAATCGCCGCCCTGCAGATCGTATCCGGAGGAGAAGGCGCGCCCGGTGCCGGTGATGACGAGCGCATTGACGTCCGGATCGGCGACGGCTGCGGCAACCGCCGCGTCGATCTCGCGGATCACCGTCTTGTTCATGGCGTTCATCTTGTCGGGGCGATTGATGGTGATCGTCGCGAACTTGTCAGTCAAATCCTTCTCGTAAAGGATCGTCTCGTAGCTGTTCATTTGCGGGTTCATGGGCAGTTCCCCTTGTTCTTGAACTATTTGCCGGCCTTCTTCAGCGCCGCGTAGGCGACGGCCATCTTTGCGGCGAGACGCGCGTTGTTCTTCACCAGCTCGATATTGGCCTTGAGGCTCTCGCCCTTGGAAAGCTCGTTGATGCGGGCGAGAAGGAAGGGCGTCAGTTCCTTGCGTCCGATGCCGCGCTCTTCCGCCTCGCGCACGGCGTCCGAGATCGTTCCGTCGATGAATTCCGGCGTCAGGGCTGCGGCTTCCGGGATCGGGTTGGCGATCAAGAGGCCGGTGCCGGTGCCGAGCTGGTGGTGCAGATACATGGCCTTGGTGATCTCTTCGGCCGTATCGAGCCGATGGTCGGCCTTGAAACCGCTTTTCCGCGTGAAGAAGGCGGGGAAATCGTCGGTGCCGTAAGCGATGACCGGAACGCGCTGGGTTTCGAGATACTCCAGCGTCTTGGCGATATCGAGGATCGACTTGACGCCGGCGCAGACAACGGCAGTCCTGGTGCGGCCGAGCTCCGTCAGGTCGGCGGAAATGTCGAACGTCTGTTCGGCGCCGCGATGCACGCCGCCGACGCCGCCAGTTGCAAAGATGTCGATGCCGGCGAGATCGGCCATCAGCATGGTGGCGGAAACCGTGGTGCCGGCAGACTGGCCGCGGACCATGGCGACGGCGAGGTCGCGGCCGGATGCCTTCACGACGCCCTTGGCCTGGGCCAGTTCTTCCAGTTCGCTATGTTCGAGGCCGACACGCAGCTCGCCGTTGACGACGGCGATGGTCGCCGGGATCGCGCCGTTCTCGCGGATCACCGCCTCGACGCCGAGTGCGGTTTCGAGATTGGCGGGATAGGGCATGCCATGGGTGATGATCGTCGATTCCAGCGCCACGACTGGGCCACCGGCTGCGATCGTTTCGGCCACTTCGCGGCTCAGCTTCGGTTTGATGAGGGCCATTTCGGTATTCCTTAAATCGTTTTCGATCAGCCGAAGGTCAGCCGGCCAATCGGTGCATATTGGCTTCCAGGAAGCGTTCGGACAGGTCCGTATGGACGCTTGCGGTGCTTTCGGTGGTCAGCGTGCCGAGCAGCGCGCCGGTGCGGGCCGCATTGTAGGTGTCCTCGCCGTGCAGGATCCTGTGCAGCGTGCCCGCGATCATCGCATCGCCTGCGCCAGTGATATCGACCGGCCGGGCGTGGACTGCCGGGAAGGTGCGGGCACCCTCGGTGCCGGCGACGGCAATGCCGCGCGGACCCATGGTGACGACCGCCTCGCGGGCGCCGGCGGCCTGCAATGCAAGCGCCGCCTCCTTGGCGTCGTCGATCGTCTCGTGCGCATTGCGCCCGAGGACCGCGTTTGCCTCATCGATGTTCATGAACAGCAGATCGACGCCGGTGAGATCTTTTGGCAAGCGGGCTGCCTTGGGCGTCGAGACGGCGTCGATCGCCAGCCGGAAACGGGCGCCCTGTCGTTTGGCGATCAGAGCCGAAAGCGTTTCGGCCGGCAGGTTGCAGTCGGAAAACACCCAGCTTGCGGCGGCGAGATGCGGCCAGATGCGCTCGATATGGCTCGGCAGCAGCAGGTCGAAAATGCTCATGTCGGCAATGCCGAGCACAAGATCGCCCTTGGTATCGAGGATGGCGGCATATTCCGCCGTCGGGCGCTCGGTGGTGGTGATGATCTGGCTGACATCGATGCCGCGATCGCGCATGTGCTTCACCACGGCCCGGCCGCCTTCGTCGTCGCCGACGATCGACACGAAACTGGTCGTGGTGCCGAGAAGGGCGAGGTTTTCAGCGACGTTGCGGGCAACGCCACCGAGGCTGCGCACGCCGTCGACCGGGTTCGAAGTCTCGAAGACGAACTCCTGCTTGGCGCGGTATTTGCGGTCGAGCACCGCGCCGCCGATGCAGACTGCGCGGGTTTCGGCGGGCATCACGTAACCGCGGCCGAGGATGTAACCCTTCTGCATCAGCTGGACGATGTGGGCGGCGACCGTCGAACGGGCCAGCCCGAGCATGGTGGCGATCTCCTGCTGGCCCGCGAACGGGTTGTCCTTGATGATTGCCAGGACGGCCGCTTCCTGTGGCGCAAGGTCATCCATTTTTCGTCGATCGTCCTTGGGTCGAAAACCGCATTGCAACTTCGTTCATTTTGATATGGACAACAACAGATGTTTTTGTCAACATCTGTTTGTCAGATGTGAATTGGAGGAAGGCATGTCCTTAACGAGCGCCAATCCTGCGTCATCCAATGATGCCGCTCCTGGCATTCCGGTGATCGATGTCGGCCCCTTCATCCGCAACGAGGCAGGCGCGGCCGCCGTCGTGAAGACGATCGAAACCGCCTGCCGCGATACCGGTTTCTTTCTTGTGACCGGCCACGGTGTTTCGCCCGAAGTGACGTCGAGGCTCTACAATCTCGCCCGCGTCTTCTTCGATTATCCGCAGGACTGGAAGAAAACCCAGGGCCGCGGCGCCGGCGTGATGGGCGGCGTCGCCTTTTCGCCGATCGCCGAGGAGGCGCTCGCCGCCACGCTCGGCATCAAGACGCCCGGCGACTACAAGGAAAGCCTGAATTTTGGCGAGAACCTGCCCGGCGACACCTGGCCGGACCGGCCGGATGGCCTGGAACAGGCGTTCCGCGATTATTTCAAGGAAATGGAAACCCTCGCCAAGCACATGCGCCGCATCTTCTGCCAGGCGATCGGGCTCGACCAGGACTATTTCGAGCCTTCCTTCGAAAACCATCTCTCGGCGCTGCGCGTCATCAACTATCCGGAACAGGAAGAATCTCCGCTGCCGGGCCAAATGCGTGCCGGCGTACATACCGACTACGGCTTCATGACCATTCTGCGCTCGGAGGCCTCGGCCGGTGGGCTGCAGGTGCGCAACCGCAACGGCGACTGGCTGGACGCCCCGTCGATCGAGGGCGCCTATGTGATCAACATCGCCGATGCCTTCATGCGCTGGACGAATGACGAATGGGTCTCGACGCCGCACCGCGTCGCCAATCCACCGACCGGTTTCAAGGGCACGGCCCGCCGTCAGTCGATCCCGTTCTTCCTCAATCCGTCGAAGGATACGGTGATCGAGTGCCTGGCCCCGTTCGTAAAGGGCGGTGCCAAATATGAGCCGATCACCTATGGCGACTATATTGACCTGAAGACGAAGCAGGCCTTTTCGAAAGGCTGATCACCGACCGATTTCGTGCGCAGAAGCGGAGAACCGCCGGCACAGCAAGGTCTCGAAAGACCGCAACAAGGGGAACTGAACATGATGGATTTGACAAAGCGGCAAACGCTTGCCGGAATGGGCGCACTTGCTGCGGCCGGACTTTTCGGCCTTCCGGCGCGGGCTCAAGGGAAGGCGCTGGTCGTGCCGACGCTCGGCGGGGTGTGGGAACAATACTGGCGTTCGACCGTCGGTCCCGCCTTCACCAAGCAGACCGGCGCCGCCGTGACGCTCGACGTCGGCAACGGCCGCGTCTGGGGCGCCAATCTGCGTGCGGCGGGCGCCGCCAAGCCTCCCTATTCGATCGTGATGACCAACGAGGTTTTCGCCTCCGGCCTGCGCAAGGAGGGCTTTTTCGAAAAGCTCGATCTCACCAAGCTCTCGAACTACAACGATCTTTATCCGCTCGCTAAGAAGACCGATGGCTGGGGCGCGATCGGCGCCGTTTCGCCGATCGGCATCGGCTACCGCACGGACCTCGTGAAGACCAAGCCGAAGTCCTGGAAGGATCTCTGGAACAACCCGGAATTCAAGGGCAAGATCGGCCTCTACAACTTCGCCAACAGCGCTGGCAAGATGGAACTGCTGCTGTTTTCGAAGATTTTCGGCAAGGACCAATATGACGTCGATGCCGGTTTCGCGGCGCTGCAGAAGCTCGGCTCGGTGATCCAGGTGGACTTCAACATGTCGACGGGCCTCGCCTCCGGCGAAATTGTCGTCGCGCCTTTCGATTTCGGCGAAATCGCTCGCCTGCGCCGCCAGGGCCTGCCGGTCGACTGTATCATCCCGGAGGAAGGGATGTTCATGTTCGACCAGACCATCAACATCCTCGCCAACGCGCCGGAAAAGGAGCTGGCCTACCAGTACGCCAACTTCCTGCTGTCGCCGGAAGTGCAGGGGATGATGATGAAGGAGTTCTTCATTTCGCCGACCAATTCCAAAGTGATCGTGCCAGCCGAACTCAAGGTCGACGTACCGGTTTCCGGCGCCGACATGGACAAGATCCTCACCTGGGACTGGAACTTCGTCAACGAAAAGCAGGGCGAACTCGCCGAACGCTGGGCGAAGACCATCAAGTGATTTCCCCCGCTGCGATCATGGTCTGCCTTCGAAAGCAGGCCATGATCGGCTTTTTTTCGGGTCAGGCTCTTCAATTGGAAAGTGAAATTTCATGACAGAGGTTAGCATCGAAAAGCTGACCAAGGACTACGGGCAGGGTCCTGCGGTCAACAGCATTTCGATCAGGATCGCCGAGGGCGAGTTCATCTCGCTGCTCGGGCCGTCGGGTTGCGGCAAGACGACGACGCTCAAGATGATCGCCGGTTTCGAGGACGCGACCGCAGGGGCGATCCGCTTCGACGGCCGCGACGTGGTGCATGTGCCGGTCGAAAAGCGCGATATTGGGATGGTCTTCCAGAACTACGCGCTGTTTCCGCATATGACGGTCGAAAAGAACCTCGCCTTCGGGCTCGAGATGCGGAAGCTTGCAAAGGACGAGATCCGCACCCGCATCGCCAAGGTGCTGGATATGGTGCAGCTCACCGGTTATTCGGAGCGTTATCCGCGCCAGCTTTCGGGCGGCCAGCAGCAGCGCGTGGCGCTTGCCCGCGCTCTGGTCATCGAGCCGAAGATCCTGCTGCTCGACGAACCGCTTGCCAATCTCGACGCCAAGCTGCGCGAGGAGATGCGTGTCTTCATCCGCGACCTGCAGCGCCGCGTCGGCATTACCACGGTCTACGTCACCCACGACCAAGCCGAGGCGATGACCATGTCCGATCGGGTGGTGGTGATGTTCGGCGGCCGCATCGCCCAGATCGGCGCACCATCGGATATCTATGAGCGGCCTGCCAATCTGGAAGTCGCCGAGTTCGTCGGGCAGGTGAACATCATTCGCGGCAAGGTCGGCAACCGCGTCGTTTCGACGGCCTTCGGCGACGTGCCGGTCAGCGGAGATTTCGCCGATGGCGCCGAGCTGATGCTGGCTCTGCGCCCGGAAGCGGTCGAGCTGCTGCCGATCAACTCAGGTGCGACCGGGGCGCCGGCAAAGGTTCTCTCCAGCTACTATTCCGGCAGTCTCGTCGATTATCGGCTGGAGCTTGCGACTGGTGCGGTCGTCAACGTCCAGACGTTTCCACGCACCCGGTTTGCCGATGGCGACCAGGTGCTGGTGCATGCGCCGTCCGATCGCTTCTGGCCGCTAGGGACCGTGGCATGATTGTCCCGCCCAGAAAAAGGTTCGGACCGCTGCTGCTGATCGCGCCTGCCGCGATCCTGCTCGGCGTCTTCCTCGTGCTGCCCTATCTCAATATCGTTGTCATGAGCTTCCGTATGCCGGGGCAGGGCACGCCCTATGGGCCAGGCTTCACGCTTGGCAACTACGGCAAGTTCTTCTCGGACTTCTTCTATGTCCAACAGGTCATCAACACGTTGTGGATCGGCTTCCTGACCACCTTCATCTGCCTGGTTCTCGGTTATCCCGTCGCCTGGCAGCTTGCGCGCGGGGCCTCGACCTTCCGCGCGCTGGGTTATGCGCTGGTGCTCTCGCCGCTGCTCGTCGGCATCGTCATCCGCAGTTATGGCTGGACGATCCTGCTCGGCAATAACGGCATCATCAACCGCACCCTGACCGGCTGGGGGCTGATCGATGGGCCGCTGCCGCTGATGTACAATGCGCTCGGCATCATCATCGCGCTGGTGCATGTCTTCCTGCCCTTCATGATCCTGCCGATCATGAGCGCCATCCAGGGCATCGATCCGTCGCTCGAAGCAGCGGCCCGGTCGCTGGGCGCGTCTAAGGTCACCTCCTTCCGGCGCATCACCCTGCCGCTGTCGCTGCCGGGCATCCAGGCCGGCTGCATCCTCGTCTTCGTCCTGTCGCTCAGCGCCTATGTGACGCCGTCGCTGATCGGCGGCTTGCGCGTGAAAACCATGGCGGTGACGGTGGTGGATGCGCTGATCGATACGTTCCAGTGGCCGTTCGGTTCGGCGCTGGCGCTGATGTTGTCGGTTACCGGGGCGATCTTCGTCGTCATCTTCGGGCGGCTGACCGTCATGAAATGGAAGGCATAGAGGCATGTCGAAACCGTTCTTCACCGTCTATTGCCTGCTCATCTACGCTTTCCTGCTGGCGCCGATCGCAGTCGTGGTGATCGCCTCGTTCAATGCCGGTGCCTTCCTGACCTTCCCGCCGCAGGGGTTTTCCTTCCGCTGGTATCTCGTCTTCTTCAACAACGAGGTGTTCATGCGGGCGATCCGCACCTCGCTGTGGATCGCGACGCTCACCATGGTGATCTCCGGCATCATCGGCACGATGGCCGCGATGTTCTACGTGACCCATGCCGGCAGGCTGAAGGAAACAGTACGGGTCGCCATGCTGGCGCCGCTCTTGCTGCCGGAAGTGCTGACGGCGATCTCGCTGCTGTTCTTCGTTTATTCGGTCGGCCTCGGCACGCAGAACCTGGTCGGCATGATCGTCGGGCATGTGCTGATCACGCTGCCCTTCGTGTTCATCAACGTGTCGGCCTCGATGGAAAGCTACGACCCCGCCTGGAGCCTTGCGGCGCAGAGCCTTGGGGCAGGGCGGTTCACCCGTTTCCGGCGGATCATGCTGCCGCTGATCAAGCCGGGCGTCATCGGAGGCTGCCTGTTCGCCTTTATCATCTCGTTCGACGTCTTCACCATCTCCTTCATGCTGAAGGGTGTCGGCATGTCGACGCTGCCGATCCAGCTGTTCGATTACCTGCGCACCAATTTCACGCCGGAAGCGGCGGCCGTCTCGACCTGCTCGATCGTGCTGACGATGGCGGTGGTGGTCATCTCGGAAAAGGTGCTGGGCCTGCGCATTCACCGGTTCTAGTAGAGCTTGCCCCGGGCGGTAGCAGGCCACAGCGCTTCGACGCGACCGTTCCGGACGCAGACGTACCAGTCGTAGAGATTGCAGGTCGGGTCGCAATGGCCGGGCACGAGGCGCAGTCGGTCGTTGAGCTTCAGCGTATCCTCCGGGTCTTCGATCTTGCCGTGCTCGTCCGAGGCGCTGACGAACTTGAGGTCCGGTCGTTCGAACACCATCGGCAGGCCGCTGTCGATCGAGTGCGCCTTGAGACCCGCATCGCAGATGGCGCGGCCGGAGGCAGGCTTGCTCATGATCGAGGTCAGCACGAACAGCGCATGTTCGAAACCGCCGACCGTGCCGCTGCCTTCGGTCGCGCGGACACGGCCGTAATCCGCATCCATGAAAATGTAGGAGCCGGGCTGGATTTCGTTATAGACGCCGGATGCTCCTTCGAGATCGTGGGTACCGGTGCCCGCGCCGGTGACGATTTTCGGATCCAGCTCTGCGTCGCGCAGCAGTTCCGCGGTCTCCCGCGCCATGCCGACCGCCTTGTCGATCGCGGCGCGGCGCTCCGCCGGATCGTAGATATGCTGGGCGCTGCCGTGATAGGCCTGGATGCCGGCGAAGGCGAGGTTCGGCGCGGCGGCGACCGTCTTTGCGAGTTCGACGGCCGGTGCGCCGGGTAGTACGCCGCAGCGGCGGGCCCCGCAATCGATCTCCACAAGCACGTCGAGCGTGACACCATGCCGGATGGCGGCATCCGAAAGTGCCGCAACGACCGTGGGATCGTCGACGCACACGGAGACACGGGCGCTCCTTGCGAGCCGCGCCAGCCGGTCGATCTTTTTCGGATCGGCCACCTCGTTGGCGACGAGCACATCGGTGATGCCGCCGCGCACCAGCGCTTCCGCTTCGGATACTTTCTGGCAGCAGATGCCGACTGCGCCGCCGTTCTCGATCTGGTAGAGCGCGACATCCGCCGATTTGTGGGTCTTTGCATGCGGGCGAAGCCGCACGCCCATCGCCCCGGCGTGATCCTTCATCCGCGCGACATTCCGCTCGAAGGCATCGAGATCGATGATCAGCGCCGGCGTCTGGATGTCGGCGATATTATCGCCGACGGCGGCCGGCACGTCGTAGCCGATGTCGATGTCGTCGGGAGAGGAGGTCATGAGGTCGGGTCCGCAATCAGATGGCGCGACGATAGGTTCGCCGCCGCATCCAGGCAATCGTCCGCCTGCAATTTCGTTCAAGATCGATGTGGCGCTCTCCGATAGCTGTGGGAAAACATCTCCAAAGGATCGCCCATGAGCCCGGAATTCCTGATCACCTCCTTCATCGTCGTCGCCTCGCCCGGTACCGGCGTGCTGATCACGCTTGCCGCCGGCCTGTCGCGAGGCGCGCGAGCAAGCCTCGTTGCCGCGCTCGGCTGTACCCTCGGCATCCTGCCGCACATGATCGCGGCGGTCTCGGGCCTTGCCGCGCTGCTGCATGCCAGCGCCTTGGCCTTCGAGATCATCAAATATCTCGGCGTCACGTACCTGCTGTTCATGGCCTGGCAGGTCCTGAAAGAAAGGGGGGCGCTGACCGTGGAGGCGGACAAGACGCCGAAATCCGTTGGCCAAGTCATCGTCTCGGCTATCCTTGCCAATCTGCTCAATCCGAAACTGTCGATCTTCTTCTTTGCCTTCCTGCCGCAGTTCGTCGCCCATGACGAAGCTGCGCCGGTTCTGCGCATGACCGAGCTCAGCCTCGTCTTCATGCTGATGACGTTTGGCGTCTTCGTCGTCTACGGCCTGTTTGCCGCCTCGGTGCGGAACCACGTGATCTCGCGGCCGAATATCCTTGCCTGGATGGGCCGCATTTTCGCCGGTGCCTTCGTGGTGCTTGGCGCGAGACTTGCGCTTTCGGCGCGATAGTTATTACCTGCCGCGTAATTGAGACGATGCAGCCGCTCCGGCATGTTCGCCCTGCCTGCAACCAGCAGGGCGATTTCCAGGAGAAAAGACATGACCGATGCGAACACCAATGCCGAACGTTATCTTGCCATCTGGAACGAAACGGATGCCGTTCGCCGCAAGGCGATGATCGCCGAGACCTGGGCGGAAGACGGGCTTTACGTCGATCCGCTGATGCGCGGCGAAGGCCATGAGGGCGTCGATCGCCTGGTCGAAGGCGTCCAGGCGCGGTTTCCGGGTTTCCGCTTCACGCTGATCGGCACGCCCGACGGCTATGATGACAATCTGCGATTTTCTTGGGGGCTTGGCCCCGTGGACGGCGAGGCGCTGATCAAGGGCACGGATTTCGCCGTGCTGGAAAACGGCCGGCTGAAGTCGGTCTGCGGTTTCCTCGACCAGGTCCCGGCCGCCGCATGACGACCCTCGCACACGCCCGCCCCCTCGGTGATTTCCTGCGCGAATGGCGCCGCCGCCGGCGCATGAGCCAGCTCGACCTGGCGTTGGAGGCCGAAATCTCGCAGCGTCATCTGAGCTTCATCGAAAGCGGGCGGGCGACCCCCAGCCGCGACATGCTGCTGCATCTCGCGGAGCGGCTCGAAGTACCGCTTCGCGAGCGCAATCCGATGCTGCTCGCCGCCGGTTTCGCGCCGGTGTTTGCCGAGCGCAAACTCGACGATCCGGCACTCCAGCCGGCGCGCCGGGCGATCGATATGGTGCTGAAGGGCCACGAGCCCTTCCCTGCACTCGCGGTCGACCGGCACTGGACCCTGGTGGCCGCCAACGCCGCGGTGGCGCCGCTGCTTGCTGATGTCGCGGACCCATCGCTGATCGAGGGACCGGTCAACGTGCTGCGGCTCAGCCTGCATCCGCAGGGCCTTGCGCCTCACATCGCCAATCTTGTCGAATGGCGCAATCACCTGCTCGAACGGCTGCACCAGCAGATCGCCGCGACGGGCGACCGTATTCTTCAGAAACTGCTGGAAGAGCTCTCGGGATATCCGATCCCGGAAGGGGCTTCGAAATCCACGTCAAAGCATGATTATGCGGGCATCGCCGTGCCGATGGAATTGCGGACGGAGGCGGGGCTTTTGTCCTTCATCTCGACCACGACGGTCTTCGGAACCCCGGTGGATGTGACGCTGTCGGAACTGGCGGTCGAATCCTTCTTTCCCGCCAATGACGAAACGGCCCGGCTTCTGCGCCAGATGGCGGAGGCCGGGCCGTCGAAGAGCGACGGTTAGAGATTTAAGATCGCGGGCGGATCAGAATTCGGTCCACTGCGATTCCGCCGTTGCGGCAGCCGCCGCACCGCCGAAGGACTTGCTGACGCGCTGCGCAAGGCGGCGCGCCGGCGATTCCTGCGGAGCCGCATTGCGGCCGGCGGGCGCCGGGCCGGAGCCGTAGGCCGGCCGCTGCTGCATTCCGGAACGCTGGCCGCCGTCGGAGAGCTTGAAGCGGGTGAGGAGGTCACGCAGCTTGGTGCTTTCCGATGCGAGATTGGCGCCGGCGGCGTTGGTTTCCTCGACCATCGCGGCGTTCTGCTGGGTCACCTGGTCCATCTGGTTGACGGCAGTATTGACTTCGGCGAGACCGAGCGACTGTTCGCGGGCTGCGGTAGCGATCGCATTGATATGCTCGTTGATGGTGACGACGTGGCTTTCGATCGTCTTCAGCGCATCGCCAGTCTCGCGGACGAGCTTCACGCCGTTCTGGACCTCGGCACCCGACTTGCGGATGAGATCCTTGATCTCCTTGGCCGCATTCGCGGATCGCTGGGCGAGTTCGCGGACTTCCTGTGCGACGACCGCAAAACCCTTGCCGGCCTCACCGGCGCGGGCCGCCTCGACGCCGGCATTCAGCGCGAGAAGGTTGGTCTGGAAGGCGATCTCGTCGATCACGCCGATGATGTTGGAGATCTGGCTGGACGACTGCTCGATGCGCTGCATGGCATCGACGGCGTTGGCGACGACCGCGCCCGACTGGGCGGCGCTGGAATTTGCCTGGAGGGCGATCGTCTTTGCCTCGTCCGCACGCTTGGAAGAATTCGAGACGTTGGCGGTGATTTCGTCGAGGGCCGCGGCGGTCTCTTCAAGCGAAGCGGCCTGCTGTTCGGTCCGCTTGGAAAGGTCGTCGGCGCTCTGGCTGACTTCACGCGAACCGCTGTCGATCGACTGGGCGGAGCCGGCGACTTCGGAAAGCGCTGCGCCGAGGCCGGACACGGCGGAGTTCAGGTCTTCGCGCAGAGCTTCGAAATCCGGAGCGAAGGGTTCGTTGAGCTGGAAGGCGAGATCGCCGGAGGCAAGGCGGCGCAGGCCGGCGGCGAGGCCGGAGGTCGCTTGCTGGAGGCGGGCCTGAGCGGAGGCTTCCGCCTCTTCCTGCGCGCGGATACGGTCGGCTTCGGCTTGGGCGCGGGCTTCTTCGGCCTGTTCCTGAAGCTGCCTGTTGGAGATCGCGGCCTGGCGGAAGACTTCCACGGCACCGGCCATAGCCCCGACTTCGTCCTTGCGTCCTGCAAAGGGGATCTCGGTCGCGGTGTCGCCCGCGGCAAGGCCGCTCATCGAGGCGGTGATGCGCTGGATGGGTCGGGCAATACCGGACAGCACGTAGACGGCGGCACCGACGATCAGCAGGAAGACGACGCCGAGGATGATTTCCATGGTGGTGAGCGCGGTGGAATAGGTCGTCTCCGCCTTGGCGGTTTCGAGGGCCGCCTCGTCCGTGTTCGACTTGACCAGCTTGGTAACGGCTTCCATGACCGGCTGGATTGTGACGCGCATCTTTTCCATTTCGACGCGGGCGCGGGCGTCGGAGGCCTTGCGGGAGAAGTCCAGCATCTTCTGCCCGCTGAGGACGTATTTATCGATGCCGGTCTGGATCTGGTCGATGATCTGCTTTTCCTGATCGCTGGAGATCAGCGGCCTGTAGGTCTGGAGAGCAACCCTGAGCGCGTCGGACTGCTGGGCGATCAGCTTTTCCGCAGTCTCCATGCCGAAGTCCGACGTCGTCGTCAAATGGCCCATATAGGCGACCGTCATTCCGAGGATGGCCGTCTCTATATTCTTCGAGGCCTGAACGCTCGGCATCGAGTTTTGCGAGATCGTGGTGAGATTTCCAGCGACATTGGAGAGCGAGGAAATGGCCGCCCAGGCGAGAACGGCGACGAGCGCCGCAATCGCGCCGAAGACGGCGATAAGCGAACTGCGAATGGAGAGACGGGACATGAGGTTCGGCTCCGGATTGGTGAAGCCTCGAAAGAGGCGACGCGTTTTCACGCGCAGATCTGATATCTGGCGGTGTGGGAAAAGAACCGGTCTCATACCAGCTCTTGCGCTACACCTGATGGCGGTCGCGCGGTAGCCGGAGCTTAGGGTGAAACTCTTTAACGACAGATTGAATTTTGATAATGTGCAACGACTTTTGACGATTTTCGGGGCAAAAAATTCGAAATTGATCCCCAGCTATCCGTTTATTTTATAACAATAATATTGAAATCGGCTGACCTGAGTAACAGGTCGCCTGTCAATCTGGGATTGCTTGATTTTCCGTTCAAACGGGATGCGAAATCTAGCCTATCCGGCCGGCCGATACGGGCCGGATACGAGGCGTTATCTTCGGGTTCGCAGGCCGTCCATCAGCAGGCCGATCAGGCGATGCGACCGCTCACGCCATTCGGGCGATTCCGGCATGGAATAGATGCTCGACAGCGCGTGCAGGAGATCGGTCGTTTCGATGTCGCGGCGGATATATCCTCCATCGCCTGCAGTCTTCAAAAGACTTTCCAGCGCGCCACGAATGAGGCCGGAGCCCTCGGAAAAAAGGGAGGAGTTGGAGGTCATGAGGATGCGCAGGCTGTTGGCCATGCCGCGCTTGGTGGCGATGTAGCCGACGAAGCGCCGCATCCATTCCTCGAGCGCCATGTCCGGCGAATGGAGCCTGGCAAGCTCGGTGGCGGCGCTCGCCAGGCCTTCGAGCTCGCGGCGATAGACCACCTCGACGAGATGCTCGCGGCTTGGAAAATGGCGGTAAAGCGTGCCGATGCCGACGCCGGCCTGCCGTGCTATATCTTCCAGCGAAGTTTCGACGCCCTTTTCCGCAAAGGCCGCGGCCGCCACCTCGACCAGCTTTTCGCGGTTGCGGCGGGCATCGGCGCGAAGCCTGGTCGATGCGGGCGATGTCGTCTTCGGCTCGGCCGAGGCCAAAATACTGCTCCAGGCAAATGAGGGCTTGACGAAAATCCGGAAGCCACTAGTTTAAACGGAGGCGCCTCCGGTTATTTGGAGTGCCTTCCACTTCTTAGTCCAGAGGGGGACGGATGTCATGCCGAAATGTGCCGGTGCTTCTCTCAGCCTGGCATCATCTAGCGCATCACAGCCAGTTGGCCAGTCCGTCCCGGGCTTTAAAGTTCTCATTATCGTGACAATGGCAGGAGCTTGATCCATGACACGAACCATCCATCTTTCGCTCGATATCAACGGAAGGCGGTACGACCTCGACGTCGAACCGCGCGTCACCCTGCTCGATGCCCTGCGCGAACATCTGGCGCTGACCGGCACCAAGAAAGGTTGCGACCAGGGCCAGTGCGGCGCCTGCACCTGTCATGTCGACGGCAGCCGTGTGCTTTCCTGTCTGACGCTCGCAGCCCAGGTCGAAGGCCGGCAGATCACCACGATCGAAGGGATCGCCACTGAGAACGGCGAGCTTCACCCCGTTCAGGCGGCTTTCGTGGAACATGACGCGTTCCAATGCGGCTATTGCACGCCGGGCCAGATCATGTCGGCGGTCGCCTGCATCCGCGAAGGCCATGCGGGATCCGACGAGGAAATCCGCGAATACATGTCCGGCAATCTCTGTCGGTGCGGAGCCTATAACAGCATCGTCGCGGCGGTGCGCGAAGCGGCGGAGATGGCGTGATGAGAGACTTTTCCTATCTCCGCGCCTCTTCGGCCGACGAGGCCCGCCAAGCGGCGCTTCAGGCCGGTTCCGCGCTGCTTGCCGGCGGCACGACGCTGCTCGATCTCGCAAAATGTGGCGTGATGGAGCCGGAAACGGTCATCGACATCACCCACCTCTCGGGCCTCGGCGGGATCACCGTCGATGCCGGCGGCGCCACGATCGGTGCGCTTGCCAAGATGGGCGAGGTTGCCGACCACGCAGGCATCCGCGCTGCTTTCCCGGCGGTTTCGGAATCGCTGTCGCTGGCGGCCTCCGCCCAGCTCCGCAACATGGCGACGATCGGCGGCAACCTCATGCAGCGGACACGCTGTTCGTATTTCCGCGAGCCGGACGTGTTTCCGGCCTGCCACAAGCGCAATCCCGGCTCGGGCTGTTCGGCGCTCGGCGGCGTCACCCGCAACCATGCCGTTCTCGGCACCAGCGATGCCTGCATCGCCAGTTATCCGGGTGACCTGGCCGTGGCACTGGTTGCCTTTGACGCCGTGGTCGATCTTGGGGGGCGGACGGCGTCGATCGACGACTTTTTCCTGACGCCGGGCAATACGCCGGAGCGGGAAACCGTGCTTGGACGCGGCGAGATGATCACCGCGATCACCGTGCCGGCCTCGGCGGCGGCAAAGAACTCGACCTATCTCAAAGTCCGCGACCGCCAGTCATACGAGTTCGCCGCAGCGAGTGCCGCAGTCGGGCTGGAATTCGAAGCGGACGGCAAGACGGTGCGCGATATCCGCGTCGCTCTCGGCGGCGTCGCCACCAAGCCGTGGCGGGCTCGCAACGTCGAACAGGCGCTGATTGGCAAGGTGCTCAGCCCCGAAACCGTCGAGGCGGCGAGCCGGCTCGCTGTGGAAGGTGCCGTTTCGCACGGCGCCAATCACTACAAGATCGAACTTGCGCCGCGCGTCGTCGCCCGCGCCATCCTGAAAGTTGGAGGTCTCGCATGACCATCATGGAACCCCGCAAACACGGCGATGCCTCCGACGGGACCGTCGGCGGCCGTCAAACACGCTTCGAAGGCAATCTGAAGGTCACTGGTGGTGCGACCTATGCGCTGGAATATCCGCTCGAAGGCCTCGCCTACGCCATTCTCGTGCAGAGCACGATTCCGGCCGGCCGCGTCATTTCGGTCGATGCGGAAAAGGCGCTTGCGGCCCCGGGGGTGCTGATGGTGCTGACGCCGGATGACGACATGGGTCTCCTGGTCGCCTCCGACTGGGGTGGCAATCGCCCGGAAAACCAGCCCTATTATCCGCTGCCGCGGCAGGTGCAGTACAATGGCCAGTCGATCGCCGCCGTCGTCGCGGAAAGCCGCGAACAGGCGGTCGAGGCGGCAAGGCTGATCTGCATCACCTATGAGAGGGCACCGCATGTCGCAAGTTTCGACGATGCGGCTGCCGGCGAAGGCAAGGTGATGGACAATCTCACCGCCGGATGGGGCGATGCCGAGGCCGCACTTGCGGCCGCACCGGTTCAGATCGAAGGCGAATATTCGACGCCGCGCGAATATCACGTCGCCATGGAGCCGCATGGGCTGACCGTGAAGTGGGATGGCGACCGGATCACGGTCTGGGAGCCGAGCCAGTGGTCGCATGGTATGGCGCGCAGCTATTCCGAATGGTTCGGCATTCCTTACGAAAATGTCCGCCTGGTCTCGCCGTTCATCGGCGGCGGGTTCGGTTCAAAGGGGGCGGCGCTCGCCCATGGCGCGGTGGCGGCTTTCGCTTCCAGAAAACTCGGCCGGCCGGTCAAGCTTGCGCTCACGAGACCGCAGAATTTCACCAACTATGGCGGCCGCGCCGCGACGCGCCAGCGGATCAAGATCGGCGCAACGGAAGACGGCATCCTGCAGGCGATCGTCCATCGCGGCGCCAGCGAGACCTCCACCTATGCGGACTGGCCCGAGCAGACGGGTGCCGCGACGCCGATCCTCTACAGGATAGAGAATTTCTCGTCGCAGCACCGGGTCGTGCCGGTCAATACCGTCACGCCGGGTGCGTTGCGCGGACCGGGCAAGAACCCCAGCGCCTTCGGCATCGAAAGTGCGATGGAGGAACTCGCCTACAAGCTCGGCATCGACCCGCTCGAACTGCGGCTGAAAAACTACGCCGACCACGACTACCAGTCGGGAAAACCCTGGTCGACCCGCCGGCTGCGCGAAGCGCTGACCGAAGGTGCCGAGGCCTTCGGCTGGTCGAGGCGCAGCCATGAACCGCGCTCCATGCGCGAGGGCAAAACCCTGATCGGCTGGGGCATCGGCTGCGGCACGTTCCCGGTCCTTCAGGCGCCCAGCGAGGCGATGATCCGCATCCTGCGCAATGGCCGTGTCGAGGTCGTCAGCGGTGCGATCGACATGGGGCAGGGGACCTATACGATCCTTGCCCAGACGGTGGCCGAAGTGTTCGGCATTCCCGTCGACCAGGTCGAGGTTCATCTCGGCGATTCCCGGCTGCCGGGCTCGGCGATCGCCGGCGGCTCGATGCTGGCGGGCTCCATTCTCGGCGCCGTGCACAAGGCGGCGACGGCGGCCCGTGACGAACTGATCGGACTGGCGCTCAACGACGAGAAGTCGCCGCTGCGCGATACCGGGGCCAATACGCTGACCTTCAGCGGCGGCCGAATTGCCGTTCCCCGCGACCAGGGTCCGTCGCTCACGCTTTCGGAACTGATGGCGGCGCTCGGTCGCGACGAGATCGAGATTCTCAGGAATACGCTGCCGGAAGGTGCTACCGCCCAGGAGCAACATCAGGCGTGGACGAGCATGGCAAAGGTCCAGGGGCCGACCATGGGCGAATATTCCATGCATAGCTGGTGCGCCCATTTCGCCGAAGTGCGGGTGGACGAGGATTTTGGAACGGTGCGGGTGTCCCGCATCGTCTCGGCCTTCGATTGCGGCCGGCTCTACAATCCGCGGCTGGTGGAAAGCCAGTGGCGGGGCGGCATCATCATGGGCATCGGCCAGGCGCTCCTGGAAGAAGGTCTCGTCGACCAGCGCAACGGCCGCACCGTCAACAGCAACATGGGCGACTATCTCGTGCCGACCAATGCGGACGTGCCACATATCGAGGTGATCTCGGTCGGCATTCCCGACTATGGCGCCTCGGCGCTGGGCGGCAAGGGCGTCGGCGAAGTCGGCATCGTCGGCGTCGCGCCGGCAATCGCCAACGCGGTCTTCCATGCTACCGGCAAACGCGTCCGCGACCTGCCGATCACGCTCGAAAAGCTGATCTGACCGATCCCGCGCATCCGGCGTCAGTCGGGTGCGCCTATCTTCGCTTCGGCATGTTCGATGCCCCGAGGCTGCCGGCAAAACGTTCGGCCAGACCTTCCTTCCGGAAATGCTCGACCACGAAGTCGACAAAGACGCGGGTCTTCGCCGGCAACAGAGTCTTGCTGGCATAGTAGATCGAGATCGGCCCGATATCCGCATACCAGTCGGGCAGCAGGCGGACGAGCGTACCGCTCTCCATATATGATAAGGCATCGGGCATCGCGATCATGGCGGCGCCGAGGCCGAGGTTTGCCGCGTGGGCAACGGCGGCTGGATCGTTGAGCGCCATCTTTTCCTTCAGTGCCACCGGCACTTCGTCTCCGCCGGCATTTCGCATCACCCATTGGCGGATGCGGCCGGTATTGGAAGAACGCAGATGGATGCCGTCGAGGCTCGCAAGGTCCGCCGGATGGGCCGGCATGAGCCTGTCCCTCATGTAGGCTGGTGAGGCGACCAGAACGATATGGGCCGGCGCCAGCACCCGGGCGACCGCGCCTGGCGTCAGCTCAAATCCGCCGCCGATCGCTGCGTCATATCCCTCGGCGATCAGATCGACCTGCCGGTTTTCGAAGGACCAGTCCGGACGGATCAGCGGGTAACGCGCCATGAACTCCGGCAGCAGCGGCAGGATATACCCTGTTCCGAAATGCGGGCTCATGCTGACCTTCAACACACCCGCCGGTTCTGCGCCTTCCGAAGAGACCTCGGTGATCGCCGTCTGCAGCGCCTCGACGTGGTCGCGGATCTCCGACAGGAAACGTTCGCCCGCTTCCGTCAGCGTCAGCCTTCGCGTGCTGCGCTGGAAGAGGCGGATGCCGAGGTTCCTCTCGAGCATCGCGACATTGCGGCTGACGGCTGCGGGCGTCAGTGCCAACCGCCTCGCCGCAGCCGAGAAACCGCCGAGCTCGGCGCTGCGCATGAAGGATTCGAGATTGGCGAGGCTTTCCACGGCGGGGCTATTCTCAACGGTTGCTTGAAGATGATTGGCATTATTACCGGCTAATCAAGCGCCAATCCAGAGGCGATATTCCTGACATCGAAACCACTGGAGTATCGCAATCATGACCATCGGTATCATCGGCGCCGGCAATATCGGCGCAGCCTTCGCCCGCACTCTTGCAAGAAACGGCGTGCGCGCCACCATCGCCAACAGCCGCGGCCCGGCTTCGCTCGAAACACTGACGGCTGAACTGTCACCCTGGATTTCCGCCGGCACGATCGAAGAGGCCGCAAGTGCGGACATGGTGCTGATCGCGGTTCCATGGTCGAAGCTGCCGGCTGCCCTTGCCGGGTTGCCGGACTGGAACGGCCGGATCGTCATCGATGCAAACAATCCGATCGAGTCGCCGCTCTACAAACCGGCCGAACTCAACGGCCGTCTTTCCAGCGAGATCGTCGCCGACCTCGTGCCGGGCGCCCGGGTGGTAAAGGCCTTCAATCATCTGTTCGCGAAGCTGCTCGAGGCTGATCCTGCTTCCGAGGGCGGCAAGCGCGTGCTGTTCTATTCGGGCGACGATGCGGCGGCAAAGACGGAAGTCGCCGCCTTGACGGAGAAGCTCGGCTTTTTCGGCATAGACCTCGGGCCGCTTGCTGTCGGGGCCAAGCTGGCGCAGTTTCCGGGAGGCCCGCTGCCGGGACTGAACCTCGTCAACTTCGGCTGACACTCAGTCGTCCGAATAACGCTCCTCGGACCAGGGGTCGCCGCGCATGTGGTAACCGTTCTTCTCCCAGAAGCCGGCCTGGTCCCGGTCGAGGAACTCGATGCGGTTGAGCCATTTGGCGCTCTTCCAGAAATAAAGGTGCGGCACCACCAGCCGCACCGGCCCGCCATGCTCCTCGGTGAGCGGCTTGCCTTCCCACTCGGTGACGATGATCGCTTCCGGCGAGGCGAAATCCGAGAGCAGCAGGTTGGTAGTATAGCCGTCATAGCTGGTCAGCATGACGGCAACCGCCTCGTCCTGCGGATCGACGAGATCGAGGAAATCGTGTGTTGAGACTCCTTTCCAGTTGTTGTCGTAACGCGACCAGGTGGTCACGCAATGGATGTCGGAGCGCATCCCTGTCTGCGGCAAAGCCTGGAAGGCCGTCCAGTCCAAGGTCCTGCGGTTGTTGACGAGGCCGCGCACGTCGAGTTTCCAGCGCTCGGTCGAGACCTGCGGCTGCTGGCCGAGATCGAGTACCGGCCAGTTCTTGACCAGGTGCTGGCCGGGCGGCAGGCGGTCGGTTTCCGGCCTGGTGATCCTGCCTGTCAGGAACTTGCCCTGTTCCGCCCATTTCCGCTTGGTGATGGTGAGCTTCGAATCCTCGGGCTCAATCTCGTCGGCCATATCCGGTTCTCCTTGCGTCGTCCGATAATCTGATAAACAAGAAATGCAATCAATCACCTGTTCGGAAAATCCTGTTCTCGGAAGATCATGCCTGCCTTCAATCCGCTTATCGAAAAGCTCAGCCCTCCGCCCGTTCCCTCCGTCGCCGCCTGGGGGCGTGCCTATGACGGGTCCAAAGGTCCGTTGATCGACCTCTCTCAGGCCGTACCGGGTTATCCGACCCATCCGGACATGCTGAAGCTGCTCGGCGAGACCGGCTCCTCGAAAGCCTTTACCGGATATGGGCCGATCGAGGGCGAGCCGGAACTTCGGACAGCCTATGCGGCGCATGTCTCGGATGTTTACGGCGCAGGCATCGGGCTCAGGAACATCCACATCACGTCGGGCTGCAACCAGGCCTTCGTCTGTGCGGCGATGACGGTGGCCGGTCCCGGCAATACGGTGCTGATGACCGAGCCCTTCTATTTCAACCATGAAACGACGCTGGCGATGATGGGCGTCAAGACCGCTTTCGTCGCCTGCGATGCGGCGAACGGTTTCCTGCCGGATCTCGTTGGACTTGAAGCGGCGATTACCGGCGAGGTGCGGGCGCTGGCGCTCGTTTCGCCCAACAATCCGACCGGGGCGATCTATCCGCCGTCGCTGCTCGAAGCGATCTTCAAGCTCTGCCGGAACAAGGGCATCTGGCTGATTCTCGACGAGACCTATCGCGACTTTCTCCCAGCCGCGGACCAGGCGCCGCACACGCTGTTCAGCCTCGACGGCTGGGATGATACACTGATCAGCCTCTACAGCTTTTCGAAGTCCTTCTGCATCCCCGGCCACCGGCTCGGGGCGATCACCGCCGGTCCGTTCGCGGTCGAACAGATCGCCAAGATCATGGACAACCTGCAGATCTGCGCGCCGCGGGCGGCCCAGGCTGCCGTCGCCAAGGCGCTGCCGCTGCTTGCCGACTGGCGCGAGGAAAACCGCCAGGAGATCGGCCACCGTGCCGATGCGCTGAAGGCGGTGATGCGCTCCGTCAACGACTGGAAGCTCGATGCGATCGGCGCCTATTTCGCCTTCGTGCGGCATCCGTTCCCGGGCAGAAGTTCAGCGGAGGTAGCGGAAAAGCTTGCCAGACAGGCGGGGGTGATCTGCATTCCCGGCGCCTATTTCGGCGACAGTCAGCAGAACTATCTGCGCTTCGCCTTCGCCAATGCGGACGTGCCGACGATCGGACTGTTGCGAGAACGTTTGCAGAACTTTTCCCTATCGTGAGCCCGGGCATCCGTATATAAGCGGATCATGGTTCAAAGAGCAGGCAGCGCCGATCTCCCGCTTCACGGCGGCCGGGTTCCCCGGTGGCTCGGCGAGCGCATGACCAAGCTCGGTGCCGTGATCACCGAGGCGATCGTCATCGAATACGGCCGCGACGAACTTCTGCGGCGGCTGGCGCATCCCTTCTGGTTCCAGTCCTTTGGTTGCGTCATGGGCATGGACTGGCATTCGTCCGGCATTACCACCAGCGTCCTCGGCGCACTCAAGCGCGGGCTGACCCCGATGGCCGGCGAACTCGGCATCCATGTCTGCGGTGGCCGCGGTCAGAGCTCCCGCAAGACGCCGGACGAGTTGATCGCCGTCGGCAACCGTGTCGGCATCGACGGCAGCGGCCTTGCGACGACCAGCCGGCTGGTCGCCAAGGTGGACAGCGCGGCGGTTCAGGACGGGTTCGATCTTTACCTGCACGGGTTCATCGTCACCGACGATGGCAAATGGGTGGTGGTGCAACAGGGCATGAACGGCGACAAGCGCCAGGCGCGGCGTTACCACTGGATCTCGGAGGGCTTGAAAAGCTTCGTCGATTCCCCGCATGCGGCGATCGAAGGCCGCGGGCAGGGCGAAATCGTCAATCTCGCCGACCACCGTGCCGAAGCCTCCCGAAAGGGCCAGCTCGATCTGCTCGCGACGCTCGGGCCGGACCGGATCGTCCGTGAGGTGATCGCCATCGAACCGGCCCGCAAGGTGAAGGAACCGGCGCAGCCGATGCTGCCGCATCTGGTCATGCCGGCGCATCACGATGTCCGCGAGGAGGACGTCAACATGAGGCGGCTGCATGGCACGCTGGCGGCGGCTGCCGATCGAGGCCCGGAGGATTTCGAGAACCTGCTGCTGATGCCGGGTGTCGGCGCGCGGACGGTCAAGGCTTTGGCCATGGTCGCCGAGGTGGTGCATGGCGCGCCCTGCCGTTTTTCCGATCCGGCGCGGTTTTCTCTCGCCCATGGCGGCAAGGACCGGCATCCGTTTCCGGTGCCGCTGAAGGTTTATGACGAGACGATCAAGGTGATGAAATCTGCCGTCGGCAAGGCCCGGCTCGGCCGCGAGGAGGAGCTGCAGGCGCTGAAGCGGCTCGACGACCAGGCCCGCCAGATGGAACGGTATGTGACTGGCCCGGACCTCAAGGAGATCGTCGCCGGCGAATTCCGCCGCTCGCACGAATGGGGCGGCCGCAGCGTCTTCGGCTGGGAGCCGCCGGCGGAGGAGACCGCCAATTTTCCGGGATCAGTCGATTACTTGAAGGGATCGTAACCGGGCTTTTTGTAGACAAGCTCCGGATGCCCCTGGATATCCGGCACGTAGACCTTGTCGGTCCAGGCGTCCCTCGGAAAGTCCTGGATTGCGACCGACACGGAACTCTCAGCGGAGCCGAGAGCGGTCATGACCGCCTTCGTCACCTCAGCCGTCAGCGCCTGCTTCTGCTCCTCGGAGCGGCCCTCGATCATTTTGACGATAACATGGGGCATGTTGCGCTCCTCCGATGGGCAGTTTTCAAATCAACCGAGGGTTAGGATAGACCGTCTTGCTCTGGGAGATCAATTGGGAACTGCCGAAAGGACCCATATCAGAATCTCAGCATGTAGAGGAGCGCGCGACGTCAGTCTGACTTACGCAAACTGGATGCAAAGATGCCCAAACTAGTACCATAACCCTCGATAATCACATGATCACCGGCGCTGAGAGTGTTCCACTGATCTTTTGATATTCGGCAGAATGAGTCAAACATGAACGGCAAATTCTGGACATAAACCCCGGATTTACAGCCCTTCTCGCTCGCCCTCTCCGAGATGGTGAATGGAAGTTCCACATTCCGGCCAGCGACTAATGCGAGAATTACCGCCAAGGAAATGACAATTGCCGTTCTTCCCATGAAGTAGATGATCAGCAGAAAAGTGAATGCAGCGCAGACCTTCGCTGCACCGCTTGGCAAGCCATTTCCGCCTCGCCGGATGACCCACAAGCTTGTTCCGGCACAAGCCAATCCGACTCCATGTCCAAGGAGGTTGGTTGAAGAAACCCAACTGGACGAAGGTAGGAATTGGTAGCCAAATATACCGGTGAGCAAGGGCAAGAATCCAATTAGAATCCAGAAGCGGAGTATGCAAATACCTATCCTCAAACGAGGACCTGTGGCTTTCTGAATCTCAGTGGCTAGCGAGTTGGACGCTTCGCGCAAGCGCGGATCTACCATTTTCACCCCATTGAACGTTGAGCAACCACAGGGTTGCATAGCAACCGCCACATATTCAAGACCGAGAGTAGCCCAAAAGTCCCGCCTGGAAAGTGCCGCAGCCGATGCCCTCACGCCATCGGGGTTGTCGCGCGGTCTCTGCCAGTGGGTGCGATGCGGCCGGCTAGGTCGGCGATACGGTCCATGGCGGTTGCAACCACATCGTCCGGGACCGTCAGCGAGATGCGCAGGAAACCTGCGGCCTGGTCGCCGAAGGAGGTGCCGGGCATGACGGCCACTTTCTCCTCGCGCAGCAGTTCCCAGGCGAATTCCTCGCCGTTGAGGCCGGTGGCGGTGACGTCGAGCAGGACGAACATGCCGCCTTCCGGCGGCATCGGCTTGACGAGATTGCTGCCGGCAAAGGCCTTCTCGACGATCGTGGCACGGCGGCGATAATTTTCCCGCATCACGTCGGCGGTGTCGAAATGCTGCGACAGCGCCATGGCGGTCATGTCGGAGATGAAGGGCTGCACGCCGAACAGCATGGTTTCGGACACCGGCAGCAGTCTTTCACAGAACTCTTCCGGGCCGGCGGCCCAGCCGCTGCGGAAGCCGGGGGCTGCGTGAGATTTCGAGATCGACGAGACTGCGATGGTACGTTCGGCCAGTGCCGGAACATCGAAGGGGGAGGCGAAGGGGGTGCCTTCGAAGATCAACTGCTCATAGACCTCGTCCGACACGATCCAGAGGTCATGCTTGCGGCAGACCTCGCCGATCGCGGCGATCTCGGCGGCGGTCAGTACCGCGCCGGTCGGGTTGTGCGGCGTGTTGAGAAGGAGCACGCGAGCCTCCGGCGTGATCGCCCGTTCGAGATCCTCGGCCTGCAGGTGGAATTTCTTTTCCGGACGCAGCGGCACGGGGATCATGTGCGCGCCGGTGGACTGGATGACGCCTTCATAGGTCGCATAGAGGGGATCGCCGACGAGCACGCCGTCGCCGGCTTCGACGAGGCCGGTCATGACGGCATAGAGAGCGGTCTGGGTGCCGGGGAAGCAGAGGAAATTACGCTCGGTGACACCTGGCCGGCGCTTCGAATATTTCTCGACCAGCGCCTTCAGCACCGGCGGCTCGCCGCGGCCATTGGAATAACGGGTGCGGCCGGCATACATGGCGCGCGCCGCCTCGTCGAGCAGAGCCTTGTCAGGCTTGACGTCCGGCTCGCCGATGGTGAGTTCGATGATGTCCTCGCCCGATGCCTGCATGCGGCGTGCTGTCGAGTGGAGTGCCCAGCGGCCGGAGCCGAGATGGGCGAGACGGTCGGTGATCGAGGCATAACGCATCGGTGGTTCCTTTTCTTATCGTTGTTCGGCCGAAAGCTCGCCGGGCTGCAGGCGCAGCAGCGCTTCCACCGAGATCAGGGCATTTTCTGCGAGTTCGTGTTCCGCAAACGTATCGGCCGCAAGCGTTCCCTCCAGCCAGAGGCCATCGACGAGCGCGTTGACCCCGATCGCATAGGTGCGGCATTGGGCGGGGCTCAGAGCCCGCGTCTCCTCGACGAAGAAGGCGGACAGCAGCGTCTCCAGCGCTTCCAGGAAGGAGAGATAGTTTTCGCGGTGGATGGCAGCGAAGCTCTGGTCGATCTGGATATGGCTGATGAAGGCGGCCCAGAGCGACAGCGTGCGCGGGTCGGTCACCGGCGGCGTCACATTGGCGACGATGAAGCGACGCAGGCGCGAGCGGGCCGTCTCGCCCTCGATGGCGGCAGCAACCGCCGCCTCGGTCATGCCCGCCATCACCTTGCGGTAGGCTGCCTGCAGCATCTGGTCCTTGCTGCTGAAATAGTGCCGGATCAACCCACCGGTGACGCCGGCGCGCATGGCGATCTGGCGGACCGTCGCGCCCTGAATGCCGAACTCGGCAATGCAATCGAGCGTCGCGGCAATCAGGTCCTCGCGCCGCTCGGCCTCGCTTGCCCTATGGTAGGTGCGGCGGTTCACGGGTCATCTCCTGAGGAACGGGCAGGCCGTTCTTCGCACGGCGTCAAGGCTTATTATACGCTCGAATAATTCGCGCAAGCAAATTCCTTGAGTGTCCGCCGTCGCTCGATCAGCGCCTTCCGCCGGCAAGCCGGATGGCCTCTGGCCTACGGCGCAGGATCAGCATCGAGGCGGCCCCGAAGATCGGCCCGACCGCCAGCAACGCGAACGTCCAGCGCCAGCCGCCGAGCAGCGCGGCCAGATGCGGCATCAGCCAGATCATGAAAATGGTCAGAGCAAAACCCATGCCCATCTGCAGCGATAGCGCCGTGCCGATGTAGTTGCGGTCGGCAAGCTCGGTCACCGCGGCGGAGAACTGGGCCGAATCTCCGATGATCGAAATACCCCAGACGATTACCACCAGCGCCAGCAGCCAGTAGGGGCCGTCGAAGACGAAGCCGATGGCCAGGGCGCAGGCGCCGGAGACGATCATCAGGCCGGCGGTGGTGGCGGTGCGGCCGAAGCGATCCGAGAGCACGCCGCCGGCGAAACAGCCGAGCACGCCTGATGCGACCGCGATGAAGGTGAGCAGCGAGGCTTCGTTGCTGATGCCGGTTCCACCCTCGTCGAGGGCTGCGGTCAGATAGGCGAGCAACCAGGCCCACATGGCATAAAGTTCCCACATGTGGCCGAGATAACCGCCGTTGACGAGCAGCAGGTTGCGGTCCTTCAGCACCCGGCCGATCTGGCGCGGGTCGAACAAAGCCTTCCCGAACGGATAAGGGCCTTCACGGGTGAAGAGGAGGAGAACGACGGCACCGACCACCGTCGCACCGCTCGATAAGAGGACGACATTGTGCCAGTCGACCGCCGACGACATGCCGCGGAAGAGATGCGGCAGCGACGAGCCGGCGGTAATCGCTCCGATGACGCCGGCCAGCGCCAGGCCACGTCCGGAAATGAACCAGGTGGAGACGAGTTTCAGCGCCGGCGGGTAGACGCCGGCAAGCGCAAAGCCTGTAACCATGCGGCAGAGGATGGCGCCGGTCGGGCCGGGCTCCAGAGCCAAGGCGGCGTTGGAGAGCGCGGCCAGCAGGGCGGAGGCCGCCATCAGCCGGTTCATGCGGATGAGGTCCGGCAGGTTGAAGAAGCTCGCCGCCAGAGCGCCGATCACGAAGCCGATCTGCACGCCGTTGGTAAGCCAGGCGGCGGCATTTTCGGACAGCGACCAGGCGCGTTTCAGCTCCGGCGCAATCGCGTTGGCGGAAAACCAGCAGGAGAAGGAGAGCACGACGGCGAGGCACAACAGCGCCAGCATCGACCAGCGGCCTGCGGCTGGCGTTTCCAGGGTCGTCGCGGTGCTCATCAGTTTATCCCGTGGTGCGATATCTGGCGGCGATATGCCGGCTCGGCAGGCGCTGTGTCCCGAACAGTTTTTCACGGAAGGGGCCTTCGCGATAGCCGGTCTTGTAGAGACCGCGTTCCTGCAGGATCGGGATCACCAGTTCGATGATATCATCAAAACACTCCGGAACGATGGTGCGCGACAGGTTGAAACCGTCGACGCCGGCCTGATCCATCCAGGCGACGAGGTTGTCGGCGATCTGTTCTGCGGAGCCGATCATCGGCGCCTGGCGGCTGCCGAGCACCATCTGTTCGAGCAGCTTGCGTTTGGTCCATTGCGGCCCGGCGGTGCGGGTCATAGCCTCGACATTGGAGACGATCGCAGAACTCTTGCCGGTCTCGATCGGTTCGTCGAGGTCGTATTTTGCAAAGTCGATGCCGAGCGAGCCGGCGGCATGCACGAGAGCACCTTCGGAGCTCGCATAGGCGCGATAGTCCTCGAACTTTTCGCGGGCTTCCTTTTCGGTTCGCGCGGTGACGATCGTGGCGCCGACGAAGACTTTGACGTCCTCCGCGTTGCGGCCATATTCAACTGCGCGAGCCCTGATGTCGTCGACGATGCCCTTGACGCCTTCGGTCTTCTGTCCGTTGACGAAGACGCACTCGGCATGGGTGGCGGCGAACTGCCGGCCGCGGGTCGAGGAGCCGGCCTGGTAGAGAACCGGGGTGCGCTGCGGCGAGGGTTCGCAGAGATGGATCGCCTCGATGCCGTATTGCTTGCCGCGGTGGTGGACCTTATGCACCTTGGCCGGGTCGGCATAGACGCGGTTTGCCCGGTCGAAGACCACCGCGTCGTCCTCCCAGCTTCCTTCCCACAGCCGGTACATGATCTCCATGTACTCGTCGGCGAGGTCGTAGCGGTCGTCATGGGCTGCCATCCCATCGAGGCCGATCGCCTTTGCGGCGCTGTCGAGATAACCGGTGACGATGTTCCAGCCGATCCGGCCGCCCGTCAGGTGATCGAGCGTCGACATGCGGCGCGCGAAGACGAAAGGCGGTTCGTGGGTGAGGTTGGCGGTAACGCCGAATGAGAGATGTTCGGTGACGGCTGCCATGGCCGGCACCAGCAGCAGCGGATCGTTGACCGGCACCTGTACCGCACCCTTCAGCGCTGCCGCATTGCTGCCGCCGAAGACGTCGTTGACGCCGAGAACGTCGGCGAGGAATATGCCGTCGAACATGCCCGCTTCCAGCCTTTTCGCATAGTCCGTCCAGTATCGCAGCTGCGCATAGCGGTGCGACTGGTCGCGCGGATGTGCCCAGAGCCCCTGCTGGATATGGCCGACGCAGTTCATGTCGAAGGCGTTGAAACGGATTTCGCGTGTCACGATCTTCCCTCTGAAGTCCCCATTGCCGACAAGGCTTGTCTCTTATAGGATGCCATCGTCCACTATAGAAGACGATTATCGAAAGGCAAGCCGCTTGCAGCAGATGGAGAACGACCCGGTCCAGGCGATCGCCACGCGGCTGAAGATCGAGCGGGAGGCGCGAGGCTGGTCCCTGGCCGAGCTTGCCGAACGCTCGGGCGTCTCCAAGGCGATGATCAGCAAGATCGAGCGCAGCGAGGCAAGCCCGACGGCGACGGTGCTCGGCCGGCTCTCTGGCGCCTTCGGCCTGCCGCTTTCGGTACTGCTGGCGCTTGCCGAGCGGGCGCAGGAGCGCGTTGCGCTGCAGGCGGAACAGCCGGTCTGGACCGATCCGGAGACGGGTTATACGCGACGCGCCGTCTCTCCGGCGAATTCCCCAATGGAGCTTCTGGATGTTTCGCTGCCATCAGGCGTGCGCGTGCCCTATCCGGCATCCGCCTTCGCCTTCCAGCACCAGCAGATCTGGGTTCTGTCAGGCCGGCTCGATTTTCGGGAGGGGTCGGTGATGCATCATCTCGCCGAAGGCGATTGCCTTCTGCTCGGGACCCCTGCCGATTGCGTCTTCTTCAATCCGGGCACGGAGCCGGCGCGTTATGTGGTGGCGCTGACCCGGCGCTAGGCGCCGAGCCAGAATTTGATGACCAGACCGACGGTGCCGACAGTCGCGACTCCGGCCACCCAGAGACCCACGAACCAGGCGAGCCGCCTGAAGGTTTCGCCGCCCGCCATCAGTGATAACCCTCTTCCGGGTCGACCTTGCCGCGGAAGACCCAATAGGCATAGCTCGTATAGGCAAGGATCAGCGGCACCAAGATCAGCGCGCCGACCAGCAGGAAGCCGAGGCTTTCGTCGGGGGCCGCCGCATCCCAGATCGTCACGGATGTCGGCACGATATAGGGATAGAAGCTGATGCCGATGCCGGCGTAACCCAGTATGAAAAGGCCGAGCGCCGCAAGGAAGGGCCGGCTGTCGCGGTTGTTTTTCAGGCCCGTGAGCAGAAGCCGGAAACAGCCGAGAACCAGCAGGGGTACGATGACGCTGAAGATCGCGGTCGGCCAGGAGAACCAGCGGTTCAGATAGAGCGGCTCGAGGAACGGCGTCCAGAGGCTGAAGACGCCCATGGCGGCGAGCGTCGCGAGGGCGGCGATATAGGAAAGGCTGCGGGCCTTGTCGCGAAGGTCGCCCGTCGTTTTCATCACCAGCCAGGTCGAGCCGAGTAGTGCGTAACCGATGACGACCGCAAGGCCGGTGGCGATCGAAAACGGAGTCAGCCAATCCCACCAGCCGCCGGAATAGGCGCGGTTTGCAACCGGAATGCCCTGCACCAGCGCCCCGAGCGCGATCCCTTGAGCCAACGCCGCCATGAATGAGCCGCCGGCAAAGGCCCAGTTCCAGAGATATTGCGCCCGGCCGGTGCGCCAGCGGTATTCGAAGGCGACGCCTCGAAAGATCAGTCCGAGCAGCATGGCGATGATAGGTGCATAGAGTGCCGGCAGGATCGTCGCATAGGCGAGCGGAAAGACTGCCATTAGCCCGCCGCCGCCGAGTACCAGCCAAGTCTCGTTGCCGTCCCAGACGGGGGCGACGCTGTTCATCATCACGTCGCGATGGCGCTTTTCCGGAAACAGCGGGAAGAGGATGCCGACGCCGAGGTCGAACCCGTCGAGGATGACATAGGCAAGCACCGCAAAGGCGATGATGGCCGCCCAGATGAAGGGAAGGTCAATGACCATGACGGCCTCCTGCAGGGAGCGTTGCGGCATGCGGGGCCGGCGTGATGCCAGCGGTTCGGATCGGGCCTTCGCCGAGATCGCCGCTCGGATCGCGCGGCAGGCGGGACATCAGCCGCAGGATATAGAAGGTGCCGGCGCCGAAGACGAGGAAATAGACGATGATGAAGGCGACCAGCGAGGAGCCCACGGCGGCTGCCGCGATCGGCGAGACGGAATTTGCGGTCAACAGGTGGCCGTAGACGGTATAGGGCTGGCGGCCGACCTCGGTCGTCACCCAGCCGGCGAGCACGGCGACGAAGCCGGCAGGTCCCATGACCATCGCGGCCCGGTGCAGCCATTCGGAGGTGTAGAGGCGGCGTTTCCATCGACAGTACAGGCTCCAGAGGCCGAGGCCCAGCATCGCGAAGCCGAGGCCAACCATGATGCGGAAGGACCAGAACACGATTGGCACCGGCGGCTGCAATTCGCGCGGTACGGTATCGAGGCCCTTGAGCGGCGCATCGAGGCTGTGTTTCAGGATGAGGCTCGAGAGCTTCGGGATCTCGATTGCGTAGTCGATTCGTTGTTCGGCGTGGTTCGGCAGGCCGAAGAGGATCAGTGGCGCGCCGTCCGGATGGCTCTGGTAATGGCCTTCCATCGCCATGACCTTGACCGGCTGGTGTTCCAGCGTGTTGAGGCCGTGCTGGTCGCCGGCAAAGATCTGGATCGGGGCGACAATTGTCAGCATCCACATCGCCATCGAGAACATCGTGCCAGCGCGCAAGGGGGCGGTGCGGCGCAGAAGATGCAGGCCGCCGACCGCGCCGACCACCAGCGCGGTGGTCAGATAGGCGGCGAGCACCATGTGGACGAGGCGATAGGGAAAGGACGGGTTGAAGATGACCGCCCACCAGTCGGCGGGGATGAACTGGCCCTTGTCGTTCATCGCAAAACCCTGCGGCGTCTGCATCCAGGAGTTTGCGGAAAGGATCCAGGTCGCCGAGATCAGCGTGCCGACCGCGACCATCAGCGTCGCGAAGAAATGCAGGCCAGGCCCGACGCGGTTGCGGCCGAATAGCATGATGCCGAGGAAGCCTGCCTCCAGGAAAAATGCCGAGAGCACTTCGTAACCCATCAGCGGGCCGATGACCGGGCCGACCTTATCGGAGAACACGCTCCAGTTCGTGCCGAACTGGTAGGACATGACGATACCGGAGACGACGCCCATGCCGAAGGCGAGCGCAAAAATCGTCTTCCAGAAGTCGAACAGCTCCAGATAGACGACCTGTTTCTTCCACAGCCAAAGACCTTCCAGCACCGCGAGATAACTCGCCAGCCCGATCGAAAACGCGGGAAAAATGATGTGGAACGAGACCGTGAAGGCGAACTGCATGCGCGCCAGCAGCGTCGCGTCGAAGGTCTCGAACATGGCGTCATCCCTTTTCTGGCGGGGGCCGGAAGCCCGTCCATCTCATCGGATGACAATCGGCGGAGGGCGTCAAGAGATCAATGCGCATCAATGCCGCGCGCCCGGATGCCGCGGCCCTGCGTTGAACCGCCGCAGTGAACGAAAAGGCGCTTCCCGGTGAGGGGAAGCGCCAAGTTGGGGAGGGTACTTATGACAATGTCGGCCGCGTGGAGGTCATGCGACCGACCCGCGTTGAACCCATGATCATCAGTTTTGTTCCCCCTTCGCTTGTTTTGGCGCGGAACCTTCGGTGGCGGTCCCGGTTCGGCAAGCAGGTACGGAAAGGAGAAAAGCACCATGAGCAAAGCCGTAGAAACCACCGATCACAAGGAAATCCGGCAATGGATCGAGGAACGCGGCGGCCATCCGGCCCGGGTGAAGGGCGCTAAGGAAGGCGGCATTCTGCGCGTCGATTTCGGGAAGCCGGAAGAATCCCTGGAGGAAATCGAATGGGACGACTTCTTCTCGATCTTCGATGAGAACAAGCTTGTCTTCCTTTTCCAGGAAGAAACGGAAGCCGGCAAAACCAGCCGGTTCAACAAATTCGTGTCCAGCACGAAACACTGAGGCCGCGGCCGAGACCGCGGTCCCTGAGCCAAGGAGGACGATCATGTCCACATCCAAACATTTCAAGACCCGCAAGCCCAGCGATGCCGACCTCAAGGAGGATCCCGGTATCGGCCAGTCGAAAGGGTTGAACCGCTTCACCGGCGCCGACGAGATCGCCGGCGACAATACCGAGGAAGGCGATGTCGGTAACGACACCACCCGTTTCGGCGGCGTCGATCCCAACCAACGCGGCCGGGCGAACAAATGACCTCTCAAGGAGGATAGATCATGCAAGGCAACAAAACCCACCAGCAGCAACGCAACATCATCGAAAAGCGGGAAAATACCGCCAATGCGCCGAAGGAGTTCGATCCCGGCCCCGACCTGCAGCGGAGCGAAGCGGCCAGGGATGCATTCCGCCGCGGCGATAACCTGGACATGCGGGCCGCGGAAGGTTCCCTCCACGACGACCCATCGATCGTTCGCGGCCGCAACCAGGAAAGCGAACACCACAAGGGCAAGCGCTCCTGACTCTTTTGGAGAGCACGGAACCCGAACCCCATCCTCACGGTTGTCGGACGCCCGCCCGGTGATATGATACGGTCGGGCTGGCATAAGAAACGAGTGCGGTGGCAGATGTTACCGCGCCATCCTGGGAGGATGATATGTTCGGTCTAAGCCCAACCTTTGCCGATCGCGAGGATGCCGGAAGGCAATTGGCGGAAGCCATGCAGGCGACGTTGCCGCCCGATCCGATCCTGATGGCGCTGCCGCGTGGCGGCGTGCCCGTGGCCTTCGAAGTCGCCCAGCGGCTCGGCCTGCCGCTCGATCTCCTTATCGTTCGCAAGATCGGTGCGCCCGGTCATCCCGAATATGGCATCGGCGCTGTCGTCGATGGGCGGGAGCCGCACGTGGTCGTCGACGAGGACGCCGCCCGTCGTTTCCATGTGCCGCCAGGCTATCTCGCGGCCGAGCGCGAACATCAGCTTGCCGAAATCGAGCGCCGCCACCGTATGTATTTCGGCGAGGACGAGCCGAGCGAGCATGATCACACGGGGCGGGACGTCATTCTCGTCGATGACGGGATTGCGAACGGCGTCTCGATCCGCGCCGGCATTCATGCGCTGAAAGACATGGGGGTTGCGTCGATCCGGATCGCGGTGCCGGTCGCGCCGCGCCAACTGCTGGAATCCCTGCAGGAAGAGGTGGACGATATCGTCTGCCTGTCGGCGCCGGATCGTATGGAGGCCGTCAGCCTGCACTACGGCGACTTCAGGGAAACGACCGACCAGGACGTGGTGCGCCTTCTGAAGGAGGCTCACCGGCTCAGCCGCACCCTCAGCCATTGAGGATCAGAGTTCGATAGTCACCAGAAGCGGCAGATGATCGGAGGCCCGGCGGGAAAGCGGGGTCGATACGACCTGCGTCGCGATCGGTGTGACTTCGCTGGAGGCGAACACGTGGTCGATCCTCAAAAGCGGCAGACGCGACGGGAAGGTGGCTTTGGGCCTGCCCCCGCTCAGGAGTGGCACGTCCGCCATCTGGCGGGCGACGGCCTTGTAGGTCGCGGTCACGGGAGTGGCGTTGAAATCGCCGATCAGGATCTTCGGCTTGCCGTGGCAATCCGGTGCCCCCATCCAGGACGGCCCGAGGATCTCGCCGATCTGGCGCATCCGGTCGCCGCCCAGCAGGCCGAGATGGGTATTGAAGACCTGCAGCTTGTGCTCGCCGACCTCTATTTCCACCCAGACGGCGCCGCGCTGCTCCCCATGCGAGGGCAGGCCGGCACCCTTGACCATTCTTGCCGGCAGGGCCGTCAGGATCGCATCGCCGTAACGCTCTTCGGCGACGTTGAGTGCAGCGTGGAAATGGGATTGCATCTGAAGAAGAGACGCAATCGCGTGCGCCTGGTCTATCCCGCCGGTGCGGCTGCGGCCGACATCCAATTCCTGCAATCCGATGATATCGGGTTCCAAGGCCGCGATGACCTCAGCCACCCGGGCGGGGTCGAGCCGGCGATCGGTACCGATGCAGCTATGCACATTATAGCTGAGAATTTTCAGGCGATGCCTTGTCTTCGAAGCCGGGGCCGGGGAGGGGCCGGCCTTGGCTGGCGATGTCTGATCAGTCATGGAGCTGGGAACACCTCGGTCCCGGTTTCGTTCCCATTGTTATACTGCCGTTTACGAGAGGGACCATGATCGCCAGACGCCATCTGCTCAAGTTTCTGATCGGCGCTGCGATCTGCCTGGCGGCCTTCCTCGTCTATCGCAGTCTTGGCCGCTACACGGTCGACGAGATCGAGGAATCGGTCCGGTCGATCGCCGCTTTCCGGCTCGCGACCGCATTTTTCTTCGTCGTCCTTTCCTATCTCTGCCTCGGCGGCTTCGATGCGCTTGCCGTGCGGTATGCGGGCAAGCCGCTTCTCTTGCGGCAGACCTCGCTCGCATCCTTCACGGCGCTGTCGATCGGTCACAATGTCGGGCTTTCCGCGCTCAGCAGCGGTGCCGTGCGCTACCGGTTCTACACGCGCTGGGGTCTGACCGGCGAGGACATCGCCAAGGTCATCGTCTTCTGCGGGGTGACCGTCGGTCTCGGTCTCGGAACGCTGGCCGGACTGGCGCTGCTGCTCCAGCCCGGCGACGCGGCGGACCTGCTCGGCCTCGACCGACCGGCGCGGCTTGTGGCCGGGATTTTCTGCCTGGCCGGCCCTGCCGCGTATCTGCTGATCTGCGCCTTCGTGCGCCGTCCTCTCGTCGTGCGCAGCTGGCGGTTCGAACCGCCGGCGATACAGCTTGCGCTCGGCCAGATCGTCATTGGCACGCTGAACTTCGCCTGCGTCACGGCTTCCATCCAGCAGCTTCTCGCAAGCTTTACCGATGCCGGTTACCTGGCTGTGGCCAGCGCCTATGTCACCGCCAACATAGCCTCGCTGCTCAGCCATGTGCCGGGCGGGCTCGGTGTGCTGGAGGCGACCATGCTCGGGATACTGCCGACATCCGCGTCGATCGGTGCGCTGATCGCCTTCCGCGTGCTCTATTTTTTCGTGCCGCTCACGGTCGGGGTGCCGACATTTCTCGTCGCCGAGGCTTATTATCGTCATCGGGGCGGCAAGTTCCTAGAGCAGACGGTGATGTGACAGGCGGGCGAAAAGCCGCCTGAGACCAGCCTTGATTTCCGGAATCGGCCAGAAGGGCTGTTTCGGGTCGATGATCCCCGTGCCGACCAGAGATTCCGTTTCGCCTTTGTCCGCATCGACGTCGTAGCTTCGCAGGCCGCGCGGCTTGAAGTTCAGCCGGTCGACGGCCGCCAGAATGGAGCCGGTTTCCGCGACGATCCGCGCAACTTCCGCCGGTTGGGCGTCGAGATGTTCGGCGATCAGCTCGTTGCGGAGCGCGGCGATCGCCTGCCGGCCCGCCGGGTCCGACGTTTCGATCGCAAGGTCCGCCTCGGTGTCCAGCCCTTCGGAGCGGTTGTTGAGATTGGAAGAGCCGACCCGCACGAACTGGTCGTCGACGATGATCAGCTTGGAATGAACGATGATCTCCTGCTCGCCACCGTTGCCGTCGGAAACCGCGGCAAAGAAAACCCGCAGACGCCCATAACGATCTGCGCGCTTGAGGCGACGGATCAGCCGGTTGCGGTTGTGGCCCATCATCAGCTTTTCCAGGAAGCCATGGGATTCGCACGTGACGATCACCAGGATTTCCGGGCCGTCGGCTTTCCTCAACCGTTTGGCGAGGGTGCGCGCCACGCCGAAGGAGGCGAGATATTGCGTCTCGATATAGAGGTGGTGTTTGGCCGCCTTCAGCGCGTCATGGGTCAGCCGGATCGCCTCGCGGTGGCCGCGATGGCCCTTCCATTTCCACGCCTCGGTGAGCGCCAGGCCGGTGTTGCAGTCGGTCAGCGCCGGTTCCAGGTCTGCCGGCCAGGGATTTTTGCCTGGCATATCGAGGGGTGAAAGGACCTGGCGGGTCGCCTTTTTCCACCGACGGCGTGCGACGTCGCCGATCAGCTTTGCCGTATCGCCGGTCACGATCGCCTGTATGTCGTGGACGGAGCCATAGGTGGTTCCGTCGGGCGCCCGGCGCAGCGGGTTGTCGATCGCATGGCTGCGGTCGTCCCAGCGGCGGGCGGTCAGGTCGATGCCGCCGAGGAAGGCGGTCCGGTCGTCGATCGCGACGATTTTCTGATGATGGCTGGCGCGCAGCGGATGTTCGAAATCGAAATTCAGGAAGATGCGCGGATGGTCCTTCCAATCCATCTTGCCGAACATTTTGAGGCTCTTGCCGGAATAGACAGGCCCCATGCCCCAAACCAGGATGCGGATTTCAAGCGAGGGCTTTTCCTCGACAATCTTGCGCAGCAGAGCACCGAGCGTTTCGCCGTCTGGGTCGCGCGGACGAAGGACGATGTCCGGATCGAAATCCCACCCGATGATGAAGATAGAACGTTCCGCCAGCCTCAAGACCTGATCGAGCCGTCGAAAATAGTCTTCGCCGTCGATCAGGAAGGCGAGCTTTTCCGCCTTCGCTCTTCGCCAGGCATTCCGGCCGGGCCGGATGATGGGTTCGAATGGGAATCCCGTGTCTCGGGTCGGGATCGATTGCGTCGTTACATCCACCTGGCCACCTCATCATGGAATGGCAGATGAACGCGCGGATTTTGTCCTTTGTTCCAAGGCTGTATTCCCGCCCATAGCCGGATGGAGTGGCCGGATGGAGTGGAAGGTGAGGGCGCTACTCGATAACGGTCTGTTGAGCCGGGCTGGGTGCGATGAAATTGTTGTTGCCGTCTCTGAAGACTTCCATTGCGACGATAAGCACGAGAAGGATGAGAGCTGCAGCACCCATCAGCTTCCAGAGCCCGCCCGTCGTGGGGTTCCGTCGGCTCTCTTCCTGCGCTTGCCTGTGCTCTGCACGTGTATGGCCATGGATGTTCATAATCGATCTACCGGCGGTTTCGCGCCGGTACCTCTTCAACTGGAGGCCAGATTGCCGGGCGGCATATAGACTGGCGGATTGGGATTTTCGTCGGGATTGGGCAACGGCGTCTCATCCGGCAGCCGATCCGGTTCCGGTTCGTCGATCGGCGGGTCCGGCTTCCAGATGGGCGCCGGCATGGGCGGTCGTTCACTTGGTTCGCGAGGATCGGGTATCATGGAAAACTCCCTGTTACTCATCTCACAACCGCCCGGCATGTCGATTGTTCCTCGCAAACTGGCCCTAACGGTTGGTGGAGCCGGTGCTGGTCGGGTCTGTTCCCGGAGCCGGCGTCTGCGCCCTGTCGCTGGTCGCAGGAGGTGCCGGAACCTGCGCCGTATCATCCGACCTGCCGGTGAAATAATAGCCGACAGCCATCAGGAGGAGCACTATGGTGATCCCTCCGATGATGGAATTTGCCCTCATCTCGCGTGACATGATCTTCGCTTCTGTGGCTCGTGATTTTGCTACTGGACAATTCGCAAACGGCGGCAATGTTCCAGACTTCGAGGCGAAGAGGAACTTCGCCTGCTTTCAGGGGTTGAATCAGGCTGGCTTGCGTTCCCCAAAGCAATCGATTTGGGCAACCAGTTTGCGAGGAGAAGCGAATGACCCATGCCCGAGACAATTTCCTCGCGTGGCTACGAGCCGCCCATGCCATGGAGGAACAGGCGATCACGACGCTTACCGCCCAATCCCGGCGGATCGAGAGCTATCCCGACCTCAAGACCCGCATCGTGCAGCACCTGCACGAGACGGAGGAACACGCCCAGGCGCTGAAGACGCTCCTCGATCATTTTTCGGCAACCGGCGGCGTGTCGGCGATCAAGGACATCGCCGCAAAGTTGGCGGCCAAGGCGCAGGGCGTCGGCGGCATGTTGACCAGTGACGAGGTCGTCAAGGGAGCGATGGCAAGTTACGCCTTCGAGCACATGGAAATCGCCAGCTACCGGGTCCTGATTGCCGCGGCCGACGAGCTGGATGAGATGGAGGCGAAGACGGTTTTCGAACGCATTCTTGGCGAAGAGATCGCCATGGCCAACTGGCTGGAAGCCAATCTCGACGCCATCACCCGCATATTCCTGATGCGTGACGAACGAGACCTGATGGCCAAGAGGTAAGGGGCGAAGCGATGGGGCGGCGGCCAGCCGCTGCGATGGCGGCTGGCAGGGGATGTCAGGTTCTCAAGGGTGCATCCGGATCCAGATGGATCTGCAAATCTCGCGGATCGCGTACGCCCTGTTGATAAAGCTGAATGATCTGTGCTGCGAGATCGTTTGCGGCGAGGCTGCCGCCGGCAAGTCCACGCTCCGCGCAGATCTCGTCGAACAGGCGTTGGAGAAATGCCAGTTCCGTCGGTTCGAAAGTGTTGGTCAGGACTGCTGCATTCATCTTTTCAGCCTCCCAAATGGTGGCGAAAGCGCTTCCTGTCTTCCAGTTGCCGGCGCGCGCTTGTTTTTAAGCCGGCGATAGCCAAAGACTACTACTTCTCTTCCACTTTGCAAGGGAGGAAAGCCGGATGGGCGCAGCAGTGGGTTGCTCGAAATCCGTTCTCAAGCAGTCGTGAATGTAAGTGGTTTTTCAATCCTTAAGATGGTTCGCCCCGTGGTCGTGAAACTGTTCGGTCTGCACCGTTTTGCTATCCAGTCCGCGCTCCCTCGAATGCTGTGCCTTGTCCCGGTTCGACAGAACTTTGTTTTCGGGAAGGGCCGCCTTGTCGATCTCCGTCATTGCCCCGTTTCCGCTGTTTTTCCCCTGCGCTCCCGCGCCCATCCGCTTCGAACTCGCTTTGGCCATGATGTCTGCCTCCTGCTTCTTGTTTTCACTCAAAGGGTAGAACCGCGCAGGCGAGTTTTTGATCCGCGAAAAGTCGGATAGGAGAAATCTGAACGATCTCCCTGCACAGATTTTAAGATTTCAGCTCTAGGGTCCGGCGCATGAGGCACGAATTCAGCTCAGCTTTTCCAAAAGCTGCCGATACCCTAATTCCTTCGGGGAAGCGGATTCTCCAACTCGTAACCCATGACAAGATGGGGGGCGTGCGTACCCTTGTGCAGATGGTGGAGACCGGCTTGCACGCCCGCGGTTTCGAGGTGCAGACGCTGCCTCTCGACACCGGTCATGGAACGGTCGCCACGCTTCGCAATCTTGCACGCCTTGGCTGGACCATCCTGTCGGGAAAATACGACGCGATCTTCACCTACCAGGCTGCGGCCTCCGTCTTCGGCGGCTTTTTCGGCTTTTTAGGCCGCGTGCCGGTGCGTGCCGCCCATCACACCGCAGCGCCGGAGGGTATTCGCCGGCATTGGAAGGCACTTGACTGGCTGTTCGGATCGGCCGGGATATTCACCCATTTCGTATCGAATTCCGTGTCCACCAGCGCATCGTTCGGCAAATGGCCCGCTGCCTACCGGCGACGGTTCATTCTGATCCCGCATGGTGTCGATCCCATTCCGCCGGCTCGCGCAGCGGTCGACTGGCGGCAGCGCCTTTCCATTGCGCCAGATGCTTTCGTGCTGGTCGCGACCGGGAGGCTGGTGGATCAGAAGGATCACGCAGTCCTGATTGAGGCGCTCGGGACGTTGCCGGGCATGCACCTGATCATCGCCGGCGACGGCCCGAACCGGGAGGCTCTGGAGGGCAAAGCGCGCACTCTGGGTGTGGCGGAGCGCGTCCATCTGGTCGGCTCGATCGAGCGGGATGCGCTCGGCGACATCCTGGCGGCGGGAAATATCTATGTGTTCCCGTCGATCTGGGAAACTTTCGGCCTTGCCGGGGTGGAGGCTTCGATGGCCGGGCTGCCGGTCGTCGCGTCGGATCTCCCGGTTCTGCGGGAGGTGCTGTGCATCGGCGACGGGCATGACAACGCAGCCATGACGCGGTTCCATCCGCCCTGCGATCCGGCCAGCCTTGCCGATGCGGTCAGAGATCTCGCTGCGAATTATCCCGCTGCGCAGCTTCGGAACGATTTTGCGCGATTGCACCGTGAGCATCACAGTCGTGAGCTCATGCTGGAGCGCTATACGAATTTCCTGCACTCCGAGAGCGGCGTCTAACCGCGTCGCGGATAAAACCGCTGAAGCAGCGAGCGGGCGTCGAACAGGTTCCAGCGCAGCGCGATATAGGCGCTGGCGATGCCGATCAGGACGAAGTTGATGGCGCTTGCAGCCGGCTCTTCCGCCAGGAGTTGGACACCTTTGCCGACGGCGACCACAGCTATGCCGAGAGCCAGCAGCAGGCCCCCGCGGGGCAGGTCGAGAGGCATGCGCAGGTTTCCCGACGCGTAGACCAGGCAGATCAACAGCGCCGCCGCCTGCCCAAGCGTGAAGGCGATGGCGGCGCCCATTGCCGCATATGAGGGGATCAGCAGGTAGCTCAACGTTCCGGTGACCGCCAGCATCGCGACAGACGCGACCAGTTCCAGGTTGGTCGTCCCGCTGAAATAAATGATCTGACCGAAATAGTGGGCGCGCATGACGAGAATGGCATTCGCGACGAGCAGGATCGGCATGATCTGGGTGACGACCGGCAGATAGCTCGGAGCAAGCAGGATCCCGAAGATGACGTCGCCGAGCAGGATGAAAGATGCGGTGCCAAAAATGACGATATAGCAATGCGTGATGAAGGCGCGCTTGAGAGTATGCCGCGCTTCGGTCCCTTTCCCCTCCGTATGGAAGTTCTTGGCGCTCGAAATATATCCTGCGCTGATCGCCTCGGCCAAGACCAGGAACGTCTGCTTCATCAGGTCGAGTACGGTCCCGTAAGGAGCGACGGTGCTGGTATTGTAGAGGCCCGCCAGCAGCAGCCGGTCGACGTTCATGGCGGCGGCCGAGGCGCCGAAGGCGATGGCAAGCGGCCAGCCGTAACGCCACATCCGCCGCACGTCGCTGCTCCGGGGCCAGACAAAGCCGGACGCCCATATGGTGCGGCTGAAATGCCGGAAAACCGGCACGGAGCCCAGCGCATAACCTAGCCCCACGCCTGCCAGCAATGCGCCGGGCGTGTCGAATTCGAGGACGGCGATATAACCGAACAACAGCGAGAAGACTGCACGGGCGATGGTCGCGATTGCAACGAGCCGGACAAGAAGGTGGGCGCGGCTGATTTCGACGGCGACGAAATACAAGGTGAAGCAAACCACCAGCAGGCTGCTGCTGACGGCAACATCGGCATGCAATGTTCCAAACAGGTAGAACAGGTATATGAAGCCGATCGCCGGCAACATCACCACCCCTGAAACCAGCAGCAGCGCACCTGCGAGCCGATCGGCCTCCTTCGGGTCGTATCGTCCGAAATGGGCGAATACGATCCACTGGACGCCCAGGCTGTAGACCATCATGCATATCGAAAACCCGACGATATATTGGCCGTACACTTCGGCGCTGGTCATGCGCGTGAAGATGGAAACCGACACGAGATTGATGATGGCCGAGGTCGCCCGCGAGGCTAAATACACCGAGGCATGTCTATCGCTCAATTTCGTCGCCCAATAATATGCATTTGGTCAGAATTAACCGCTAACCCTCTAGGGTAGGCCCGATCGCCGGGAGTGACGTAGATCCTTCCTTAGCAGGAACAAACGCAATAATCATAGGGCATGTGATGATTATGAATAGCTCTCGGATTGTTGATCCGGTCGCAGCCCGAATCTGCTTTCTCGTGCGTGGTTTCGATGGCGGCGGTGCCCAACGCGACGCCATCCTGCTGGCAAACGAACTGCAGGGCCAGGGATTTCCGAGCGCAATCGTTACGCTTCAGAGTTCGGGGCCGTTGCGAGACCTGATCCGCGCCGACGTGCCCGTCATCGATCTCGGCAACGGCCGCAAACTGCGCCTCGCCTTTGCGCCCGCCGCATTGCGAAGGTTGCTGGTCACGGGGCGTCCGAGGGCGCTTGTGTCTTCCGAGGCGGCGGCGAATGTCCTGGTGATCCTGGCCTCGCGAGGGCTTGCGAGGGAAACGCGGCCGTCGATTGTCCTGCGCGAGGTGGCAAGCCCCCTGCAGGCGCGAACCGGCGATCCCTACTGGCAGAACCGGCTGGCCTACAGGCTGATCCGGTTTGCCTACCCGCGCGCCGATCTGGTCCTGACGCTGACGGCCGGTGCGCGAAACGACCTCATCGACCGTTTTGGCGTGCCGGCCGCGAAAGTCGCCAATCTCGGGACCAATGCCGTGCTGACACCGCAGATGCGGAAGCGGATCGAGCAACTGGGCCACGCCCCGGAACCGGGCCACATCGTCTCGGTCGGAAGGCTCTCTCCGGAAAAGGGGTATGCGACGCTGATCGAGGCCTTTGCGCAGCTCCGGCGGATGCGGGCCGCGCGGCTGACGATTGTCGGGGAAGGCGACGAACGCGGCAATCTGGAGGCTTTGGTCGAAGCGCTAAATCTATCGCAGGATGTCAGTTTGCCGGGACACAATCCGGACCCGTTGTCGATCGTGTCGCAGGCTTCGCTTTTCGTATCGTCCTCCTCGCACGAGGGGCTGGGGAACGCCCTGATCGAGGCCATGGCCTGCGGCGTACCTGTCGTCGCGACGGACGCGCCCTACGGTCCGCGTGAGATCCTCCAGGACGGCAGGCTTGGGCGGCTGGTGCCGGTCGGTGATGCGACCGCGCTTGCGCAGGCCATGGCGATGACGCTCGAACAGCCGCCCGAAAGCGCGGTTCTTCAGGCCCGCGCTGCGGAGTTCAGCGTCGAGAAATCGGCCGAAAGGTTCATCCATCTTCTTCAGGCGGCGGGGATCGCGGGAAATGCCGTTTCTGCGGCGCCGGAGATTGAGACAACCGTAAGTATTTGAGATTATGTACTGAAGCTCTGGGAGATCCGACTGCAATGGATGGGGGTAGATGACAAAGCCGAAACTCTGGGAGATGTCCGGTTCCGAGATACTGGCGGGAGTATCCCGCAAGATCGGGCGGCACGTATATTTTCGCCCGCACCTGTTGAAGCTGGATGCGCCTGTGGTTGCTTTCACGTTCGACGACTTTCCTGTCTCGGTCTTCGAAAATGCGGCGCCCGCTCTTGAGGATGCCGGCATGCTCGGCACGTTCTATCTTGCAAGCGGCCTGATGCAGCGCGTCGAAAACGGCCAGCTGATCGTCGATGAGGAGATGGTCGCGACACTTTCGGACAGGGGACACGAGATCGGCGGTCACACCCATGGCCATATCAATGTCCAGAAAACGCCCCGTCGCGACCTGATGGCCGATGTCAGACGAAACGACGAGGAAATCGCCCGGATCGTAGGTTCCGCAAAGCCGGTTTCCTTCGCCTATCCTTTCGGGATGATTTCGGTCCCGTCCAAGCTGGCGCTGATGCATCACTATCCGGGCCTGCGCGGTATCAAGGTCGGCACCAATTCCGGCCTCATCGATCTTGCCCATCTGAAAGCGCAGGAACTCTATGACTGCAGCAACGATTCCGCTTCGATCGACAGGATGCTGGACGATGTCGAGCGGCGCTGCGGCTGGCTGATCTTCTATACCCACGATGTGCGCGAAGACCCGACGAATATAGGCTGTTCGCCGGCCTTCTTCTCGCAGGTGGTCGACAAGGTGCGCCGGCGCGGCATCAAGGTGGAGACGGTGATCGATACGCTGAAGCGGATCGGGGTCGCCTAACGGGTCTTGTCCGTGTCGGGGCGGTCCGCCGTCAGATCCTTGTAGACGGCCCAGCAGAATGCCCAGGACGTGACGAAATATCGCCGTGCCAGGCGGCGCGGTTCCGTCGCGACGCGCCAGAGAAATTCCAGCCCGGCTTTCCGCAGGAAGACCGGAGCACGCGATTTGACGCCGGCATAAAAATCCAGCCCGGCGCCGAAACCGAAGCCGTAGCAATCGGGAAGGTCGGCGCGGTGCTTGTCCATCCAGATCTCGGACTTCGGGGCGCCAATGCCGAAGAAGATATGCGTGACGCGTCTTTCCCGGAGCATCGCCACCAATTCGCGTCCAAAGGTCTCATTCTGCTCGAAAGCCGGAGGGGCAGTGACGATGCCATGCTCGGAAAAACCGAGCGCCTTCAGCTTGTTGTCGAGAATCGCTGCCGTGGTTTCGCTCGAGCATAGGAGCAGGGGCCGGTGGGTGCCCGGCTTGAGGCGCTCGATGATCTCGGGAAACAGGTCGGCGCCGGTGATGCGGCCGGGAACGGCAAGCCCGCGCAACCGCGCATAGAGGAGGACGGGGGCACCGTCGACGGTGGTCAGCCAGGCCTTGTCATAGGCGGCCCTGAAGGCGGGGTTCCTGTTCAGCTGCACGATGTGATCGAGATTGGCGGTCACCAGCAGCCGCAGGCCTTCGCCGGCCGGCACCGGTTCGGAGACGATCGTATCGACGATCCTGCCTGCGTCCCAGGTGGAGAACTCGATGCCGAAGGCGGACGTCCGCTGCCGCTGTTTTACCGGTGCTTGCTCGGACATTTCAGGCGTACGCTGGTCCATAGGCGGGCTCGGCCTTCCTCGAGGCTATGATGCGGTAGCGGGCCTGGTAACCAAGGCCGAACATAGCAACCATCATCGTGAACCAGATAGGCCCCGACCGGGCGAGGAACACGCTTTCGAGGCAGGCGAGGAAGATCGAGAAAAGCCAGATCCTCAAGAAAAGCCTCGTGAGCGGCGTGAAGTTCTTTGCGGCGTCGATTGCCGCCAGATTTTTAAGGGGAGTAGCCAAGACCCATATCACCATCAATATCAATCCCGGTATGCCGGCGTTCATGGCGGCATCGACATATGCATTGTGGGCATCCACCGCACGCACGGCCCAGTTCAAGCTGCGCATGTCGCTGTTGACGAGGCTCTCCGCCCCCCAGAAAGAGCCGAAGCCATAACCGGTGATCGGTTGCTGTGCAATAGCATCGAGTGCCAGCCGCCAGATGTCGGCGCGTGCCGTATAGGTGGTATCGATCCCGGTTGCCGCGACAATCTCCCGCAGCGGCGCAATCGTCGACACGCCGACGGTCGCCAGATTGAGCAGGCCGACCCCGCCGAAGACGACGGGAACGCGGATCCAGCGCCAGCGCTCAAAAAAAATGCTGAGGATGAAGATGCCGGGCAGCATGGCGGTCGAGGTCTTGGCGCCGGTCTTCAGCAGGAACAGGCAGCTTGCCGCGATCAGGAGCAGTCCGATGATCCGGGACCATGCCGACATCAGATAGATGCCGACGAAGCAGGAGAGCGCCATGACGACGCCGGTCTCGTTCTTCTGGACGTAAATTCCCTTCCAGAGCCCCGCATGCTGCGGCTCAAGAAAGTCGGTCAGCTGATGGACGGCAAGCCTCGGGAGAAACAGCACGCCGAAATAGCAAAGGCCGACGATCAGCATGACGCCGCCCCCGGCAAGCCGAGCAAACTGGCTCTCGCCCTTCGGCAGCATCAGAAATGCACTGGCGCTGATGCAGACGGTGAGGGCAATCAGGACGCGCCTGACGGCACCGAGCGGGTCGACCGAAAGCGCCGCGGTCAGAAACAGCCACCCGAATACCAACGCAAGCAGCAGGCGGGGCTGGAAGATGACGCTCCGCACCCTCGGGGTCATCGCGTAGACAACCACGATCAGGAACAACATATAGGCGAGCAGCTGGCTCCAGAGAGCAGGCTTCGCCAGGGCAGGGTTGAGGCTGGTGTCGACGAAAGGCGTCAGGGTGATCCAGTAGAAGCACCCGACACAGCAGAACAGCAGCTTTGCGCCGAAATTTCCAGAAGACGCAACTTCGTCCGTGTCTCTCGCCATCCACCCGCCGCCGCGTTCTGTTCGCGCGCGAATCGTAACAGAAACCGCAGAATCTCGCCAGCATCCATATCCGCCGGCCACTGCTGCGAAGTTCGTCGAGAGCGGCAGAAGCCTGGCTTCGAGGGCCGTGACTGCGATAGCGCGAGATCTCGGCCATTCATCATAACTGCATAAATTTAACCGGTTTGCTTGACCTTGACGGTGTCGAACCAGAACTTGCGCTCGTCCTGCAATCCTTGGCAGGCTTGCAGGCGCCCGTGGAGACTTCGAATGCTGGAAATATTTTGTCGGCTTGCCGGATCTCTCATGCTGATGGCACTCGGAATTGCTGGTGCGCAGGCGCAGAATTTCGTGCTGAAGCCGTTTGCGGAAGCCCACGCCCCTGAAATTGCCGGATTGACGGCGGCCGAGCAGAGCAAGGCGCTGGGGCGAGGGGTCAATTTCGGGGGGACGCTGGAGGCGCCGAGCGAAGGCGCTTGGGGAGGCAGGCTTTCCACAGAGCTGTTCGAGGCCGTCAGGCAAGGCGGGTTCCAGACCATCCGTCTGCCGATCCGCTTCAGCAGCCATGCGGCCCTTTCGGAACCCTACAAGCTCGACGAGGCTTTCATGAAGCGGGTCGATTTTGCGATCAACAACGCGCTGTCCCGGGGCCTCAACATCATTATCGACTTCCACCACTATCATGAGATGGATGGCGATCCCCTGGAGGCGGAGGAGGTCGCGATCGGCGTGGAGAAGAGCCGCGAGCGTTTTCTGGCGATCTGGGAACAGCTGGCGCGGCGATACCAGAGCCTGCCCAACGACAAGGTGCTGTTCGAGATCTACAACGAACCGCACGGCAAGACGGAGGAGGTCTGGAACGATCTGCTCGCCAAGGCGCTTGCGGTGATCCGCAAGACAAATCCCTACCGCTTCCTGATTGTCGATCCGGCGGAATGGAGCACGGCCTGGGGGCTCGAAAAGCTGGCGCTGCCTCCAGACGACCGCCGCCTGATCGTCACCATACACAATTATGCACCGTTCAAATTCACCATGCAGGGCGCCAGCTGGGTCGAAGGATCCAGGCCCTGGCTTGGAACATCCTGCTGCGAGAAGGCGCAGATCGAGGAGATCGGCACGCCGCTCGACATGGCGGTCGAATGGGGGAAAAAGAACGACCGGCCGATCTTTGTCGGGGAATTCGGCTCCAATTCGCTCGCCTATTATCCCGACCGGGTGATCTATACGCGGATCATGCGGGAGGAGATCGAGAAACGCGGCATGAGCTGGGCCTACTGGGATTTCGCGTCCCACGAATTCGGCCCCTGGGACCCCACCACCAAGTCATGGCTGCCGGAACTGCACGAGGCGCTGGTTCCGAAGAAGTAGAAGGTTCAGGCGAACTCGCGGCCGGCTTCGCGCATATGGCCGAACAGGCCGAGTGTGAGTGCCATCAGCACGCCGAAAATGGCGCCGGCGAAAGCCCCGCCGATCAGCAGCAGCACCGAACTCGGCGGCCAGCTCTTCGACTGCGGCGGCACCGGCGGCGAGATCACCCGGACATTGCTGGTGTCGATCTGTTGACGCTCGCTGATCTGGTGCGTCCGCGACAGATAGGTCTCGTATACGGCGGCCTTGGATCGGGCATCCCGCTCCAGTTCGCGCAGGCGCACCTGCGCGTCGTTTTCGGTAAACACGGTCGATCGCGAAGCGTCGGACTTGCGGCGCAGTTCCTGAAGGGCGCTATTGGCCTGATCGACATCGGTCTTGGCGGACTGGAGAAGACGGGCGGCTTCCTCGGAGATCGCGCGGTCGACGGAAGCAAGCTCCGACTGCAGAGCGACGAGGCGCGGGTGCCGGCTGCCGTAGACGAGCGTCATCGAGCTGATCTGCTGCTGCAACGCGCTATAGCTGGCGCGCAGGGTGATCATGCTGGCAGAATCGAACACCGCCGAATTCGCAACCCGCCTGTCGGCATAGGCCGCCTGGAGCTGCTTATAGCGGGTATCGGCCTGGATCAGCCGCTGCTGGGCGTCGAGAACCTGCGTATCGAGAGCGCCGGAAATACGGGTGCTGGTGAGTTCGCCGGCGGTCGATTGCAGGTCGTTCTGGCGCTTGAACTGCTCGACCTTCTCCTCGGCTTCCGTCACCGAGCGGCGCAGTTCGTCGAGCCGGCTGTTGAGGCCGATTGCGAGCTGGCCGACGCTATCCGACGAGGATTTGAACAACTCGCCTTCAAAGGCCGAGACGATCGCGTTCGACAGCTTGATCGACTTCTCGGCGTCTTCTGTCCACACCGAAAGGACGACGACGAACGAGCCATCGTCGCGGTTCGCGGTAATCTGCTTTTCGAGCTGGCGCAGCACGCTCAATTGCCTGTTTTCGGGCGCGGTCGGCGACGAGATGAGGCGGCGCAACCCGTCGAGCCGTCCGGGGCGGTTGAACTCGGGGTCTTCGGTGAGGTTGAGCCCGTTGATGACCTTGGTCAGCACGTTGCGCGACGTCAGGACCCGCAACTTGCTCTCGACTTCCAGAAGCTGGGAATCCCGCTGCGGGTTGGCGGAGAAGACGTCGTCGGAAACGAGGTTCAGGTTGGAGGGATCGATGATGATCTCCGTATTGACGGTATAGCGCGGCGAGGCAATGGCGGCGTAGAGCAGCGCAAGGACGGCGCCGAGGATCGCCGCGGCGATGATCCGCAGAAAGCCCCTGCGCAGCCACCGGATGATATCGGTGAAATGGATATCCGTCAGGCTGTGTAGCTGTGCCTCGATCCGTTTCTCAAACGGAATGTCCTCGTATCGCATCCGGTCGTCATCTTCCCGTTCGTGGGCGGGCGGGTCACGATGATAGTCCGAACGGGTTCGATAGTCAGGTACAGAAGAAGGACGAGGCCGATTGCGCGGCGAGGGGCGTTCTTCCGGTTCCTCTTCGACGATTGGATGATCCAGGAGGGAGCTCTGGTATTCGCTGCGATGACGCAACGCCCGGGCCGATGCCGACCGCCGAGTATGGGGCTCCTTCGGCTCGTACATGGACTACCTCCGCTCTTCCGCCACAGCGAAAGAACCTACAATTGGACACACTCAGGCGATCATGCCGAATTGACGTGAATTTTAAGTTAATTGAAGACTTTCAACAGCTAATAAGCAGCCTTGCGAACGGGATGTGCCTCGTCCGCGGCGGATCGGGTAAAGCCCTTCAGCCAGAGCTGGGTGGACAATATGCCGACGAAAGCGGCGTTGTCGCGGAACCCGGAGATCGGGGCCAGGCGGCATTTCTGATGGAGTTTTGCAACGGCCTTCGGATTGAAGAGGCCTGAGGCGGCGATTGCCTGTTCGCCGAGCATCTCGCCGACATAGGCCTGCGCGTTATTGCCGGTAAAGGAACGGCTGTCCGGTGCCCGGTAGGGCTGTTTCGGACGCTTGCGGATGACATCCGGCAGCAGGTCCCTGGCGACGCGGCGCAGGATGTGCTTTTCGTCGAGGCCCTTGAGCTTCATGCCCGGCGCGAGGCGGCTCGCGAACTCCACGAGCCGGTGGTCGAGGAAGGGAAAACGGCCTTCGATCCCGTGCGCCATCGCCATGCGGTCGCCTTGGCTCGACAGGATGTAGCCGGGTAGCAGGAAACGGCTTTCGAGATATTGAGCCTGATGCAGCGGGTGCCAGCGGGAGAAATTCGCCGGCAGTCGGGAGGCAAGTTCTTCGGCCGCATCATAGCTGCCGAGCGTGGCGCGGAGTTCGTCGGAATAGAAGATCTTGGCCGCGGCCGTCGAGCGGAAGCGCGGGCGATGGGAGAACAGCGGATCGCCCGCCGGATCGTTGCCGGCGCCGAAGAAAGCGGCAAGATATTCCGCCGACTGCTGCTTCAGCCCGGGCAGATAGGGATAGAGCTTGCGGAAAAGATGCGGCCGCATCTTCGACCCCGGCTGGCGGGCACAGAAACGGCGCACGCGCGCCTCGCGAAAAATGTCGTAGCCGGCGAATACCTCGTCGGCGCCTTCGCCGGTCAGCACCACCTTCATGCCCGCATCGCGGACAAGGCCCGAGAGGCGGTAGAGCGGCGCGGGCGCGGTGCGCAGGACCGGCCGCTCGGTGAAACGGATCACATCCGGGAAACTCGCGGCGATATCGGCCGAGCCGCTGGCGACGGCGTGGTGACGGGTGCCGAGCGCTTCTGCGACCTGCCGCTGGAAGGCGCTTTCGTCGTGCTCGGCATCGTCGAAGGTCACCGAGAACGTGTTGAGGCCATTTGGAGCCATCGGTGCGGCGAGTGCCGCGATCAGCGAGGAGTCCAGTCCGCCGGAGAGGTAGGCGCCGACGGGCACGTCGGCGCGCATGCGCAGCCGCGTCGCATCGGTCAACAGCGCCCGCAATTCCTCTTCCCTGACAGACTGGTCGGCCTCGGCGTGATCGCCTGCATCCGGAAAATCGAGCACCCAATAGGGCCGGGTCTCGGTTCGGCCGTTCCTGGCGACCATCAGGTGGCCGGGTTCGAGCTCGAGAACGCCCTTGAAAGCGGTGCGCGGCGCGATCGGCGTCCAGAGCGTGAAGATCTGGTCGAGCGCCACGGGATCGAGTTCGGCCTCGATGCCCGGCACTTCCAGCAGCGCCTTGATCTCGGAGGCGAAATACAGCGAGCCCTTGTGCTCCGTATAAAAGAGTGGCCTGACCCCCATCCGGTCGCGGGCGAGCATCAGCCGGCGCTCGCGGTGATCCCAGATCGCAAAGGCATAATCGCCGTTGAGGCGCGCGAGGCAGGCTTCGCCATAGGTCGCGTAAAGCTGCAGCAGGACTTCGGTGTCGCTACCGGTGCGGAAGGCGACGCCGCGCGCCTTCAGTTCGTCGCGCAGTTCGACATAGTTGAAGATCTCGCCGTTGAAGGCGATGGTAAAGCGGTTTTCGGCATCCGTCATCGGCTGCTGGCCGTCGGAAAGCCCGACGATCGACAGCCGGACATGGGCAAGGCCAATGCCGGGTGAGGCGAACACGCCTTGTCCGTCCGGCCCGCGATGGGCGATCGCCTGTGCCATGGAAGACAGCAGGGCCTCCGGATTTCCGGAGCCGAATGCCTCACCGATGTAGCCCGCAAAACCGCACATCTGTTTCCATCATCAACAGGTACACACTGACGCTCACGGTCATAGACGGAAATGCTTGCCGGCCGCTTCAGGCGATCGATAAAATTGTAGTCGTGTCCCAAAAAGGGTTTCAGGCCGGCTTCATTCCGAGCACTACGGTCGGCCAGAATTCCGAGACCGTCGGATGGATCGGCACCGCCCAGCGCAGCGTATCGTAGGTGGCGCGGGCATTCATCATGTCGAGCACGCCGTGGATCGATTCGTCGCCGCCGGTGCCGAGGATGGCGGCGCCGAGGATCTCGTGCGTGTCCGCATCGGCCACGAATTTCATCAGGCCCTGCGTTTCGCCCTTTTCGACCGCGCGGCCGACCCTTGCCATGGACTGGCGGCCAACCAGAACCTTGCGGCCGGATTTGCGCGCCTCCGCCTCGGTCATGCCGATCCGGCCGAGCGGCGGGTCGATATAAAGCGCGTAGCCGACCAGCCGGTCGGAGACCTTGCGGCTCTCGCCGTCGAAGAGGTTGGCGGCGATGATCTCGAAGTCGTTATAGGCGGTGTGGGTGAAGGCGCCGCGGCCGTTGCAGTCGCCCATCGCCCAGATGCCCTCGACATTGGTCGAGAGATCGTCGCCGACCTTGATGTAGCCCTTCGCGTCCAGTTCGACGCCGGCCTTGTCGAGGCCGAGATCGTCGGTGTTCGGACGGCGGCCGACCGCGAGCAGAACGTCGGAGCCGATCACTTCCGGAGCGCCTTGGGTGCAATCGACGCCGACGGCGACGCCGTCTTCGTGCTTCCTGAAACGGATGCATTCGGCGCCGGTGCGGATATGGATGCCTTCGGCTTCGAGGATTTCGCGGATTGCCTGCGAAATCTCCTCGTCTTCGCGCCCGACCAGACGCGGGCCTTTTTCGACGACGGTCACCTCGGCCCCGAAGCGGCGGTAGATCTGCGCGAATTCCAACCCGATATAGCTGCCGCCGATGATGACCAGATGTTTTGGCACCCGGTCGAGCAGAACGATGTCGCTGTTGGTCATGTAGGGCACGTCGCCGACGCCAGGGAAGTCCGGGATTGCGGCACGACCGCCGACGTTCAGGAAGATCTGCGGCGCGGTCAGAAGCTCGTCGCCGACGCGGATCGTGTTCTTATCCTCGAACCGCGCGTGGCCGCGAATCAGAGTGCAGTTGGGCATGCCTTCGAGCCAGCTCTCGTTGCCATGGCGCGAGTCGAGGGTCACCTTGTGCGAACGCCGCATGACGGTCGGCATGTCGATGTTCACCGGGCCATCGAGCACCACGCCATAATCACCGCCGCGGCGGGCGACGTGGGCGGCATAGGCGCTGGCGACGAGCGTCTTGGTCGGCTTGCATCCGGTATTGACGCAGGTGCCGCCGACATGTTTGCGCTCGATGATCGCAACTGTCTTGCGGGCGTCATTGAAGCGCCCTGCGAGCGAGGGGCCGGCCTGGCCCGCCCCTATGATGATTGCGTCGAAGGTCTTCATACCGCGGCCGCGACAGGTAGGGACGCGATGATGATGTAGGCCGCGACGATCGCGACAGCATCCTCGATGAAGGCGGCCGGCGGATCCTTGCCGAAGCTGGCGGCAAGCTTGGCGCGGACGGCGGCGCCACCATAGGTACCGATCGCGGCGCCGACGATGCCGGCGACGAGGCCGACGATCCAGCCGCCATATGGCGTGCCGATCGCGGCGCCCGTGAGTGCCCCCATGATCAGGCGGGCGCCGAACTGCTGCGGCACCTTGCGGCTCGGCGTCGAGGGGAGCTGATCGGTGACCAGTTCGACGACGGCAAGAATGGTGAAGATGCCGACGGCCCAGATCGTGCCCATGAAGGAGAGCCAGGAACCGGAGAGATTGAGCCAGCCGAGATAGGCAGCCCAGGCAATTGCTGCAGGTGCGGTCATGGCGCGCAGGCCGGCAACGACACCGATCAAAAGTGCAAGTATATAGACCATTAAAAACCCCTTGCGCCGCCCTTGCGGCTTTCCCCGTTTGCGGCTGTGATCGAAGCACGATCAGTCGTGAAGTCAAGCGCCAGGTAGAAATTATTGCGAGAATACGAGGAATGCTTGCACGATTCGATCACGCCCGCTGGCTCCTCCAAATATCCCCAGCGACCATCATCCCAGATGCCGGTCAAACATGCCGGAAGGATTTTATGGAAATCAGCAGTGCAGCGGTTAGAATGCCGCTTTCCCGTCATCCCGGCCGGGAAAATGAGCGGAGGAACCCGGGCCTGTTGAGATATCGTATTCTTCTGCCTTTGGCCCTGCTTGCGGCGATCGGTCTTGCGCTGGTCTTCAAGGGCAGCGATATCCTCGCGCGGGGCTATATCGAGGAGGCCGAGGTCCAGGCGGGCACGACGCTGCGCCTGGCGGTGTCGGCGCTCGACGGCCATCTGAAGCGCTACGAGGCGCTGCCGGCTCTGATCGCCGATCAGCAGAATATCGAGGCGGTGATCCTCGATCCGAAGAACGAGACGCTGCGGGCGACGACCAACGCCTATCTCAAGGAGATCAACGGGCTTCTGAAATCCTCCGACATTTATGTGATGACGATGGACGGCGAGACCATCGCAGCCAGCAATTATGACAGCCCGGTCAGCTTTGTCGGCGAGAATTTCACCTATCGCCCCTATTTCCAGGATGCGGCGGAGGGCCGCCAGTCCCGCTTCTACGCGCTCGGCACGACGTCTTTGAAGCGCGGTTACTATTTCGGTTCACCGATCGAGATCGGCGGCGCCATTCGCGGCGTGATCGTCTTCAAGGTGGATATCGACAGCCTCGAAGGCTCCTGGGGCGGTGGCGACGACCGGATTTTCGTGTCGGACCCCGAAGGCATCATCTTCATGACCGGCAGTCCGGAATGGCTTTATGCGAGCATCCTGCCGCTGACGCCCGACCGGATCGCCCGCACCGAGGCTTCGCGGCGGTATGCGGACGCCAAGCTCCGCGAATTGCCGGTCGAGCGCGGCAGCTTCGCAGGACGCGATGTCATGACCATCCGGGACGGCGGGATCCAAAAGGAATATCTCGTCGTATCGCAACCGATGCCGGATGCGGGCTGGACCGTCAACGTGCTGATGGATACCGGTTCGGTGCATACCCAGGCGAAGACCGCGGCGGTTGCGGCACTTTTGACGCTCTGCCTTGCCGGCCTCGGGCTCGCCATCGTTCTTCAGCGCCGTGCGCGGCTCAACGAACGCCTGATGCTGCAGGCCGAGGCGCGCAACGAGCTCGAGCACCGCGTGGCCGAGCGCACCGCCGATCTCGCCCGCGTCAACAGCCGCATCGAGGAGGAGATCGCCGAGCGGCGGCTCACCGAACAGCGGTTGCGCCAGACCCAGGCGGACCTCATCCAGGCGGGCAAGCTCGCAGGCCTCGGCCAGATGTCGGCGGCCCTGTCGCACGAACTCAACCAGCCTCTCGCCGCGGCCAAGACCTATGCGGAAACGGCCGGCGTGCTGATCGATCTCGGACGCACCGACGACGCGCGGGACAATGTCCGGCGCATTTCGGCGCTCATCGACCGCATGGCGTCGATCAGCAGGCATTTGCGCAACTTTGCCCGCAAGCCGAACGAAAAGCTCGGGCCTGTTGCGCTCGACGACGTGATGCGCGACACGCTGGAGATCGTCGCAGCGCGTCTGAAGGCGGCGGATGCGGAACTGGGCATCGAGATCGATCCCGCTATTCCCGCGGTCAAGGCAGGCGCAGTGCGGCTTCAACAGGTGCTGGTCAACATCATTACCAATGCCGCCGATGCCGTCGAAGGCCTCGACGACCGGCGGATCACTGTCTCCGCCGAACAGGCGGGCAACAGGGTCATGGTGTCGGTGCGCGATCGCGGGCCGGGCGTCGCGGCGGCCATCCACGAACGCATCTTCGATCCGTTCTTCACGACCAAGGGCGTCGGCAGGGGCCTGGGGCTGGGTCTGTCGATCTCCTACAACATCATCAAGGATTTCGGCGGCAGCCTGAGCGTTGCCGATCATCCGGAAGGCGGCGCCGTCTTCCGGATCGAACTCGAAGTTGCCGACGGCAATCTTCTGGAGGCAGCCGAGTGAGTGAGCAAAGGGTTCTGCTGGTCGACGACGAGGAGGAGCTGCGCCGTTCGACGGCGCAGGCGCTGGAGCTTTTCGGCCTGGCGGTCCTGACCTTTTCCAATGCCGATCATGTGCTGGAACTGACGGGCTTCGGGTTCGACGGCGTCGTCGTCAGCGATATCCGCATGCCGGGAACCGACGGCATGACGCTGCTCCAGAAGATCCGCGAGCTCGATGCGGAGATTCCGGTTATCCTGGTCACCGGTCATGGCGACGTGCAGCTCGCGGTCAAGGCCATGCGGGAAGGCGCCTACGATTTTCTGGAAAAGCCGTTCACACCGCAGCATCTCGCCGGCATCATCCGGCGTGCGCTCGACCGGCGCAGCCTGGTGCTGGAAAACCGCCGCCTGAGGGCCGTTGCCGGCAAGCGCGACGATGTCGAGGCCCGGCTCCCCGGCCGCACCCAGGTCATGGTCGATCTGCGCTACAGGATCCGCGCCATCGGCGCCACGGATGCCGATACGCTGATCATCGGCGAAACCGGCGCCGGCAAAGAAGTGGTGGCGCGGGGGCTCCACGACATCAGTTCGCGCGCCAACCGACCCTTCATCGCCATCAATTGCGCAGCCCTTCCCGACAACCTGATCGAGAGCGAGCTTTTCGGCCATGAGGCCGGCGCCTTTCCAGGCGCGCTGAGGCCCCGCTACGGCAAGTTCGAACATGGCCGCGGCGGCACGATCCTGCTTGACGAGATCGGCTCGATGCCGGTCGACCTGCAGGCGAAGTTCCTGCGCGTGCTGCAGGAGCGGGTCATCACCCGGCTCGGCTCCAACGAAACCGTGCCGCTGGACGTACGCTTCATCGCCACCAGCAAGGTGGATCTGGAAGCGGAAGTGGCGGCGGGGCGGTTCCGCGCCGATCTTCTTTACCGGCTCAACGTTGCCACCATCCATGTGCCGTCGCTGGCGCAGAGGCGATCGGATATTCCGCTTCTCTTTCTCCAGCTGGTGAGGGAAGCAGCGGCGCGCTATGGCCGCGACGACATGGAAGTGCCGGCCGATGTGATTTCGGCGATTGCCCAGCGCGACTGGCCGGGCAATGTCCGGGAACTGCGCAACGCCGCCGACCGGCTGGTGCTCGGTCTCGACCCGAAGCCCGGCGAAACCAGCGGCGCGAAGGATGGGGCAGGGCGGCTTGCAGACAAGGTTGCAGCCTTCGAGCGCAACCTGATCGCCGGCGAGATCGCAGCGCACGGCGGCGCGCTGAGACCGGTCTACGAATCCCTCGGCATCTCCCGCAAGACACTGTATGAAAAGATGCAGAAATACGGGCTAGACAAGAAGCTGCTCGGTCCGGAACACCTGCTGCAGGATGACCGGGACGGTTGACAACGGCAGCATGTGTGGATTTCCACCCATGCTTTTTGGCGATTGTTCCCGAATCCACCCATGTTGCGCCGCGGTATTTGCAGAAATGCTGTTTTAAGGCCTCCGCAACGATTGCGCGTGCTGCGCGCCCTGCCGCAGATGGTCCTCAGGTTGGCGCCGGAGGAACTGGGCGTCCGCTGTGCCACATTTCATCCTGGAGGAGCCCCGATGAAAATTCTGAACGCCCTTATCGGCGCGACCGCTCTTGCGGCGCTTTCCCTTTTCTCCGCTTCGGCGAATGCGCAAGGGTACCCCGAGCGCCAGATCACCATGGTCGTGCCATTTGCGGCCGGCGGCCCGACCGACACCGTCGCGCGCCTCGTCGCCGAATCCATGTCTAAGGATCTCGGCAAGCAGATCGTCGTTGAAAACGTCGGCGGCGCCGGCGGTACCCTCGGCGCTGCCCGCGTTGCCAATGCCGAAGCCGACGGCTACACCGTTCTCCTGCACCATATCGGTATGGCGACCAGCGCTTCGCTCTATCGCAAGCTGCCCTACGACACCTTGAACGCCTTCGACTATGTCGGCCTCGTCACCGACGTTCCGATGACGCTTCTCGCCCGCAAGGACATGCCGGCGACCGACCTCAAGGGTCTCATCGAATATGCGAAGGCCAACAGCGACAAGGTGACGGTTGCAAACGCTGGCATCGGCGCCGCTTCGCATCTGTGCGGCATGCTGTTCATGAGCTCGATCAAGACGTCGCTCGTCACCGTTCCCTACAAGGGCACCGGTCCTGCAATGACCGATCTTCTCGGCGGCCAGGTCGACATCATGTGCGACCAGACCACCAACACCACCAAGCAGATCCAGGGCGGCACGGTAAAGGCCTATGCGGTCACGTCCGCGGAACGTCTCGGCGTCCTGAAGGACATCCCGACCGTCAAGGAAGCCGGTCTGCCGGACATGCAGGTCGGCATCTGGCATGGTCTCTACGCGCCGAAAGGCACCCCGAAGGACGCGATCGACAAGCTCAACAAGGCCCTCAAGTCCGCCTTGAAGAACCCGAACGTCGCCGCTCGCTTCGCCGAGCTCGGTACCGAGCCGTCGCCGGACAACGACGCCACTCCGGCAGCCCTCAAGGCCAAGCTCGAAGGCGAAATCGCCCGCTGGAAGCCGGTCATCAATGCCGCCGGCCAATACGCGGACTAAGGTTTCCGCGGTCAGTCTCCCCTAACTCCGGTCCTCTCCCCGCTTGCGGGGAGGGGATGCCTAGCAAGCGGAGGAAGGGCACGTCCGGCAAAGCATCTCCCATGTCACGGAGACACCATGAATTCGCTGAAATTCGATACTGCCAATCTGATCTGCGGGCTGCTGCTGATCGCGACAGGCCTGTTCTTTGCCTACCAGTCGTTCGAACTGGAGCTCGGTACGGCGTTTCGCATGGGACCTGGCTATTTTCCGTTCATCCTCGCCTGCGCGCTCATCCTGTTCGGCGCGATCATCCTCATCCAGTCGATGCGGGTGGACGGAGGGCCGATCGGGGCGCTCGCATTGCGGGGCATGGTCTTCATCCTGCCGGCGCCGATCTTCTTCGGCCTTACCGTTCGGGGGCTGGGCTTCGTGCCGTCGATCTTCGTCACCGCATTGATCGCCTCCTTCGCCTCGGGCCGCATGAAACCGCTTACCGCACTCGTGCTGTCGGCGGCGCTGACGGTCTTCTCGGTCGCCGTCTTCAGCTATGGCCTCGGCCTTCCGTTCCGCCGTTTCGGGCCTTGGCTCGGTTATTGAGGTTTGAGTGATGGATCTTTTCAATAATCTCGCGCTTGGTTTCGCGACGGCGACATCGCTGGAAAACCTGTTCTTCTGCCTGATCGGGGTGCTGCTCGGCACGCTGATCGGGGTGCTACCCGGCATCGGGGCCACGGCGACGATCGCCATGCTTCTGCCGATCACCTTCCAACTCGAGCCGGTCTCGTCGCTGATCATGCTCGCCGGCATCTATTACGGCGCGCAATACGGCGGTTCGACCACGGCGATCCTGATCAACATGCCGGGCGAGTCCTCGTCTGCCGTCACCGCCATCGACGGTTACCAGATGGCGCGCAAGGGCCGGGCGGGAGCAGCTCTGGCGATCGCCGCGATCGGCTCGTTCTTTGCCGGCACCGTGTCGACCTTCCTCGTCGCGATCTTTGCGCCGCCGCTTACCCAGATCGCGCTGCAGTTCGGCGCGGCCGAATATTTCTCACTGATGGTGGTCGGCCTCGTCTCCTCGATCGCGCTCGCCCACGGTTCGATCGTCAAGGCTCTCGCGATGGTGGCGCTCGGCCTGCTGCTCGGACTCGTCGGCACCGATATCTACACCGGCACGCCGCGCTTCACGCTCGGGATCCGCGAATATGCGGACGGGCTGAACTTCGTGGCGGTGGCGGTCGGCGTCTTCGGCATCGCGGAAATCCTGCGCAATCTCGAAAACGAAAAAACCCGCTCGGTGCTGATGGCGAAAGTCAGCGAGCTCATGCCCTCGCGGGAGGATTTCAAGGCGATGGTCGGCCCGGTCCTGCGCGGCACGGCCATCGGCTCGATCCTCGGCATCCTGCCGGGTGGCGGCGCCATCCTTGCGGCGTTTGCCTCCTACACGGTCGAGAAGAAGGTTTCGAAACATCCGGAAGAATTCGGCCACGGGGCGGTCGCCGGTGTTGCCGGTCCGGAATCGGCCAACAATGCCGGTGCGCAGACCTCGTTCATCCCGCTGCTCACCCTCGGCATTCCGGCGAACCCGGTCATGGCGCTGATGATCGGCGCGATGATCATCCAGGGCATCGTACCGGGCCCGAACGTGGCGACCGAACAGCCGGCCCTCTTCTGGGGCATCATTGCCTCGATGTGGATCGGCAACCTGATGCTCGTCATCCTCAACCTGCCGCTCATCGGGCTGTGGGTGAAGCTGCTCACCATCCCCTACTACGTGCTGTTCCCGATCATCATGGCCTTCTGCTCGATCGGGGTCTACAGCGTCAACTCGAACGTCTACGACCTCTATGCCGTCGCCTTCTTCGGCCTCATCGGCTATGCGCTGTTGAAGCTGCGCTGCGAACCGGCGCCACTACTGCTCGGCTTCGTGCTCGGTCCGCTGCTGGAAGAGAATCTCCGACGGGCGATGATCCTTTCGCGGGGCGACCCTGCGACATTCGTCACGCGTCCGATCAGCGCGGCCCTTCTCTTCCTCGCGGCCCTCGTCCTCGTCATCGTCTTCTTGCCGAGTGTGAAGAAGAAGCGCGAGCAGGTCTTCGTCGAAGAGGACTGAGAAGCCGCGGACGGCGCTCCGGGCGGTCAAACCGTCTGGAGCGCCTGCAATTCCTGGATAGGGGCGGGGCCGGCGATCCGCTTCAACAGCAGCTTGCCCATCAGAAAACCTGCTTCCGTCAGATCTTCGTAGATCGTCTCCACGCGGGGGCGGATCTGGTCGAACAGGCCCGACGTCTGCTTGGCCACCAGCCTTATATCCCTGCCAAGTTCGAGACGGTGGTCGTAGGCGGATGCCATGACCGCGAGCGCCGATACCTCGCCGCCGCAGATATATCCGTCCGGGCGCTCCGGCTCGCCCATTCGGTGGAACAGATAGTCGCGGATGTCGTCCGACTTGCTGTCGAGCGTAACGCCCTTGGCGATTTCGAAGCCGATGCCTTCCTCGCGCACCGCCGCCATGAAGCCGTGCCTAAGGTGATGGGCGAAGGTGAAGCGCTCCGGCGGCAGGATGATCGAAAGCTTTCTCGCGCCCGCGGCGATCAGCTTTTTGGCGGCCTGATACGCGAAACTGTAATTGTCGTAGTCGACGTAAGGGTGAGCGGTCGCAAGCTCGGTCCGGCCGTGACAGATGAACGGGAAATTATTCTCCATCAACAACTTGACGCGTTCGTCCGCCGGTTCGGTGCGGGTGAAGACAATGCCGTCGGCCATGCGGTTGCGCATGATATGGCGCACCGGTTCGATCTGCGGCGTATCGGAAAAATGCGGCGTTATGACCAGATGATAGGCCGTGCCTCGCAACGCTTCGGTCAGGCCGTTGATCATCGAGGTGGCATAGCCGAGGATTTCCTCGTGCGGGTCGAGGACGAGGCTGATGACGTTGGTGCGGCCAGTGCGCAGGCGCTGTGCTGCCCGGTCCGGCAGGTAGCCGATATCGGCTGCGACCTTGCGGACGCGCAGACGTGTTTCGAGTGCGATCTGCGGCGCATCGGCAAGCGCGTGCGATACGGTCGTGACCGCAAGCCCGGTCAGCTCGGCGATCGTTTTAAGGGTGGGCTTCGCGCCAACGCCGGATTTTGCGGCTGCCCGCTCCGACTTCGCCCGCCGACCCTTGTCCCCCAGGTCTTCCAGCGACATATCCTCTTCTCCTCCGCTCCCGCCCCGGAACCGGAGCGAGCCTCATCTATATCGTTACAAATTTTTCCAAAGTCGCCAGGAGTTTTTCTCGATTCCTGAGTAAAAATTCGTCGATTACCAATTTTGCCAGCTTTTTCCTCATGTTACGCAGGTTTGCCTATGATCTAAAAAATCCCTTGGGCGGGTTGACACTGACTGTAATTATATCGTTATAAATCGCCATATCCGGAGAGGAGCCCGGATACAAAGGGAGATTCTCAATGAATATTCGAATGATTGCCAAACTCGCCGCCGGTGCGGCACTTATCGCCATGACCGCCGGTGCCGCCAAGGCCGCAGAACAGGTCGAAGTCCTGCATTGGTGGACTTCGGGTGGTGAAGCCGCAGCGCTCAACGTGCTGAAGGAAAACCTCCAGAAGCAGGGCGTTGCCTGGAAGGACATGCCGGTTGCCGGTGGTGCAGGCTCTGCCGCCATGACCGCGCTTCGCGCCCGCGTCACGGCCGGCGATCCGCCGACCGCCGTCCAGCTTCTCGGCTTCGACCTGAAGGACTGGGCCGAAATGGGCGTCGCCGCAAACCTCGACGACCTCGCCAAGAAGGAAGGCTGGGACAAGGTTATCCCCGCCGCTCTGCAGAACTTCTCGAAGTATGACGGCCACTGGATCGCCGCTCCGGTGAACATCCACTCCACCAACTGGCTGTGGATCAACAAGGCGGCACTCGACAAGGCCGGCGGCAAGGTTCCGACCAATATCGCCGAACTCATCACGCTACTCGACGCCTTCAAGGGCCAGGGCCTCACCGCTCTCGCTCACGGCGGCGTTCCGTGGCAGGACGGCACGCTCTGGGAAGCCGTCGTGCTTTCGACCGGCGGTCCGGAATTCTACAAGATGGCCGTTCTCGATCTCGATCCGGCAGCACTTTCCGGTGACACGATGAAGAAGGTCTTCGACACCATGTCGAAGCTGCGCACCTATTTCGACCCGAACTTCTCGGGCCGCGAATGGAACCTGTCGACGGCCCTCGTCATCGAAGGCAAGGCCGGCGCTCAGGAAATGGGCGACTGGTCCAAGGGCGAGTGGCTGCGCGCCAACAAGAAGCCGGGCACGGACTTCGTCTGCATCCGCTTCCCCGGCACGCAGGGCTCGGTCCTCTTCAACGCCGACCAGTTCATGATGTTCAACGTTGGCGGCGACGCCGAAAAGGCTCAGTTCAAGATGGCGTCCGCCGTCGAAGATCCGGCCTTCCAGATCGCCTTCAACACGGTCAAGGGTTCCGTTCCTGCCCGTACCGACGTCTCGAACGAAAAGTTCGACGATTGCGGCAAGAAGGGCATGGCGGACCTCACGGAAGCCTCTTCCAAGGGCACGCTGATGGGCTCGCTCGCCCACGGTTACGCTCAGCCGGCTGCCATCAAGGAAGCCATGCTGGACGTCATCACCCAGCACCTCAACGGCCAGCTGACCACCGAAGCAGCGCTGAAGCGCCTGCCGGAAGCGGTGAAGGCTGCCAAGTGATCGCGGTTCCGCGAAAATTCTGACATCGAGTGGCCGGGATAGTCTCCCGGCCACTTTTCAAATTCCGGCTCGCCGGTATCTCCTAGTTCTGGTGTCTGCCGGAGGTCATGATGACGACAATCGAACCGGTTCCCGTGCTTGAGCCGCAGCGAGAGCGCCGCTCGTTTGCGGACGGATTGCGCAACGCGCTGCCGAAGATCGTGCTGGCCCCGTCGTTCGCCGTGATCCTCGTCTTCGTCTACGGCTTCATCCTCTGGACGGTCTACCTTTCGTTCACGACCTCACGCATCCTGCCGGTCTACAAATGGGGCGGTTTCGACGCCTATTTCCGCCTCTGGTCGCAGCCGAACTGGTATGTGGCGATGCAGAACCTGGCGATCTTCGGGGTCCTCTATATCGGCATCTGTATCATCCTCGGGCTCGGCATCGCGATCCTCATGGACCAGCGGATCCGCGCCGAAGGCGTACTCCGGCCGATCTTCCTCTACCCGATGGCGCTCTCCTTCGTCGTCACGGGTACCGCGTGGAAATGGTTCCTCAATCCGGGTCTCGGGCTTGAGAACACCATGCACAATCTCGGCTGGACGAGCTTCAAGTTCGATTGGCTGGTCAATCCCAAGATGGCAATCTATACCGTCGTCATTGCCGGGGTCTGGCAGGCGTCAGGCTTCGTCATGGCGATGTTCCTGGCCGGGCTTCGCGGCATCGACGGCGAGATCATCAAGGCGGCCCAGATCGACGGCGCCTCGACGGTATCCATCTATCGACGCATCATCATTCCGCTGCTGCGGCCCGTCTTCCTTTCCGCCTTCATCGTGCTCGCGCATATGGCAATCAAGTCCTACGACCTGGTCATCGCGCTGACCGGCGGCGGACCGGGCAATGCGACCGAGCTGCCCTCGACCTTCATGTATTCCTACACGTTTACCCGTAACCAGATGAATGTCGGATCGGCGAGCGCCGTGATGATGCTTATGGGCATTACCGCGATCATCGTGCCCTATCTCTATTCGGAACTGCGGGAGAGAAAGCAATGAGCGCGACACAAGAAACCGTCAGCGCCGGCGGTGCCCGCACCGCCCGTTATTTCATCTATGCCGCGCTGGTCATCCTGGCACTCGTCTATCTTCTGCCGCTCTATGTCATGCTGTCGACGTCCCTGAAGTCGCTCGACGAAATCCGCGGCGGCGACATGCTGGCGTTGCCGCGCGATCCCTCGGTCTCTGCCTGGGTTCGTGCCTGGGGCGAGGCCTGCATCGGGGTCAGCTGCGTCGGCATCAAGGGCTACTTCTGGAATTCCATCAAGATGGTGGTTCCCGCGGTCCTGATCTCGACCCTGCTTGGTGCGCTCAACGGCTATGTGCTGACCAAGTGGCGTTTCCCTGGCCACAGGCTGGTCTTCGGCATGATGCTGTTTGCCTGCTTCATCCCGTTCCAGGCCGTCCTGATCCCGATGGCGCGCGTGCTCGGCACGTTCGGGCTGTCGAACTCCACCGCCGGCCTCGTCATCGTCCACGTGATCTACGGCCTCGGCTTCACCACGCTGTTCTTCCGCAATTATTACGAAGCCTTTCCGGATGAACTCGTGAAGGCCGCGATGATCGACGGCGCCGGGTTCTTCCGGATCTTCTGGCGCATCCTGCTGCCGAGTTCCGGACCGATCATCGTCGTGACGATCATCTACCAGTTCACCAACATCTGGAACGACTTCCTGTTCGGCGTGTCCTTCTCGTCCGGCACGTCCTCGCCGATGACGGTGGCGCTCAACAACCTCGTTGCCTCCTCCACCGGTGTCAAGGAATACAATGTCGATATGGCGGCTGCGGTGTTCGCAGCGCTTCCGACGCTGTTCGTCTATGTCGTCGCCGGACGCTATTTCGTGCGTGGCCTGATGGCCGGCGCAGTCAAGGGATAACCGCACATGAGCTTTCTTGAAATCAAGGATATTCGCAAGAAGATCGGCAATAACGAGATTCTGAAGGGCATCAATATCGAGCTCGAAAAGGGCGGCTTCCTGGTTCTCGTAGGCCCGTCCGGCTGCGGCAAGTCTACCTTGCTCAACGCGATCGCCGGCCTGCTTCCGCCGTCCTCGGGCGACATCGTCATCGATGGCCAGGTGGTCAACGACCTGCATCCGTCGCGGCGCGATATCGCCATGGTCTTCCAGTCCTACGCGCTCTATCCGAACATGACGGTGGAACAGAACATCGCGTTCGCGCTCGAAATGCGGGGCGTCGAGAAGACGCAGCGCGAGGCGGCGGTCAAGCAGGTCGCCAAGACGCTGCAGATCGAGCATCTCCTGAAGCGCCGTCCGAGCCAGCTCTCGGGTGGCCAGCGTCAGCGCGTCGCCATGGGCCGGGCGCTGGTTCGCCAGCCGCGCGTCTTCCTGTTCGACGAGCCGCTCTCCAATCTCGACGCCAAGCTGCGCGTCGAAGTACGCGCCGAAATCAAGGCTTTGCACCAGAATACCCACGCCACGATCGTCTATGTCACCCATGACCAGATCGAGGCGATGACGCTTGCCACCAAGATCGTCGTGCTGAAAGAAGGCATGGTGCAGCAGGTCGGCACGCCGGCGGAAATCTATGGCCGTCCGGCCAACCTCTTCGTTGCCGATTTCATGGGCTCGCCGGCAATGAACATGCTGAAGGGCAAGGTCTCCGGCGCCAATGGTCAGCAGAGCATCGCGCTGTTCGGAAATGACGGCGTCAGGGTCGCCATGCCGCCTTCCGTGACCACCAGCCTTCCGGATGGCAAGGACGTCATTTTGGGCCTGCGCCCGGAGACGATTACCGATGCCGGTCTCGTCGATCCGCAGGCCCGCGCCACCGCCCGGATCGAGGCGGAAGTGACGATGATCGAGCCGACCGGCTCCGATACGTTCGTCACGGGCAAGCTGGACGGCGCGACCTTCACCGCCCGTACCCGCTCCGACGTGCATGTCGAGCTCGGCCAGAAGTTCCCGTTCGCCTTCAATCTCGACAAGGCCGTGGTCTTCGATCCGCAGACGACCAGCCGTATCGAATAAGCGGGCAGACGCCTTTGACCTCCGCTGCTTTGCCTTATTTTAACGCAGCTATAACAATAGGTTAGGCACAAGAGGGGAACTTTTCCCTGCGGACTCGTATTTCCTTGGAACAGTTGCAGCCAAGGAGATGTCATGTCGCTGACGCGAGATTTTGCCCCGTTCGATTCGCGAAACGAAGGTTTTGCCCAGCCGTCCCGCCGCACGTTTCCCAAGTCCTGGGGCGCTGAATATCTGGGTGGCGGCGAGGTGCTTTTCCGGATCTGGGCGCCGGATCTGGAGCGCCTGCGGGTGCAGATCGCCGGTCACAATCGTGAGATGCTGCCGGCAGGCGAGGGCTGGTTCACGCTGACGACGGACGGCATCGCGCACGGCACACCCTATCGGTTCGTGATGCCCGACGGGGCCGTGATGGCGGACCCTGCGTCGCGAGCCCAGGCCGACGGCCTCGACGGACCTTCGCTGCTTGTCGATCCGACCACCTACCATTGGCATATGCCGGACTGGAGCGGACATGCCTGGGAGGAGGCGGTCCTCTACGAGATCCATATCGGCACGTTCACCCCGGAGGGGACCTTTCGCGCCGCGATCGAGCGGCTGCGGGAGATCGCCTCGCTCGGCGTGACGATGCTGCAGCTCATGCCGGTCAACCAATTCCGCGGAGACCGCGGCTGGGGTTACGACGGCGTGCTGCCCTATGCACCACATCACGCCTATGGTGAACCGGACGACATGAAGGCCTTCGTCGACGCGGCGCATCGGCACGGCCTCTCTGTCATGCTCGATGTCGTCTATACTCGCTTCGGCCCGCGCGGCAACCTGTTCCACGCCTATGTGCCGTCGTTTTTCGATCCGGATCGCGCGACGCCATCCGGACCGGCGATCAATTTCGGCCAACGCCCGGTGCGGCAGTTCTTCATCGAGAATGCGCTTTATTGGCTGGAGGAGTACAACCTCGACGGTCTGCGGCTGGATGCGGTCGATCAGATCGATGACGAGGCGTCACAGATGCACGTCCTGTGGGAACTGGCAAAGCGGGTTCAGCGCGAGGTGACGGGTCGGCGCCGGCATCTCGTGATGGATGACCATCGCAATATCACCCATTACCTAGAGCGCGGCGCGGCCGGCAGGGCCGCGCTCTATGACGCCGGGTGGAACCACGACGTTCGCCACGCCGCTCATGTTATCGCAACCGGCGAGACGGCCGGCTCTCTCGGCAGATTCGCGGAGGAACCGGTGCGCAGGCTTGCCCGGGGTCTCGCGGAAGGTTTCATCTGTCAGGGCGAAACCGGGCCGGATGGTGAAGCGCGCGGCGAACCGAGCGGTCACCTGTCTCCCGTTGCCTTCATCAACTTCCTCCAGAACCATGAGCAGATCGGCAATCGCCTTTCCGGCGAACGGCTGGTGTCGCTTGCCGATCCGCGGGTGCTGCGGGTGCTGACGGCGATCCTGATCCTGTCGCCGCAGATACCGCTGCTGTTCATGGGCGACGACTACTGCGAGACCCAGGATTTTCGGTTCTTCAGCGACTACGAAGGGTCGAACCCGGATGATATCTTTGACCTAAGCGCGGTGGAGGCGTTCGATCGCTCGAAGCTGCATTGGGATCGCGCTCGCACGCCGGAAGGGCAGCTGCATCGCGACCGCATGCGGACGCTGATCGCCAAACGGCGCGAGCATGTCGTTCCCGGACTTTTCGCCGTTCCTCCTCACTCGGGCAGGATGCTCGATACGGAAGACGGCGTGATTGCCGTCGATTGGCGGCTTGCGGACCGCCTGCTGCAACTTCGTGCCAATCTGACGGCGAGTGAGCAGGCGGCACCGCTCGTTTCCGGCACCGTCGTCCATGTCGAACCGGCGGAAATCGCCGCCGGTGGAATTCTTCCGGGCCTCTCCATGGTCGTGGCCGTTTCTCCCGATTGACCTCCGGCATTCCTCCTAAAAGGGGAACAATCCCGAGGAGGCGGGGTTGAGTCTGTGTCCCGTCGAAACGGGGCCAAACCAGACCGAGGAGACAGACAATGGCTAGTGGAAACTATTCCCAATCGGGTGGGTATCGAAACGACCGGATGCGCGACGAGCGTGATTTCGCGCGCGAGTCCTCCAGCGATTATCGCCCGGGCGATACGGGTTATGTGCGCGGTTCCAGCGAGGGTGATGCAAATCGGGAGGACGACCGTTCACGGTTTCCCCGCTACGGCCGCAGCGAACAATGGGCATCCGACGATGGCGGGTTCGAGGCCGGTTATGGTGATTCGGAGCGGTCGCAGGCCTGGGCCCGCGAATCCTATCGCGGCCGCCCTTCGTCGTTCAGCTACGAGCCCGGTCGCAACCGCGTCAACCAGGCCTATGGCGACCGATACGGCTCGGACTATCGTTTTGGCGGCGAAGGCCGTTCCGGTTCGGACAGCCGCTTCCGCGGCTCTGACGCCCATGAGCGCAGGCGCGGTTTCATGGAGCGCGCCGGTGATGAAGTCGCCTCCTGGTTCGGTGATGAAGATGCCGAACGTCGCCGGAAGATGGATGAGCATCGCGGCAAGGGTCCCAAGGGCTATCAGCGCTCCGACGCCCGTATCGAGGAGGACGTCAATGATCGCCTCAGCGACGACCCGGTGCTCGACGCATCGAACATCACCGTGACGGTCCAGGGGTCCGAAGTGACGCTCGACGGTTTCGTGTCGAGCCGCTGGGACAAGCGCAGAGCAGAGGACCTGGTGGACGACGTTTCGGGTGTCCGGCACGTCCAGAACAACCTGCGCGTCAACAATAGTTCGACCGATACGCTGACGGGCTCGACCACCGTCTGAAACCGGCGTGTGCCACGCGTCAGGCCGCTGTTGGTGGCCTGACCTCATTCGGGAAGGAGACGTCATGACCGAGAACAGCGAGAGCGCCAAAATCCACAAGGATGCCCAGGGGCAGTACGCCAAGTCCAAGGCCGACGGCAAGGCAAACGGCGTCGCAAGCGCCAAACCGACCGTGATCACCGGTTCCGACGACGCGACCAAACATCGTAACCCGCCCGGCGAAAAAGAGCCGGAAAAGGACTGGGACGTAAATTTCGACGTGTCGGAGCGGCCTCGGCACACCTGAGCCGCCCGTTTGGAAAACCATATCGCCGGCAATCAATCCTTGGCCCGGCCTTTAAAACCGGTTAGATAAGACCGGCTGGAATATTAGCGGATGGCGGGACACGGAAAATGAATAATGCCGGCAGGTGGCACAGGCACCTCCAGCTTTTTTCCATAAGGTAAAGACGCGGAATGTTTAGAGTTTCGCGGTTTTTTCCCACGGCGCCCATCGGCGCCTATCTGGTCGCTCTGGCGGCTGGCCTCGCTTTGCCATTGCTGATTTTCGTCGGTTACCTGATGATACAGCTGGAGGCGAACGAGCGGGAAATCCTTGCAGGCGAGACCGCGGAAGATGCTCAGCTGATCGCCCGCTCGATCGACCGTGAACTGCAGGACATGGCAACGACGCTTCGGCTGCTTGTCACTTCGCCGGAGCTTGAGGCCGGTGACCTCCGTGCCTTCCACAACCGAACCCAGAACAGCCTGCGGTCTGACTCCCTCTATATTCTCGTCGTCAATGCGGATGGGCAGCAGCGGCTCAACACCCGCGTGCCGTTCGACACGCCGCTTGGCAAGATCTCCAGCATGCAGGCGCTCCAATCGGCTGTGAACAGCGGCGTGACAGAGGTCTCCAACGTGTTTTTCGGCGCCACCAGCGGCAAGCACGTCTTCAACGTCACGATGCCGCTGCCCAAAGAAATTTCCCATTCCGGCGCCGCAATGATCATGACGCAGAACGCCGAGGACCTGCAGACGCTGATCTCGACGGAGGGACTTCCTGCCGGCTGGTCGGTGGCGGTCGTGGACGGGGCCGGAAAGGTGGTGACCTCCCTCGGCGCCCGTGCGCTCGCTTCCGGCACGGCGTTTCCCTCCGACATGCTCAAGCTGATGACAGGCTTCAAGGGTACGATCGAGGACGTCGACGGCAACCGCCGGCAGATGTACGGCTACGCCCAAATCACCGGCTGGACGTGGAAGGCCGTCGTCTGGGGGCCGATCGATGCGGCGCAGGCGAGCATCCTGACCACGTGGCGGCAGCTGATCGCCGGCGGTGCCATCTTCCTCGCTGTCGGCATGCTGATCGCCTGGCTCGTCGGTCGCCAGCTTCGCATCCCGATCCGGCAGATCGCCGAAATGGCCGAGCGGATCGGCAAGGGCGAGATCGTCTCTCCGGTGGAGACGAAGATCCGCGAGGCCAACCAGGTGGCGATCGCTCTTTCGAATGCCTCCTTCGACCGCAGCGAGGCGGAAGATCGGATTCACCTCATCCTGCATGAGCTGGTTCACCGGACCAAGAACATCCTGACGCTGATCCAGGCGATGATGCGCCAGCTGGCACGCCAGGACACCACAATGGAGGAATTCCAGAAGGCGATCAGCACCCGGCTGCAGGGCCTCGGCAAGTCCATCGAGGCGCTGGCGAAGGAGCAGTGGGCCGGGGTCTCGATCCGCCGCGTCATCGAAATCCACATGAGCACGTTCGCGGACGCCGCCGACCGGGTCGAGCTGCAGGGCACGGATTTTATCCTCAAGGCCGAAGCGGTCCAGAACCTTGGCCTCATCCTCCACGAGCTTGCGACCAACTCGGTGAAATACGGCGCGCTCTCGGTGCCGCAGGGTAGAGTGCTCATCGCCTGGAAGGACACGGTCGATGAAGATGACGGCGAAAGCCGGCTGGAGCTCGTCTGGGAAGAGAGGGACGGCCCTGCGGTCCACGAGCCTTCCCGCACCGGGTTCGGCACGACGATCATCAGGCGCCATGCGGCGGCGGCTTTCGCCGGCCAGGTCGAGGTCGACTTCCGCACCGAAGGGCTTCGCTGGTCCTTGAACGCGCCGCGCCTGGCCTTTGAACGAGGCGAGGGCGTCGAAACCCTCAAGGACATAGCCATCTAGCGGTAATCTCCGTCAGCGCCGGAACGAAGGTACCGTCCTCGCCGTTTGGTCGGCCATGGACGCCATGCTCACCACGATCGACATCGATCAGGATTCCCTCGAGACCATCGGCCTTACCTATGTCAGCGATACGGAGCCCGGCATCCGTCGGCTCAGACGCGGCAAGGGGTTTACCTACCGCCTGCCGGACGGCACCTTGCTCTCGGATCCGGAGCATCGCCTGCGGATCGCCTCGCTCGGACTGCCGCCTGCCTATGAGAACGTCTGGATCTGCCTCGATCCACGCGGGCATCTCCAGGCGACCGGTTACGATTCACGCGGCCGCAAGCAATATCGTTATCATGCCGACTGGCAGAATTTTCGCAGCGAACGCAAGTTCGACCAGCTCGCCCGGTTCGGCGAGGCTCTGCCGCGGATCCGCCGCAAGGCGAAACGCGATCTGGAGCTTGGCCTCGACAAATCGGATGCGGTGATCGCCGCATTGGTCGCCCTGATGGACGCGACCCATTTGCGGGTCGGCAACCGTCTTTACGCCAAGGAGAACAAGACCTACGGCGCGACCACGCTGCTGAAGCGCCACATGAGGCTGTCCGGGGAGGCGGTCACGTTGCGCTTCGTCGCCAAGGGCGGTCGGCGCGTGCAGCACACGCTGAAACATCCCCGCTTGCAGCGCATCCTCGAAGAGATCGCCGACCTGCCGGGCCGGCAGCTGTTTTCCTGGCCGGACGAGCAGGGCGTGCCGCGTCCGATCGATTCGGGCCGGCTCAACGCCTATCTTGCCAAGGCCGCAGGGTTTGCCGTCTCGGCCAAGACGTTCCGCACCTGGGGTGGCAGTCTTGCCGCGCTGATGGCGGCTTGGGAAGTGGTGGAGGAGGAGGGCCGGCGCCCGAAGATCAAGGGGATGTGCAAGGCGGCGGCGGAAGCCCTGCACAACACGCCGGCAGTCTGCCGCTCAAGCTACATCCACCCGAGCATTCTGGCACTCTCGGAGGATGTTTCGCCGCTGGAAAAGGTGATGCAGGACAAGGTGGCGCTGACGCGGCCGAAGGAGTTGCGCGCCAACGAACGGCGGCTTCTGGCTTTTCTGAAGCAGGTCTGACTTCCGTGTCGGCCGCCCGCGAGGAGGGTGCGGACGGCCGCAGCCGAGCTACGGCAAGTTACGCTGCCCGGCGATTGTGGCGCCCTTCCTGGACTTCCTCGACGATCTTTGCCACGAATTGCGGCAGATCCTCGGGCGAGCGCGAGGTGATGATCCCGTTGTCGACCACGACGGCCTCATCCTTCCAGGATGCGCCGGCATTGCGGATGTCGGTGCGGATCGAATGATAGGAGGTTGCCTTGCGACCGCGAAGGGCATCGGCCTCCACCAGCAACCATGGGCCATGGCAGATCGCTGCGACAGGCTTGCCGCTTTTCACGAAGTCCCGCACGACCTTCATGGCATCTTCGTTGTCACGCAGGATATCGGGGTTGATCTGGCCGCCAGGCAACACCAAAGCATCGAAGTCCTCCGCGTTGACGTTCCTGGCCTCCAGATCGACCGGGACGGTGTCGCCCCAGTCCTTCTTGTCCCAGCTTTTGATCTCGCCTGGCTTGATGGACGCGATCTTGACGCCGGCTCCACGTTTTTTCAGTTCCTCCAGCGGGACGCGCAGTTCCGATCGCTCATAGCCGTCGGCCGCGAGGATCAGGATGTTGGCGGACTCGATGGTGGTCATGCTGGTCTCCTTTTTGGAAAGCTCTGTTGTTCGCAAAGTCTCGGCCGGCCTCAAAGCCGGCCGGTGGAGAGGTCCCGGCCATTGATGGAGGCGGGGACGCTGATTTCCTCACGGGGCGACTTGGGCAACGGAAGGACGACGGCATCAGGTACGACGACCTGCAGTTCTTCCGGATGGGCCACGGCGAAAGTCTTCTTCTGGTGAGTGCCGGTGAGCCTGTTTCTGAGCATTGTTAGAAAGTGTCTCATGATTTTCTCCCGTCGCGAATGCCGGGCGATTGCCCGTTCACAGGGGAGCAAACCCATCGTCGGAGGATTCGTTCCATCTTTTTCACAGCCGGTTACATAAAGTTATCCGGCGGCTGGAACAAAATTCCCGATGGTACGTTCGGTGTCGAATTTTCCCGGCGCTGCGGCTTAAGCCCCGACCTCGGCATTCGGCGTGCTTCTTTCCCTTTCTCTCCATCCGCTTTACGGTGAAAGGCCGAGACATCTGCCTTCGCCGCGACGCTCCGCCGTTGCCGGCCGCGGGCGGGGGTGGCGTTGCTTGCACAGCGCCGGGCCAGGGTTTTGGGAGGAGTAGCCGGATGACGATCCGCTGGAAATATCTCGCGATCCTGGTGATCGTGGCGCCGCTTCTGGGACTTGGGTTCGCCTGGTCCGGACTGATGAGCGTCAAGGCAAGCACCGGTCATTGGGGGATCACGGATTGGTTCTTGCACTGGGTGATGCGCAATTCGATCCGTACCGCCGCTCTTTCCATCGAGGTACCGCCGCTCGAAAACCCGGCGCTGCTGCCGGCGGCGGCCGGGCACTTCGAGACCGGCTGCGCCATCTGTCATGGCTCGCCGGCGCAAAAGGCTTCAGGCGCCGCGCTCGCCATGCTGCCGCCGCCGCCGGATCTGAAGACGGTGGTTCCGAGCTGGAGCGATGCGGAGCTCTTCGAAATCGTCAAGCACGGGGTGCGCTTCACCGGCATGCCGGCCTGGCCGACGCAGGTGCGCGATGACGAGATCTGGGACATGGTGGCGTTCCTGCGAAAGCTGCCGGGCATGGACGGCAACGCCTATCTGCAGGCGTCCGGCCTGCATGGTATCGGCACCGCGGGCGAAGTCTCGCCGCTGCCGATCACCTGCGAAAGCTGCCATGCGGAAAAGCGGCTCAGCGGCAACAGCGTGATCCCGCGGCTCGCCGGGCAGTCGGAAGCCTACCTGCTCAACAGCCTGCGCGCCTATGCGCATGGCGAGCGGGCGAGCGGCGTCATGAAGGTCGCGGTCGGGACTTTGGCGGAGGAGGGCCTGCCGGAGCTGGCGGCCTATTATGCCAAGCAGGCGAGACCGCAAAGGCCTTCGGCGCCGGCTGATCTACAGCTCGTGGAAAGGGGCCGCGAGATCGCGGAAAGGGGAAGAGCGGCAGACAAAATTCCCGCCTGCCTCAGTTGCCACGAAAAGCCCGGCGGCAATCCTGCCTATCCGCGCATCTCGGGTCAAAACGCCCCTTATCTGGAGCGCCAGCTCCGCCTCTTCCATGCAGGTGTGCGAGGCGGGTCTTCCTTCAGCCACCTGATGACCGAGGTGGCAAAAAAATTGAATGAAGAAGATTTTGCCGCTCTCGCGGCCTTCTTTGCCGGCCGCGAGAGCAGTGGGCCTTAAATCAAGGCCTCTCTCCTCCCCAGGAGCTTGAAACTCAGACGGGGATGACCATCATGTAGCAGGCGGCGATCACCAGAACAAAGCCTGCTGCTTCTACCCATTCTCTGACCATCGTCGCCTCCATCGCTTTGGTCGTGAGTGAACGAGAAAGTCGCATTGTAGTTCCACGAAATGGCCATAAACGTGGCGGGATCGCCTTAAATGTGACTTGACGCGGTTAACGGGAGGTCAATTCGCGTCGGCTGCAGCCCTTGCACGTGCCGCGTCGAGGATCGACCGCACCTCGCGCGCCGCGGAATTCTCGATTGCGAATGCGCCCTCCGGCAACACGCCCGGATCCTCCTCATTGTCCTTGAACGTCGCGTCGTCACGCAGCCGCTGGAGCAGTGACGTGATGGTCACCTCGCCCCCGATCATCGCGGACAAGAGTTCGATCAGCAGTTCTCGGTGGGCATTCAGGCGCCCCTCCAGTTCATGCGGGGTCAGTGTTGACATGGTTTCCTCCTTGTCCCGTGCTTCGCTTCTTCAAGGAGATAGCGGAGGTTCTGACGGAGGGAACAATCGCCGGGACCGAAAGTTGACCCTTCAGCAGAAGATGGAGGAAGACGATGGCAGAATTCGCCAGATCGAAAGGCAGTCAGAGCCAGCGGGATGCGCGCGACCGGCTGATCCTTGCCCTTTACGCCCAGCTGAAGGCCGAGCGGCAGACCCGCGAGGCGCTGGAATACGTCATTCGCAACGGCGCGCTGGCGCCTGAAGTGCTTGAAGCCATCGCCGGCGATCCCATCCCGGCCGCAACCGCCGAGGATGTCGCCGCGGTCGAGAAGGTGATCGCGCTCGACGCGCATCGCCGGCAGGCCGCGTTTCACAAATCCCACGGAGAAAATGAGACATGAAGAGTTTCGTTATTGCGCTGTCGACCGTCGTGCTTCTGAGCGCCTGTAGCGACAGCGGCGAAAAACAGAGCGATCCGATTAACAACACGCCGCCACAGCAGTCCAGCAATACGGCGCCTGCGGATCGCAGCCCGTCGCCGCAGACGGGAACGGGTGGGCAGAGCCCGGCGACATCGCCATCTGGAACCACCAATACGACGCCGGGTAGCCCGCCGCCGGCGGCCGGATCGGGCAATCCATAGTTTTCCGCGAGGCGCAGGGAACGAAATGTTGTGCCGCACCATTATGACGCCAGTCTTTTAATTGGGTGCGGCATGGATACGAAATCAAACCACTTTGTCATCGAGCCCGGCTCCTGGCTTCAGCTCGGAGCCAATTTCGACGGTGAGGGTGTCAACTTCGCGATTTTCTCAGCCCATGCGGAACGGGTTGAGCTTTGCCTCTACGACCCGAGCGGCAAGATAGAGATCGCCAGGCTCGAGCTTCCCGAATACACCCATGAAATCTGGCATGGCTATGTGCCTGGATTGAAGCCGGGCGCCCTCTACGGCTATCGCGTACACGGTCCCTACGATCCAGAAAACGGTCATCGCTTCAACCCGAACAAGCTGCTGATAGACCCCTATGCGCGCGAATTCGTCGGCGAAGTCGATTGGAACGAGGCACATTTCGCCTACGATCTTCTGCACGAAGACAAGGATCTGACCTTCGACGAGCGCGACAGCGCGCCGTTCATGCCGAAAGGCCGGGTCATTGATCCGAACGAGTTCGACTGGAAGGACCAGAACCGGCCGAACATCGCCTGGCCGGCGACGATCATCTATGAAGCTCACGTGAAGGGCTTCACCCAGTTGAACCCGGCTATCCCGAAAGAGCTGCGGGGCACGTTCGAAGGGATGGGGCACAAGGCCTCGATCGACTACATCAAGAGCCTCGGCATCACCTCTGTTGAACTGATGCCGATTCATGAGTTCCCGGATGATCAGCATCTGCTCGAAAAGGGGCTGAAGAATTTCTGGGGCTACAATACGATCGGTTTCTTCGCACCCGCCTTGCGCTATTACGGTCCAAAGGGCATCCAGGGTTTCCGCGACATGGTACGCGCCTATCACGATGCCGGCATCGAGGTCATCCTTGACGTGGTCTATAACCACACCGCTGAGGGCAACGAACTTGGGCCGACGCTGTCCTTCAAGGGCATCGACAACTTCTCCTATTACCGCACGATGCCGGACCAGCATCGCTATTACATAAACGACACTGGCACTGGGAACACGGTCAATACATCCCACCCCCGGGTGTTGCAGTTCGTGATGGACTCGCTCCGCTACTGGGCAGAATCAATGCATATCGACGGTTTCCGCTTCGATCTTGGCACCATCCTTGGCCGGGAGCCGCAAGGTTTCGACCAGCGGGGAGGCTATTTCGACGCCATCACGCAGGATCCGGTTTTGTCGAAACTGAAGCTGATCGGCGAGCCGTGGGATATCGGTCCCGGCGGTTACCAGGTCGGCGGCTTTCCTCCCGGTTGGGCAGAGTGGAACGACAAGTATCGCGACACCGTGCGCGAATACTGGAAGGGCACCAATGTCTCGACGGACTTCGCAGCCCGCCTGCTCGGTTCCGGAGATCTCTACGACCAGCGCGGCCGCCGGCCGTGGGCAAGCGTCAACTTCATCGCCGCCCATGACGGCTTCACGCTGAACGATCTCGTTTCCTACAACGAGAAACACAACGAGGCGAATGGCGAGGACAATAACGACGGCCACAACGACAATCGCAGCTACAATTACGGCGCGGAAGGCCCAACTGAGGACGAGGGCATCAATGCGGTGCGCGATCGCCAGAAGCGCAATTTCCTCGCCACCCTGTTCTTCTCGCACGGCACGCCGATGCTGCTTGCCGGCGACGAGTTCGGCCGCAGCCAGATGGGCAACAACAACGGCTATTGCCAGGATAGCGACATTTCCTGGGTTCATTGGGACAGCCTGCCCGAGACCTGCGAGGAGCTGCGCGAGTTCACCCGCCAGATCATCAAGCTGCGACGCGAACAGCCGCTGCTGCGTCGCGAGAACTGGCGCGACGGCCTGGAGATCAAATGGTTCAACGCCGGTGGCGGTTTTCAGACGCCGGAGCAGTGGGACGAAGGCTCCACGCTCGGCCTCCATATCGGCCGAACCGATCTTCGGGAAGAGGAGGGCATCTGGCACGACGTGCTGCTGCTCTTCAACCCGTTCGAAGGCAATGTGCCGTTCCGCATCCCGCAGTTCGGCGAGGGCGGCTGGGTGCTTGAACTTACCACCTCCGACCTTTCGAAGCGCGGCCTGGTGATCACCAAGGAAAAGGATTTCGAGCTTGAAGGGCGCAGTCTGGCACTCTTCCGAAGGCCGTAAGGCCTTCGAACCTCTTCCCTTTACTCCATAAAAAACCGGCCTTCGAGCCGGTTTCTTTTTGTCCGCTGATGGGAGGGCTAGAGCGTGGCGCGACGGATATCCGAGCTTGTCGAGACGACATGACCGGACTTCAGCACAAGATTGGCATAAACGGCGGCATATTGCTGGGCACTGCGTTCCCAGGAGAATTTCGCCTTCATGCCCTGGTTCTGCAGCCGCGCCCACATTTTCGGGTCACCATAGGCGTGCAGCGCGCGGCGAAGCGCGAGCCTCAGTCCGTCCGTGGTCACGGGATGGAACTGAAAACCGGTTGCGACGCGCGCCGACATGGCCGCATCATTGGCATCGATGATCGTTTCCGAAAGTCCGCCGGTGCGGGAGACGACGGGGACGCAGCCGTAGCGCAACGCGTAGAGCTGAGTCAGCCCGCAGGGTTCGAAGCGGGAGGGCTGCACGATGGCGTCAGACCCGCCGTGGACCAGATGCGCCGTCGGTTCGTCGTAGCCGAAATGCACCGCCATCCGGCCCGGAAAACGCGCGGCGGTATCCGCCAGTGCCCGCTCGATCTCGCGGTCGCCCTGTCCGAAGACGATGACCTGGCCGCCGTGGCGGATGATCTCGTCCGCCGTATCGGCGAACATGTCGAATCCCTTCTGCCAGGTCAGGCGGCTGACGGCAGAAAACAGGGGGCCTTCATGCGCCGGGTTCAGCCCGAATTTTTGAAGCAGCACGGCGCGGTTCTCGCGCTTGCGGCGCAGCGTGCCGACATCGTAGTTGCGTGGCAGATGCGGATCCGTGGACGGGTCCCAGATATCGAGATCGATGCCGTTGACGATGCCGCGCAGGACGGAGACGCGGGCATTCAGGACCCCGTCCATGCCCATGCCGAAGCGCGGAGTGAGGATTTCGCGGGCATAGGTCGGGCTGACGGTGGTGATCGCATCGACCGTCTGCAGACCACCCTTCAGAAAACTGATATCGCCGAAATACTCCATGCGGTTCATGGAATAGGCCTCCGGCGGCAGGCCGATGCTCATCAGAACGCCGGCAGGATATTGGCCTTGGAAGGCGAGGTTGTGGATGGTCAGAACCACGGGCGTCTTGCAGCCGCGTTCGCGCATGTAGACCGAAGTCAGCGCAGACTGCCAGTCATGGGTATGAACCAGGTCCGGAACCCAGCCCGGCAGCAGTCCATCGGCGATTTCTGCTGCAGCGAGGGAAAGTGCGGCGAACCGTTTCCAGTTGTCGGGATGATCCATGCCCTCTTCATCGACATAAGGGCCGCCGGGCCGGTCGTAGAGAGCGGGGGCATCGAGGATGAAAAGGCTGAGACCTTCAACGCGGGTATGGAGGAGCGCTGCTTTTTCTCCGAGCAGACTATCGAAGGTAACCAGCGGCATGGCGCTCTTCAGCTGCTGCATGACCTGGGGATAACCGGGGATCAGGGAGGTGGTCTCGATGCCGAGGGGGCCGAGCGCCTTGGGCAGAGATCCGGTCACGTCTGCAAGGCCACCCGTCTTCACAAGGGGGAAGATTTCGGAGGTGACCGAAAGAATTCTCATGCCGGGAAGCCCCCGCTTTCCATAACCAGTATTGATCCCCTGTCCGCCCGAGCTCCGCTCATCTCGACGAGGTTCGCCGAACGGGACGTAAGCGTTCATCATGCGTGCCTCCGCCATCTGCCAGTCTCACCCTCCAGAACGTTTTCGCCTTGGCCAACGTTCCTCCGTTGGGGCAGAACCGAGACCAAGTTCAGACGCAAAAGCCATTTCGATTTTCCAGGATAAGCGAACCCGCGGCCGCGATGATGTCAGTCGCCGCGACCAGTAATGATGGTGATGAAGATGGGTGGCAGGCGGCGTCAGGCGCCAGCTGGAACCTTCTTGGAACGCTTCTTGGCCGGCTGGACGGCTTCCGGCATGGCAGCGGCCGGTGCCTTGGAAGTTGTCTTTGCCGGAGAAGCCTTGGCTGCAGCGGTTTTCGCTGCCGGTTTGGGAGTTGCGGACTTCGACCCCGCTTTTGGCGGCTTCACGGCGGTGGCGGACTTGCCGCCCGATCCTGCCGCAGACTTTTTCGAAGCGGTCGGCCCGAGCGTGGCATATTCCAGCTTGGCTCGTTCCCAATGCTCCCTATCCTTGCCCGAGGGATAGCCTTCTTCTTCCCACAACGTGTAGGCCCGCTTTCTGATCCAGATTTCTTCGGATTCCGCCATTCTTGTCTCCATTCGCCCAAGCGCCCCAACGTGTGCGGCGCAGAAAAGTTCCCTGGTAAAAACGAAAAATCGCAACCCGGCCGAGACGTGGCCAACACTCGAAAAAAAACTTCCCCGGAGGCGGAACTTTTGGCTGTCGAATGTACTTATGGCCGCCGGGAAGGAGACACATCCAATGGGAAAGTACTGCGATATCGTTCCACACGCAACCGGCTGGGTCTATGTCATAGACGGCGTGCAGTCTGCGTCTTATTACCACACCTATGAACTCGCCATGGAGGCCGCCAAAGCCCATGTGGCACGTGAGCGAACCGGTCGGGTGGAGATTTTTCGGCGACAGGCGCTGAACGGCGAGATGTTGCCAATTCCGACCATGCACGGACACCCCGACGCTTCGGTTTTGAGACGATCTTTCCCGGCTTGAGGAGGCCGGAAGGGAGGAAAAACCCGGCGGCAGCCGGGTTTTTTTATGTTGTTTTTTGTATGTTCGGGTCGAGAAAAAGACGCGGCCGAGGCCGCGTCCTTCTTCCGATCGCTCGAAGTGTCACGCAGCCTTCTGGGCAGCCGTGTTGACGGCGGTCTTGGCAAGGGCCGTCAGAGCCTCGTCGGTCTTGCTTTCCTCGGCGAGCGTCTGTTCGAGAAGCGTTACCGCATCCCGGTGACCGAGCTGCTGAGCCCAGGCGCGCAGGGTGCCATAACGGCTGATTTCGTAATGTTCGACCGCCTGCGCTGCGGCGAGCAGGCCGGCGTCGAGAGCCGGAGTGCCCTTAAACTCGTCAAGGATTTCCTCGCCTTCCTCGATGATGCCGTCGATGGCCGGGCAAGTTTTGCCCTGGGCCCGTTTGCCGATGATCTCGAAGACCTGCTTCAGGCGATCGATCTGGCCTTCGGTTTCTTCCCTGTGCTTTTCGAATGCCGCCTTCAGCTTCGGATCCTGGGCGCCCCGCGCCATCTTCGGCAGCGCCTTCACGATCTGGCGCTCGGCGTAATAGATGTCCTTCAGGGTTTCGTGGAAAAGGTCGTCGAGGGTCTTGTTGGCCATGGGTCTCTCTCCTTGTTGATGAGTATTCTTGAGGCAGGGATTGCGAGGCATCTAACGAGTGACCGCCTCACAGGTTCCACGCAGATCAGTGCCTTTCGGGGGCTATTCGAAGATTGTTGCGGCAGGCGGTGACACCCTGGATGTCGAGGACGACGTCCTGGGCGCGTGCCTTGTCCGCAAGGTGGGCCACGTATCCCTCCAGTGTCACTTCGCCGTTCTCCACCGAGACCGTCATGTTGGTCGGGTCGAGGAAGGCGTCCTGCGTCAGTTGCTCATTCACGTCCTGTGCGATCAGATCGTCGGGGCGGTCGTAACCGTCCGGTCCCTTGCCGATCTGCTTTTCCTGCTCCGGTCCCTCGGCAAAGATATTGGCTTCGCCCTGAAGATAACCGCTTGGGCGGCTTTCCGCCGGGCCCTCCCATCGAGGCCATTGCGAGGTCTCGCCGGGACGGCCAGCTTTCGGCTGCTCATTCTTCATCGGCTTTCTCCTTCTCAGGGGCATGATCGCCCGCAGCGGAGGAACCCATGGTTGCCGGAAAAGTTCCATGCGACTTGATGGAACCGGACCGCGCGGACCGCGTTTGATCGTCAACTAGAAAAATGCTTACGACGGGAGAGAGACATGCAGGACAGGCTGAAGATCTATCGGCTGGTGCCGACAGCTGCGCCAAAGGATCCGAACTGGCAGAACTCGCCACCGCATGGCGAAGTGGTGGTCCGGGCAAAGACCGCCGGCGATGCGCGGCTCGTGGCGAGCCAGGCGGAACTGGATTTCATGGAAATCGATGCTTCGCCCTGCGAGGGCAATTCGACCGAGATGGCGAGCGCCTTCCGCAGCGACAAGCTCTATACGGTGATCGAGGACAGTAGCGGCCGGTTCGCCCCGAACGGGCCGCGCTGCGTGATCGGCGGGCGTGTGCGCGTCGACAACCTGATTTCGACCCAGCTCTGATGGCGTGAGGCTGACCCATCCAGGACGGACAGTATCAATCGGTGCGGCCGTCGTTCTTTTCGTTGAGTGCCCTCTGCAGCTCGCGCGCCAGGTCGAGCAGCCGATCAGGAACCTCTTCCTTCTCGATTTCGGTCAGAAGGACCGAGACCTTGCGGTTGACCCGCCGTCCCATTCTGACGTCCTGTTCCGCAACCGGAGTGTCTTGTTTCGTCATCCCGACCTCTGACGTAATCACCGCCGGCACATCCGTTGCCGAACAATGTCCGCCCGCCATAACCTACATTAGCTTTCCATACATCATTACGGCTAACTTCGGATATCCCGAAAAAGTCACAGAGGACAAATGAAATAAAGCGACTCCCTATCCGGGAGCCGCTGCATTTGTTCCAGAGGTTTTTTGGAAACTCAGTGCCTGGGCGGTTTCGGCGTGCCCGACGGAATGGAGGTCACCGTGCTCGAGACGGGATCGCTCGCCGGAAAGGTATCTTCCAGCCCCTCGTTGAGCTGCTCGTCCAGCTCCTTCTTTTCGCCGCGCTCGCGAGCCGACTGCTCGGCTTTTTTGTGAGGGTTCTTCTGCACGGAGTTGGGAGTGCTGTTGGTGCTCATCTGATTTCTCCTGGCCTGTTTCATCACGAAAACGGTTTGGGTCCAACGTTTGTTCCGGAACCAAGCGGAGGCGGCGCGGGTTATCGGGCAAACGAAGGAGTTTACCGTGGCGCCGCGCGTATTCTGGAAAGGTTATCTGAAGCTCTCGCTGGTCACCTGTCGCGTGACGATGACGCCGGCCATCTCCGAAGGCGCCAAGGTCCGGTTCCACAATATCAACCGCAAGACCAACAATCGCGTCCTCAGCCAGTACGTCGATGCCGAGACCGGCGAGGCGGTCGAGGACGACGATCAGGTCAAGGGTTATCCCAAGGGCGAGGGCGACTACGTTCTTCTCGAAGACGAAGAGATCGAGGATGTCGGGCTCGAAAGCACGCGTACGATCGATATCGAGACTTTCGTGCCGGCGGGTTCGATCGGCTGGATCTGGTACGACCGACCGCACTACCTGGCGCCGGACGACGAGGTGAGCGCCGAGGCGTTTGCGGTGATCCGCGAGGCCATGGCAAAGACTGGGACCGGCGGCATTGCCCGGCTCGTCATGTATCGTCGAGAGCGCGCGGTTCTGCTGCTGCCCAAGGACAAGGGGATCGTGGTCTGGACCTTGCGTTACGGCGACGAAGTCCGCGACGCCGACGAATACGCCGTCGAAAAACCGAAGGAGAAGGCGGATGTCGAGCATCTGTCGATGATGAAGAAGATCATCGACGAGCGAACCGAAGCCTGGAAGCCTTCGATGGCCGACGATCCGGTCCAGGACCGGCTGCTCGAAATCATCGCCGAGCGGAAGAAGAGCCGGAAGACCAGGAAGAAGGTCGAGGACAAGGTGCCCGAGCGCAGCAGCAACGTGATCGATATCACCGCCGCGCTGAAGAAGAGCCTGGAGGCGGAGCGAAAGGCACCGAGGAAGTGAGCCTTTCCGGGGCTTCTACCGTTTCTTCTTTCCCTTGAATTCGATCGGGGCTTCCGCCTTGCGGAAATCTCCCCAGGGATCATTCGTCTGCTGGGCGATGCGGGCCGGGGCGTTGTTGACGGTGAAGTAGTTGGGGCCGATCGCGCCCCCGAGTTCGTCCCACGTGATCGGCATGGAGACCGGCGCGCCGGCGCGGGCACGGGTGGAATAGGGGGCGACCGCTGTCGCGCCGCGACCGTTGCGCAGGTAGTCGATGAGGATCTTGCCGCTTCGCTTCGACTTGGTGATGGTCGAGACATATTTGTCGGGATCGTCGCCGGCCATGCCGTCGGCGAGCGCCTTCATCGCCGCCTTCACCTCCGGCCATTCCGCCTTCTGCTTGACGGGGGCGACCACATGCAGGCCCTTGCCGCCCGAGGTTTTTACGAAGGCCACCAGACCCATGTCCTCGAAACGACGCTTCACCTCATGAGCGGCAGCGATGATATCGGTCCATGAGACGCCTTCGCCGGGGTCGAGGTCGATATTGACCATGTCCGGCTTTTCCCAGTCGTCGAGGGTCGAGCCCCAGGGGTGGATTTCCAGCGTCGCCCCTTGGACGAGGCCGAGCAATCCATCGAGGTCGCGGATGGTGATATCCTCTTCCGCCGGATCGGCGGGGTCCTTCACGAGCACGGCGTTCTTGGTCATGCCCTTCCAGCCATGTTTCTGGAAGAAGAGCGGTTTACCGATCCCATCCGGCCCACGCACCAGCGCCAGCGGGCGGTTGACGACGAACGGCGCCATCAGCCGCCAGACTTCGGTGTAGTAATCCGCAAGCCCGGCCTTGGTCACCCCCGCATCCGGCCAGTAGACCCGGTCGGGATGAGTGAGATTGACCGTCCGTTTCGGCGGCTTCGGTTCTTCCGCTGCATTCACAGGCCCGCCCTCCCGGACGATATCCTTCGGGTCCTTGTCTTCGCGCAAGCCCCGGAAGGCCGCGTGGCGGATATGCGCATCCGCCGTCCAGCCGCGGAATTCCACTTCCGCCACCAGCTCGGGCCGCACGAAAACGACATCCTTCTTTTCCACCGCCGCGAGCTTTTCGTCAAACGGGCTTTCGCCTGCCTGAATCTCCTGGAGACTCTTGAAGAGCGATTGCGCCACGGCGTTCGAATAACCGGTTCCGACACGGCCGGCATGCCGCAGCTTCCCCTTGTCGTAATATCCCATGACCAGCGATCCGATCGCCGTCCTCGAAACGGAGGAGGGGACAAACCCTGCGACCACGAATTCCTGCCGTGCCGAACATTTCGACTTTACCCAGTCGCGGCCGCGGCCTGGGCGATAGGGCGCATCCGATATCTTGGAGATGATGCCTTCGAGGCTCAGCCGGCAGGCATGTTTCAGAACCAGACCGCCTTCGTCGCCGAAGTGCTCGCTGTAGCGCAGGGCCGGGCCGCTGCCGGTCAGCAGGGTTTCCAGCGCCTCCTTGCGCTTCAGAAGCATCGCGCCGGTCAGGTCGTAACCGTCGAGATGAAGAATGTCGAAAGCGTAGAAGGTGAAGCGGTCGTCCCGGCCTTCGCTGAGGTCCTGCTGGAGCAGGGAAAAATCGGTGGCGCCGGAACCGGCCTCGACCGCCACTTCCCCGTCGATGATCGCATCGGTCGCACCAAGCTTTCCGAATTCCGCGACGATCTCGTCTCCGAACTTATGCGTCCAATCGAGCCCGGTGCGCGTCAACAGCTTTACCTTGCCATTTTCGACACGGGCCTGCAGACGATAGCCGTCGAGCTTGATTTCGTGGACCCAGCGTTTGCCGGAAGGGGCGCTCTTCACCAGCGTCGCAAGCTGCGGCTCGATGAAATCCGGGAGTTCTGCTTTCCGGGCGCCCTTGATCTTCGACGCTGCGATGTCGGATTGTTCCGGCTCGGGATCGGATTTCGCCTTCGCTTTCGGTTTGGCCGTACTCTTTGCTGGCGGTGCCTTGCGGCCCCAGATTTCGTCCAGCGTCTTGCCCGACTTCACCGAAAGCGGCATCTCGTCGAGAACGTCCTTGTCGCCCTCGGCGCGGGCGAATGCGTCCTCGCCCTTGACCAGCAGCCAGTTCTCGCGCTTTTCTCCCGGCCTCGGTGCCATGCGGATCAGGTGCCAGCGGCCCTCCAGCTTCTCGCCCTTCAGCTCGAATTCCATATGGCCTTTCTTATAGCCCTTGTGAGGATCGCCGATCGGGTCCCAGGTGCCTCGATCCCAGAGCAGCACGGCGCCGGCGCCGTAATTGCCTTTGGGGATCATGCCTTCGAAACCGCCATAGTCGAGCGGATGGTCCTCCACATGCACCGCAAGCCGCTTTTCGCCGGGCACGAAGCTCGGGCCGCGGGTGACGGCCCAGCTTTTCAGGACGCCGTCCATTTCCAGCCGGAAATCATAGTGCAGCCGGGTGGCATCGTGTTTCTGGATCACGAAACTGTTGCCGGATGCCTTGGCCTTGCGGCCGGAGACTTTCCCCTGGGGCTCCGGGGAAGCCTTGAAGTTCCGCTTTTGATTGTAGGTTTCGAGCGCCATGATCAGCTCGCCTTTCTCTGCGGGGCGGCAGTCTTAGGAGATACGGTTTTCTTGGCGGATTTCTTCGGTGCGGTCTTCTTGCTGCCGCCGGCGCTCTGACGCAGTGCGTCGAGCAGGCTGGAGACCTTCTTCGGTTCCGGCTTCGGCTGCTTCCTGAGCTTGCGGCCTTCGATCTTCGCCTTGATCAGCTCGGCAAGGGCTGCCTCGTAACGGTCGTCGAACTCGCTCGGGTCGAATTCGCCGCGTTTGGTGTCGATGATGTGTCGGGCGAGATCAAGCATCTCGCCCTCGATCTTGAAGCTCTTGATCTCGGAGAAGATGTCCTTCGCGGACCGGACCTCGTAGTCGTAGTTGAGCGTGCTGGCGATCAGCCCTTTCTCGCCCGGCCGGATCAGCAGCGTGCGCAACCGCCGGAAGAGCACGGTTCGGGCGAGTGCGGCGACATTCTTCTCCTTCAGTCCTTTTCGGATCAGCTCGAAGACCTCGGCGGAGGGTTTGTCGGCGGGCGCGAGATAATAGGGACGGTCAATAAAGATGGTATCGACGCCGTTGCAGGGGATGAAGGTCTCGAGCTCCAGCGTCTTGTCGCTCTCAGGCACCGCGGCCTTCACCTCGTCAGGTTCGAGGAAGACGTATTGGCCGCTCGAAACTTCGTAACCCTTGACGATGTCCTCACTTTCGACTTGCCTGCCGGTGTCGGCGTCCACCATCTGGCGGTGGACGCGGTTGCCGGTCTCGCGATTGATGATGTGGAAGCTGACGCGGTCGGACGTCGATGCAGCCGTATAAAGCGCCACCGGGCAGCTCAGTTCGCCGACCTTCAGATATCCTTTCCAGTTTGCACGCGGTGCCATATCCGAACTCCCGGCAGAACTCCGTGAAAGTCCTATCAACAGGCCTGCCGACCGGTTTGTTCCCTCAAGCGAAAGGGCGGTTTGCGTCACGAAGATGAACAGGGCATTCATCTTAGGGGAACCAAATACGCAAGGCATGCGTTTGCCCCCGTCATTCCAGCCATGAAGACTTCGGAGAGGTAGGCAACGGTGTCTGAATCACAGTTGAATGGTGATCCTGCACGTGCAGACATAGTAAGGCTTATTCCGGCTCTCCGCGCATTTGCCCGTACTTTCTGCCGCAATCCCAGCGATGCAGACGACTTGGTGCAGGAGACGCTGATGAAGGCGCTCGCCAATCTCGACAAGTTCGAGCCGGGCACCAAGCTGAAAAGCTGGCTTTTCACCATCATGCGCAACACCTTTTATACGCGTGCCAAGGTGCTTGGCCGCGAGGCGCCGGGGATCGAGGAGAACATATCCGGGGATACGCCGGTAGCGGCGAGCCAGGAGATGGCGGCGAGAGCTCGTGAGGTCCAGCGTGCGCTTCAGAAACTGCCGCCTCATTATCGTGAAGTGCTGACGCTGGTCGCGATCCTCGGGGAAAGTTACGAGGCGGCGGCGGAAATCTGCGATTGCGCGGTGGGCACGGTGAAAAGCCGCCTCAATCGGGCGCGGCATCAAATTCTGCAGGAACTGGGAGAAGAAACCAACTGAGCCGCCGCATCGCGACAGCTTTTTTCTTTGGAGGTCGTCATGAAGTTCACATTGATCGCGGTGGCGATCGTCCTGGTGACGATCGCCCCGGTTTTCGCGTTTATCTAGCCGATCAGACCGGATCCTGGTCGAGGTCCGGGTAGTGCCGGAATATGCCCGACTCGTTGAAGGCGAGCCGGCGCTTCGACTTGAGATAGGCTTTGATATTCGGACGTCTGGCGACCGCGTCGCGCAGCTTGGCGATGTTTGGATAATCGCTGTCAAAGTTTTTCATGGCGCGCGGGAAGGCGTAGTGGAGGCCCTCGGCGAGCTGGAAGAGCGACAGGTCGACATAACTCAGGACGTCACCCACCGGATGGCCGCTCTTTGTGGGGTTTGCGGTGATGACGCGATCGAAATAGCCGATAAATTTCGGCACCCGGTGCTTCAGAAAGGCCTTCGAACGAGCCTTGGCCTCCTGCCGCTGATCCTCATAATAATCGGCGGTGCTGATCGGGTGGTGCGTGTCGTGCACTTCCGTGATGAAATCGGTGATCGTCAGCTGCAGCCCATGGGCGAAAAGGCGGGATTTTTCGTCCTCCGGCACCAGATCCAGCTTCGGCCCGAGATAGTGGAGGATGTTGGCGACATGCGAGACGATCAGGTCGCCATCTTTAAGGAAGGGTGGCGCGAAGGGCATGTCGTAGCCATGCTTGCCGTGGATATAGTCCATCATCTTTCCCGTGCCGCGATCGGTACGGGCAACATCCACATAGTCAGCTCCGGCCTCTTCCAGCGCCAGCCGCACAAATTCGCCGCGGCCCTGAAGGCCGTTCCAATAATAAAGTTCGTAGGTCATCGTCACTCCAGAAATTCTGCGATCTTTTTCAAATCTTCGACGAAGCGGGCCCGGTTGAGCTCCGCATCCGGCTGATCCAACGTCCTCAGCAGTGCCGAAGGGTGGATGGTCACCAGCACCGGCAAGCCATCCGGCGATCTCAGGACCGTACCGCGGTCGCGTGTCACTTTCGCCTGCTTTCCCAGCAAGGCATAAAGCGCCGTCGCGCCAAGCGCTACGGCGAGTTTCGGGTGGACAAGGCGCAGCTCCGCCGCCAGCCACCAGGCACAGGCCCGGACTTCGCCGGCATTGGGCTTGGCGTGGATGCGGCGCTTGCCGCGCGGGGTGAACTTGAAATGCTTCACCGCATTGGTGACGTAGCAGATGTCGCGCTCGATGCCGGCCTCCTCCAGACAGCGATCGAGGAGCTTTCCCGCCGGCCCGACGAATGGCTTTCCCGCCTGATCCTCCTTGTCTCCCGGCTGCTCGCCGAGAAACACCACTTTCGCTTTCGGGGGTCCCTCGCCGAACACGAGATGCGTGGCGTTCTTGTAGAGGTCGCAACGGGTGCAGTTTTCCGCGTCCTGCCTGACGTCCGGCACCCTGCTACCATCCGCGCCCGGCGTCTCGAAGGCTGGTCCTTTGGCCGATGTCAGCATCCTTCCAACTCCTTGTGGCGATGCCAGAACCTGCTTGGTCGCGGGAGAGTTCCTTTAAATTTGCATCGCGGGAACACGAGCTGGAACTTTTGAACAAAGCTTGTGTTGAGGGCTCGGGGTACCGCGAGGTTTTCGCGCCCGGGGATTTTCCAGTTCGGATAGGGTTTTGATTATGGCTATCAGGATTACGGCGGTCGTTTTTATTTTGATCGGCTTGGCTCTGGCCGTTGGCGGCGGGCAACTGCTGCTGCTTGGAGGCAGCGCCTATTACATCATCTGCGGTCTAGGCTTCGTGCTGACCGGCATCCTGCTTTTCCTGAGGAGCGCCATGGCACTCAGGGTCTATGCCGTGATCGTGCTGGCCTCGCTCGCCTGGGCGATCTGGGAAGTCGGGCTCGACTGGTGGCAGCTCGGCCCGCGCGGCGGCCTGATCATCGTGCTAGGCCTCTGGCTTCTGACCCCCTGGGTCCGCACCCCGCTCGGCTTTTCAAGTCCGACCGGCATGCGCTACGGCGCCAGTGCCCTGCCGCTCGGTATTTCGCTGATGATCGCGATCGTCGTCGCCATAGTTTCGATGTTCCTCGATCCACTCGACCGCAGCGGCGAGCTTCCGCAACAGTCGGTCGCTGCCGCTCCGCCGATGGGCGGCAACGTGCCGCCCGGGGAATGGCATCAGTATGGACGGACGCCCTATGGCCAGCGTTATTCGCCGCTGGACCAGATCAAGGTCGACAATGTAGCCAAGCTCACGGAAGTCTGGCGCTACCAGACCGGGGACGTGAAACGGCCGGACGACGTGGGCGAGACCACCTATCAGGTGACGCCGCTCAAAGTCGGCAATTCGCTCTATCTCTGCACGCCGCACAATCTTGCGATCGCGCTCGATGCGACGACCGGCAAGGAGAAGTGGAAGTACGACCCTAATTCCGGCATGAACCCGGACCGCCAGCACCAGACCTGCCGCGGTGTCAGCTATTACAAGGACGCCGCCGCCGCTGCCGGCAGCCCGTGTGCGGAACGGGTCTACCTGCCGACATCGGACGCGCGGCTGATTGCGCTCGATGCCGCGAACGGCCAAGTCTGCACCTCTTTCGCAGACAACGGAACGCTGCAGCTCACCAGCGGCATGCGGTACAATCCGGCCGGTTACTACTACTCGACCTCGCCACCGGCGGTCGCCGGCAACAAGATCATCATCGGCGGGGCGGTCAACGACAACTATTCCACCCAGTCGCAGTCCGGCGTCATCCGCGCCTTCGACGTCAATACCGGGCAGTTGATCTGGAACTGGGATTCGGGAAACCCGTCTCAGACGCAGCCGCTGCAACCCGGCCAGACCTACACGACGAACTCCCCGAACAGCTGGTCGGTGTTCAGCGTCGACGAGGAACTGGGCCTCGTCTATATCCCGCTCGGCAACCAGGTGCCGGACCAGCTCGGCATGGGCCGCAGTGAGAATGTTGAGAAATATTCCTCCTCGATCGTCGCGCTCGACCTCAATACCGGCGCCGATCGATGGGTGCGCCAGACGGTGCATCACGATCTATGGGACATGGACGTCCCCGCTCAGCCGGTTCTCCTCAACATCACCAAGCAGGACAATACGGTCGTGCCGGCGCTGGTCGGCCCGACCAAGCAGGGCGACATCTACGTGCTCGACCGGCGCACCGGAGAACCGATCATCCCGATCACCGAGGAACCGGCGCCCGGAGGTGCCATCCCGGAAGATCGTACCGCGCCGACGCAGCCGACCTCGGCCTTGTCGTTCAAGCCAAGGCCGCTCGAGGAACGGGACATGTGGGGCATCACGATGTTCGACCAGATGGTTTGCCGCATCCGGTACCATCAATACAATTATCTCGGCCGATACACCCCGCCTTCGCTGAAGGGCTCTATCATCTATCCGGGCAATTTCGGCACGTTCAACTGGGGCAGCGTTGCGGTCGATCCGGAGCGGCAGGTGATGTTCGGCATGCCGACCTATCTCGCCTTCACCTCAAGGCTGGTGCCCCGATCTGAGATCGCGCCAAAAGGTCAGGGGGAGAAGGGCAGCGAACAGGGCCTCAACCGCAACGAAGGGGCGCCCTATGGCGTCTTCATGGGGCCTTTCCTTGGGCCGCTGCAAATCCCCTGCCAGGCGCCGCCGTGGGGCTACGTCTCGGGCGTCGACCTCAGGACCGGCCAGATCGCCTACAAACACCGCAACGGCACCGTCTATGACATGACGCCGCTGCCGCTGCCCTTCAAGGTCGGTGTGCCCGGCATCGGCGGGCCGATGATCACCAAGGGCGGCGTGGCGTTCCTCGGCGCTGCGGTCGACAACTACCTGCGCGCCTACAACCTCACCAACGGCCGCGAACTGTGGAAGGCGCGGCTGCCGGCCGGCGGGCAAGCGACGCCGATGACCTATGCGGTCGATGACGGACGCCAGTTCGTGGTGATGGTGGCCGGCGGGCACGGGTCGGTCGGCACCAAGCCCGGCGACTACGTGATCGCCTACGCGCTGCCGCGATAGGCAGGCCCCAATATAAAGGCCCCGAGCGTCCGACGCCCGGGGCCTTTTTGGTTCATCTTCGGTGTCGGGAGATCACCGCGGGCGGGTAAAACGGAGTTCGTTGTGCACGGAGGCCACTCCGGCGACGCCGAGCGCCACCTCCTCGGCTCGTGCAATCTCGCTTTCCAGTTGGACCGTGCCGCTCAACGTGACCTCGGAGCCACGGGCGATGACGGCGACGTCGCTTGCATCGATACCGCCGGCAGACGCCAGCGCATCGGAGACCGCCCCTTCGAGCGTTGCGCTTGGCGGAAACTCCGCCTCGACTTCAGGGGGCGTCTCGTGAAAATGCTGATGCTTGAAGACCATTGTCGTACTCCGTTCTGACACGGCACGACAACGCGCGGCGAGGGCGATTGGTTCAGCGCCCGCCGGCGAGAACCGTGGCGATGATCTCCTCAAGCTGGTTCTGCGAGAAGGGCTTCGGCAGGCGCGGCAGGCGGTTGTCGCCGCCGGTGGGCAGTTCTGCGTAGCCGGTTGCCAGCACCACCGGTAGGCCCGGTCTTTCTTCGCGGATGACGGCGGCCAGTTCGGAGCCGGTCATGCGCGGCATCGAATGATCGGTGATGACGAGATCAATGTCATGGGCGCCGCTTCTCAGCTCCTTCAGGGCGTCGGTGCCGCTATAGGCTTCGATCACGGTGTGGCCGAGATCCTCCAGCATCAGCGTGGTGTTCATCAGGACCAGCGCGTCGTCATCGACGGCGAGAATGGTCAGGCGTCCGCGGGGAGTTGCAACTGGCGAAGGCATGTTCTTCTCCGAAGACTGCGGACAATCGTTTGCATCTGCCGCAGGCAGATAGAGCGAAACAGTGGTGCCCTTGCCCTTTTGGCTTTCGATTTCGAGTTTGCCGCCCGACTGTTCGGTCAGGCCCTGCACCATGGAAAGTCCGAGCCCCGTCCCCTTGCCGACACCCTTGGTTGTGAAGAAAGGCGTCGTCGCCCGGATCAGGGTCTCCTCGTCCATGCCTTCGCCGCTATCGGCGACCGAGAGCCGGACATATCGGCCGGGCTTCAGCCTATCGGTCTTCTCGTCGGCCGAATACTCCTCGGCGCTGATGACGATCGTGCCGCCGCCGGCCATCGCGTCTCGGGCGTTGACGACAAGGTTCAGGAGCGCGGTCTCTAGCTGAACCGGGTCGCTCGCGATATGCGGCAGGTTCTTGGCAAACCGGGTTTCCACCGAGGCGGAGGCGCTGAGCGAGCGCTGAACGAAATCCATCATGCCGCGGACAAGTGCCGGCACGTCGATGGCCTGCATGTTCAATTCCTGGCGCCGGGAGAACGCCAGCATGCGCTGGGTGAGGGCAGCACCCCGCTCGGCACCCTGAATGGCATTGTCCAGCAGCGGCGTCAGCGCCGGATCGTCGGGCAGGCGTTTCTTCAGTATTTCCAGGCTGCCCAGCACGGCCATCAGCAGATTGTTGAAATCGTGGGCGACGCCACCGGTCAGCTGGCCGATCGCCTCCATCTTCTGGGATTGGAAAAGTTCCTCGCGCGCCTGGGTGAGGGCCTTCTGCGCCTCGACTTTTTCGGTGATGTCGCGGGTGATCTTGGCGAAACCGAGAAGCGTGCCTTCCTCGTTGCGGATCGCGTCGATGATCACATGCGCCCAGAAGCGCGTGCCATCCTTGCGCTGCCGCCAGGCCTCCCTCTCGAATCGCCCCTCCCGCCGTGCGGTCTCCAGGCTACGGTTGGGTTCGCCGCGCTCGCGATCTTCCGGCGTGTAGAATTTTGAAAAATGCTGGCCGACGATTTCGTCCGCCGTATAGCCCTTGATGCGCGCGGCACCCGCGTTCCAGTTGCTGACGCAACCGTCAGGGCCGAGCATGTAGAGGGCATAATCAGTGACCCCCTGAACGAGGAGCTGGAATTTCTCCTCGCTCAATCGAAGTTCCGTTTCGGCTTTTCTCCGTTCGGTCAGATCGCGGGTCACCTTGGCGAAGCCGAGAAGTTCGCCGGAACGGCCCCAGATAGGGTCGATGATGACATGAGCCCAGAAACGGCCGCCGTCCTTGCGGACCCGCCAGCCTTCCTTTTCGAAGCGGCCTTCCGTCGCAGCGGTCCGCAAAGCGTGCTCGGGCGCACGCGCCAACCGGTCCTCCGGTGTGTAGAAGCGGGAAAAGTGCTCACCGAGGATTTCCCATGCCTCGTATCCCTTGAAGCGCTGTGCGCCGGGATTCCAGCTGACGATCTTGCCCTCAGGGTCGATCATGTAGATCGCATAGTCTGTGATGGCGTCTATGAGAAGACGATAACGCTCCTCATCAAGCAACGAAACGTCATAACTTTGCGGCATACTCATCAATCGTCCCCGGCCCACGAAGTTTGTGGTCTAACGCGCTGTAACAACGAAAAGTTGTGACCATGCAGCAGGATCATTACTCTTCCCCACCCCACGAACCTCGTGGTCTAACGCGACCTAATGTCCAAGTCCCATTTTGGTTCCCTGTTTCCCACATTTTATCTTGCGCACCAACGGCGACGAGCCGACACGGTTGACGGGGAACAGGTTTTCCTTTACGAATGACGAAAGATGAAAATCGTCACACGTAAAACGAAAGACTTCAGCGGTATGGATACCAACGAAAATACCCTGGACACCTCACGGCAGGACAATGTCGCCCGCATCCTCGATGCGGCGGAGCGGCTGTTCAAGCATTACGGCTACACCAAGACGAACGTGGCGGATATCGCGCGCGATCTCGGCATGTCGCCCGCCAATATCTACCGTTTCTTCTCGTCTAAGGCCGATATCCATCAGGCCTTGGCACACCGCATGCTCGACGGCAGCTATCAGGCGGCACTCGCCAACGCGAAGCGGCCGGTGAGCGCAGCTGAACGGCTGCGTAATCACGTCCTGCAGCAGCACCGCTTCACGCTCGAGACCATGCTCGACGAGAAGAAGGTGCATGAGATGGTGGTGATCGCCATCGAGCAGCAATGGCCAGTCATCGAGCAGCATCTCGAACGCATCCGCCTCGTCATTGCTGACCTTATCAAGGACGGCATCGAAGCCGGCGAGTTCCGCGAGCAGGATCACCAGCTCGCAGCCGAATGCTTCATGTCGTCCGTGGTCATGCTTTGTCATCCGCAGCTCATTGCGGATTGCCTTCTGGAGACCCGGATCGGCAAGCCCGAGGATCTCGTGGAATTCGGCCTCAGGGCCCTCAGATAATTCGCCTGAAATAATTCCGGGGCGCCCAAAAGAGGCGTCTTGATCGAAAACCCGCCACCAGGAGTGCGGAACCATGTTTTTCGTAAAGACCAGACATAATGTCTCGTTTCTCATCAAAGGCCTTTTAGTCGCGACCGCGTTCGGCGCGCTGACGGCCTGCTCGGAAGAGAAGAAAGCCGAGGCCCCGGAAATCGTCCGTCCGGTCAAAGTGACCGAGGTTGCCGCTGCCGATCACGGCCGCAGGCTTCAATATTCCGGCTCCGTCAAGGCACGGACCGAAATGAACCTCGGCTTCCGCGTCGCCGGCAAGATCACAGAGCGGCTCGTCGATGTCGGCCAGCGCGTTCGCCCCGGCGACGTGCTCGCAAAGCTCGACGCCGTCGATTACCAGCTCGCGGTGCGCCGCGCCGAAGCCGATCTCGCCTCCGCCCAGAAGCAGGTGGAAATCTCCGGCCTCGCTCGTCGCCGGGCCGAGACGCTTGCCGAGAAGAGCATTTCCTCCCAATCGCAGTTCGAACAGGCGCAACTTGCCAACGACCAGGCCATCTCGCAGAGGGAATCGGCCCAGTCGGCGCTCGACCAGGCCCGCAACCAGGTCGCCTATACGGAATTGAAGTCGGACCAGAACGGCATCGTCACCACGGTCAGCGCCGATATCGGCCAGGTGGTCGCGTCCGGCACCCCGGTCCTCTCCGTCGCGGTCGAGGGCAGCAAGGAAGTGCAGATCGCCGTTCCGGAAATGGACGTCGCCCAGTTCAAGCCGGGCAAGACGGTGAAGGCTCGCTTCTGGTCGGCTACCGATCTCGTCCTTGACGGCAAGGTCCGCGAAGTGGCCGGCAGTGCCGATGCGCAATCGCGTACTTTTGCAGTTCGTGTCAGCCTGCCGGACGACCCGCGGGTCCTGCTCGGCATGACCGCGACGATCGAGGCGGACGAAGACAATGCCGTTGCCACCTATGCCGTTCCGCTTGCGGCGCTTTCCAAGAAGGACGGCCAGTCCGTCGTCTGGATCGTCGACCGCGGCAAGGGCACCGTCAGTTCGCGCGCCGTCAAGGTCGCCGACTTCTCCGACGACGGCGTTCGCGTTGCCGAAGGCATTGCCAAGGGCGACCTCGTCGTCTCGGCCGGCACCCAGTTCATGAAAGAAGACATGAAGGTCAAGCTGCCGGAAGCCATCGCCTCCCGCTTCGGCAGCGTCAGCAGCCTTACCACCGCATCGCTCGCGCCCTGATCGCCAGGCTTAAAGGACCCAAGACCATGAGCTCCTCTCATCAGGCCAATCCCCCGAAAAAGGGCGGGTTCAACCTGTCCCGCTGGGCGATCGCCCACCCGAGCATCGCCCGCTTCCTCTTCGGCCTCATCATCGTCATGGGCGCGCTTGGCGTCATGAACATGGGCCAGAAGGAAGATCCCGACTTCACCTTCCGCGTCATGGTCGTGCAGACCGTCTGGCCCGGCGCCTCCATCCAGGAGATGCAGGACCAGGTGGTCAACAAGGTCGAGCGCAAGCTGCAGGAAACCCCGCATCTCGACTGGGTCAAGTCCTATACCCGCGCCGGCGTGGCGATTACCACGGTGCAGATCAAGGGCGACACCAATACCGCCGAGGTCAACGACGCCTTCTACCAGGTCCGCAAGAAGATCGGGGACATCACACAGGATCTGCCGGCCGGCCTGCTTGGTCCCTATTTCAACGACGAGTTTGGTGATACCTACATCACCCTCAATTCGATCAGCGGCGAGGGCTACAGCTATCCTGAACTGAAGCAGTTCGCGATCCAGGCGCGCGACATGCTGCTCGCCACGCCCGGCGTCGAAAAGGCGGTCATTCTCGGCGACCAGCCGCAGAAGATCTTCATCGACGTTTCGTCCAAGGCGCTCGCCGAGCGCGGCCTCACCGTCCTCAACATCCGCGACGCGCTCTCCGGCCAGAACAATATCGATCCCGCCGGGAACATTGAGACTGCCGAGCGCTCGGTGCGAATTGCGGTCGAAGGCGGCGTCACGACGCCTGAAGATATCCGCGAGCTGCGCCTTCGCGCCGGCGACCAGGTGATCCGGCTCGGCGATATCGCCACCGTCACCAACGGTCTCGAAAACCCCTATCAGCGCAAGTTCCGCTTCAATGGCCACGACAGCGTCCAGCTTGGTGTCGTCATGGCGAAGGGCTTCAAGGTAACCGACGTCGGGCACGAGGTCGAAGCCACCTACGAGCGCTTCGAACAGACGCTGCCGGTCGGCGTTTCCGTCGAGCAGGTCTCCAACCAGCCGGAAGTCGTCACCGAAGCGGTCGGCGAGTTCACCCAGGCCCTGCTGGAAGCTCTCGTCATCGTCCTCATCGTCTCGCTGATCTCGATCGGCTGGCGTTCGGGCATCGTCATCGCCATCACCATTCCGCTGGTTCTGTCAGCCACGTTCGCGATCATGTTCTACATGGGCATCGAGCTGCAGCGCATCTCGCTCGGCGCGCTGATCATCGCGCTCGGCCTGCTCGTCGACGATGCGATGATCGTCGTCGAGATGATGGAACGGAAGCTGGAGGAGGGGCTCGCGCGCCTCGATGCCGCCACCTTCGCCTACTCGTCCACCGCCTTTCCGATGCTGACCGGCACATTGATCACCACTGCTGGCTTCATCCCGGTCGGGTTCGCCGATTCCACCGCCGGCGAATACGTGCGCTCGCTGTTCTACGTGGTGGGCATCGCGCTCGTCGTGTCGTGGTTCGTGGCCGTCTATTTCACTCCCTGGCTCGGCTACATGATCCTCAAGCAGCGGGCGCACGCAGGCACCCATCACGATGCCTACGACACCCGCATGTATCGCGGCGTCCGGCATGCGGTCGGCTGGTCCGTGCGTCACAAGGCTATCGTGCTGCTTCTCACCCTCGGCGCCTTCGTCGGCAGCCTGTGGTCGTTCCAGTTCATCCCGCAGAGCTTCTTCCCGCAGTCCTCGCGGCCGGAAATCCTGGTCGACATGTGGCTGCCGGAAGGCACGGCGATCGAGGAAGTCGAACGCCAGGCGAAAGCACTTGAAGACAAGATCCTGCCCGATGCGGACAAGACCTTCGTCGCGACCTATATCGGCGAGGGCGCGCCGCGCTTCTTCCTGCCGCTCGACCAGCAGCTCCGCAACCCCAACTATGCGCAGCTCCTGATCATGTCGAAGGACGTCGATGCCCGCGAGCGTCTGATCGTCAAGCTGCGCGCCATCCTTGCGCAGGACTTCCCGACCGTGCGTGGCAAGGTCGACCGCCTGTTCCTCGGCCCGCCGGTCGGCTGGCCTGTCCAGATGCGCGTCACCGGCCCGGACCCGGCGGAAGTGCGCCGCATCGCCGACCAGGTCAAGGAACGTTACCAGCAGCAGCCGCTGTTCGGCGCGATCCATGACGACTGGATGGAACCGGTGACAGCCATGAAACTGGTGATCGACCAGGATCGTGCCCGGGCTCTGGGCGTCACCTCGCAGCGTGTCCGCCAGATGCTGCAGACGGCAGTCTCCGGCGCTCCGGTCAGCGACTTCCGCGATGGCGAGGAGACCGTTTCGATCGTCGTCCGCGAGCCGGATGCAACCCGCAACCTGCTCTCTGCGGTCCAATCGGTCTATGTGCCGACGGATTTCGGCGGCTTCGTCCCGGTCTCGCAGATTGCCAAGGTCGTGCCGGTCCTCGAGCAGGGCATCGAATGGCGTCGTGACCGCCTGCCGACGATCACCGTCAAGGCAACGCTGCCGGATGGCATCGAACCGACCCAGGTGTCGATGAACCTCTACAGCAGCATGGCCGACCTGCGTGCCAGCCTGCCTGCCGGCTATCATGTCGAAATCCAGGGCGGTGCGGAAGATGCAGCCGAAAGCCAGAACTCGATCGCTGCCAAGGCGCCGATCATGCTTCTGGTCATCCTCGTGCTGCTGATGATCCAGCTGCAGCACTTCGGCAAGGCGATGATGGTGCTGGCAACCGGCCCGCTCGGCATCATCGGCGCTGCCATGGCGCTGCTTCTGACCGGCGCGCCGTTCGGCTTCGTGGCGATCCTCGGCGTCATCGCGCTGCTCGGCATCATCATCCGCAACTCGATCATCCTCGTCGACCAGATCGACCAGGACATCGCGGCGGGCATGGAGCGGATGGAGGCGATCGTCGGCGCAGCCGTACGCCGTTTCCGGCCGATCATGCTGACGGCGCTGACAGCCGTGCTGGCGCTGTACCCGATCTCGCGCGGCGTGTTCTGGGGGCCGCTCGCCTACGCAATGATGGGCGGTATCCTGGTTGCAACGGTGCTGACGATCCTCGTCCTGCCGGCTGCCTACGCCCTGTTCTTCGGCCGCGAGCCCAAGAAGAACAAGGACGACCGGTCGCCCGCCAATCAGGGCGACCTCTTCGAAAGCCGCGACGACCTGCCGATGGCAGCGGAGTAACGGCGAGCGCCTTCCTCGGGAGCCTGGTAACTCCTGAGGAAGGCGTCCTGATTGGCCTTGACGGACTGGAAGATATAATCCCTGACCATCCGCACCCGGGGAATCTGGCTCAGGTCACGATGGCACATCAGCCAGTAGCCGCGTCTCAGTTCCACCTCTTCCGGCAGCACGACCTCGAGATCCGGCCGCGTGCGGGTGATGAAGTTCGGCAGCACGCAAAGACCGAGACCGTTCAGCGTCGCGGTTAGCTGCGCAAAGATGCTGGAGCTCTGGAAACGCGCCTTGATGCCCGGATGGACGTCGCCAAGATAGTCTAGCCCGGGCGCGAAGATCATGTCCTCGATATAGCCGATGAAGGGATGCGACAGCAGATCCTGCCGGCAGCGGATCGGACCGGCCTTGGCCAGGTAGGATTTCGAGCCGTAGACGTTGAGATTGTAGTCGGTGAGCTTTTCCGTCAGATAAGGCCCGTCCTTCGGTGGATCGAGCGAGACGGCGATATCCGCTTCCTTGCGCGACAGCGACATGATCTGCTGGATCGTCACCAGCTCCAGCGAGATGTTCGGATGGCTGTCGCAGAAGCTCCGAATCTTGTCGGCGAAGAAGAAATTCGCAAACCCTTCCGGCGTGCTTAAGCGAACCACGCCGCGCTGCGCCGTGGTGCCGGAGGCGACATCCGCCTGCAGCCGGTCGGCCTCGGTCTCGATGCGCTCCGCCGTCTCGATGAAGCGCTGGCCCATGCCGGTCAGGACATAGCCACGTGGATTGCGCTCGAACAGTTTGACCTTGAGGGCGAATTCCAGCCGGTCGATGCGCCGGGACACGGTCGCGTGGCTGGTGCGCAATTGACGAGCCGCGGTGGACAGCTGTCCACTGCGGGCCACGGCCAGGAAATATTGCAGATCGTCCCAGGTGAAGTTCTGATTGTTGCTCAATGCGTTCCCGTCTGTTCAAAAATGCACAGATGCTGTTTGCAATTAATTACAGCGGCCTGCTTGCGTCAACGGCCGTTTTCCTGAACCATGCAATCTGGAGCAGCCGCTTTGAGGAGAACGGCTCACCAATTTTGAACAGACCCTTCAAATTTTCTGGGCCTATTCTCTGGGAGGAGAAATTATGCGCAAGACAATTATGACGTCACTTGTAACGTCCCTGGCCGTCGTTCTCGCAAGCAGCGCGGCATTCGCGCAGAGTGCGTCCGACAACAAGGTCAAGATCGGCATCCTGAACGACCAGTCGGGCGTCTATTCCGAGTTCGGCGGCAAGTCGTCGGTCGAGGCGGCGAAGATGGCGGTCGAGGATTTCGGCGGCAAGGTTCTCGGGGCTTCGATCGAGATCGTCGATGCCGACCACCAGAACAAGGCGGACATCGCCTCCAACATCGCCCGCCAGTGGTACGATACCCAGCAGGTCGATGCGATCATGGAGCTGACGACCTCGTCCGTGGCGCTCGCCGTGCAGGCGATCGGCAAGGAAAAGAAGAAGATCGACATCGTCACGGGCGCGGCGACCACCGATCTGACCGGCAAGGCCTGCAGCCCCTACGGCTTCCACTGGGCTTATGATACGCATGCGCTTGCGGTCGGCACCGGCGGCGCGCTCGTCAAGCAGGGCGGCGACAGCTGGTTCTTCCTCACCGCCGACTATGCCTTCGGTTATTCGCTCGAGCAGCAGACCGGCGACTTCGTGAAGTCCTCCGGCGGCAAGATTGTCGGCGCGGTCCGCCATCCGCTCGCCACCACCGATTTCTCGTCCTTCCTGTTGCAGGCACAGTCCTCCGGCGCCAAGGTCATCGGCCTTGCCAATGCCGGCCTCGACACGTCGAACGCCATCAAGCAGGCCGCGGAATTCGGCATCACCGCCGGCGGCCAGCGGCTTGCGGCACTGCTCTTCACGCTCGCCGAAGTGCACGGCCTCGGCCTGCAGGCGGCCCAGGGCCTGACCCTGACCGAGGGGTATTACTGGAACCTCGACGACAAGAGCCGCGAATTCGCGAAGAAGTTCTTCGCCCGCACCAAAAAGATGCCGAACATGGTTCATAGTGGCACCTATTCCGCCGTCACCCAGTATCTGAAGGCAATCCAGAAGGCCGGCAGCGACGACGCGGATGCCGTCTCCAAGGCGCTGCACGAAATGCCGGTCGACGATTTCTTCGCCCGCGGCGGCAAGGTCGCCAAGAACGGCCGGATGATCCACGACATGTACCTGCTGCAGGTCAAGAAGCCGGGCGAAAGCAAGGAGCCCTGGGATTATTTCACCGTACTCGCCACCATCCCGGGCAAGGACGCCTACATGGATCCCGCCAAGAGCGGCTGCGAACTGGTGAAGTAATGGCGGTTTCCGCAACAGCAAAACAAGAAGAGCCGCGGGTGGTATTATCCGCCCGCGGCCTCTCGAAAAGCTTCGGCGCCTTCATGGCGGTGAAAAACGTCGATCTCGACGTCTACGATGCGCGCGTCCATGCGCTGATCGGCCCGAACGGCGCAGGCAAGACGACCGTCTTCAACCTGCTCACCAAGTTCCTGCAGCCGACGGCGGGTTCGATCACGCTTCTGGGCACCGATATCACCAAAACGCCGCCGGACAGGATCGCCCGCATGGGGCTGGTCCGCTCCTTCCAGATTTCGGCAGTCTTTCCGCATCTGACGGTGCTCGACAACGTGCGCGTCGCGCTGCAGCGGACGAACGGGCTTTCGACGCAGTTCTGGCTGCCGGTCTCTTCGCTCGATCGGCTGAATGCGCGGGCAGACGAATTGATCGAGTCGGTCGGCCTGAAGCGCGAGCGCAATGCGCTCGCCGCCGACCTTTCCTATGGCCGAAAGCGCGTGCTGGAGATCGCCACGACGCTGGCGCTCGATCCCAAGGTGCTGCTGCTCGACGAGCCGATGGCCGGTATGGGGCAGGAGGATATCGGCACCGTTTCCAACATCATTCGCGAGGTGGCAAAGACCCGTGCGGTGCTGATGGTCGAGCACAATCTCTCCGTCGTCGCCGACATCTGCCACCATGTGACGGTGCTCCAGCGCGGCGAAATCCTCGCCGAGGGCGACTACGCCACCGTCAGCCAGGACCCGCGCGTCCGCACCGCCTATATGGGCACGGAGGAGGCTTGATGGCGCCCTTGTTGCAAGTTTCCAACCTCAACGCGTGGTATGGCGAAAGCCACGTCCTGCACGGAGTCGACATGACGGTCGGCGAGGGTGAGACGATCACCATTCTCGGCCGCAACGGCGTCGGCAAGACAACGACGCTCAGGACCATCGTCGGCATCATCCGCGAGCGCAAAGGCGAAATCCGTTTCGCGGGCAAGGATATGCTCGGCGTGCCGCTGCATCGCACGGCGCATAACGGCATCGGCTTCGTGCCGGAGGAGCGCGGCATCTTTTCGACCTTGACCGTCGAGGAAAACCTGATGCTGCCGCCGGTGGTGGCCGAAGGCGGCATGTCGCTCGCGGAGATCTACGAGCTCTTCCCCAACCTTGAGGAACGCCGCTCCAGCCCCGGCACGAAACTCTCCGGCGGCGAGCAGCAGATGCTGGCGATCGCCCGCATCCTGCGCACCGGCGTCAAGCTTTTGATATTGGACGAGCCGACCGAAGGCCTGGCGCCGGTCATCGTGCAGCGGATCGGCGAGGTGCTGAAGACGCTGAAGGAGCGTGGCATGACGGTGCTCCTGGTGGAGCAGAATTTCCGCTTCGCGAGCCGGGTCGCCGACCGGTTCTACCTGATGGACCATGGGCGGATGGTCGCGAATTTCCCGGTGGCTGAGCTGCCGGGCAAGATGGACATGCTGCATAAAGTGCTGGGAGTGTAACGTTATGACGATGATCTTCGGCATACCGCTTCAGGCCTTTCTCGGGCAGCTCCTGATCGGCCTGATCAACGGGTCCTTCTACGCGCTTCTGAGCCTCGGCCTGGCGGTCATCTTCGGCCTTCTGCGCGTCATCAACTTTGCCCATGGCGCGCAGTACATGCTCGGCGCCTTTGCGGCGATGCTGATGCTGGAGTATTTCGGCATCAACTACTGGGCCGCGCTGATCCTCGGGCCGATCGTCGTTGGCCTGTTCGGAGCCATCATCGAACGGACGATGCTGTCGCGGCTCTACGATCTCGATCCACTCTACGGCCTGCTCTTCACGTTCGGCCTGGCGCTGACCATCGAGGGCACGTTCCGCTATCTCTACGGCGCGGCCGGCCAGCCCTATTCGGTGCCGACGCAGCTTGCCGGCGGCACCAATCTCGGTTTCATGTTCCTGCCGATCTATCGCGGCTGGGTGGTCGTCGTGTCGCTGGTTGCCTGCATCGGTACATGGCTGCTGATCGAGAAGACCAAGCTCGGTGCCTATCTTCGTGCCGCGACCGAAAATCCGGTGCTTGTGCAGGCCTTCGGTGTCAACGTGCCGGTGCTCCTGACGCTCACCTACGGGCTCGGTGCGGCGCTCGCCGCCTTCGCGGGCGTGCTCGCCGCGCCGATCTACCAGGTCTCGCCGCTGATGGGCTCGAACATCATCATCGTGGTTTTCGCAGTGGTCGTGGTCGGCGGCATGGGCTCGATCATGGGCGCCATCGTCACCGGTTACATGCTCGGTATTGCAGAGGGCCTCACCAAGGTGTTCTATCCGGAAGCATCCAACATCGTGATCTTCGTGATCATGGCAATCGTGCTTCTGCTCCGGCCAGCCGGCCTTTTCGGACGGGATGCGTGAGATGAGCGAGATGACCCAAACCGCTGCCAAGCCGCGTATCGAGCGATCGGCCACCGCTTCCAGGACCTACACGATCTTCGTGATCATCGGCCTGGCGGCTCTGATCCTCGCGCCGATGTTCTTCTACCCGATCTTCCTGATGAAGCTCCTGTGCTTCGCGCTGTTTGCATGCGCCTTCAACCTGCTGCTCGGTTATACCGGGCTGCTCTCCTTCGGCCACGCGACCTTCTTCGGCGGCGCGGCTTATTTCACCGCCCATGTGGTCAAGGAATGGGGCTTTCCGCCGGAACTCGGTATCCTGACCGGCGTCGTCGGTGCAGCATTGCTCGGCCTGGTCATGGGGTTCTTCGCGATCCGCCGGCAGGGCATCTATTTCGCGATGATCACGCTCGCCCTGTCGCAGATGTTCTTCTTCTTCTGCCTGCAGGCGGAGTTCACCCAAGGCGAGGACGGCATCCAGTCGGTGCCGCGCGGCCATCTGTTCGGTTTCATCGGTCTCAACAGCTCGACCAACATGTATTACTTCGTGCTGGCCGTGTTCCTGATCGGCATGGTGATCATCTGGCGGTTCATCAACTCGCCCTTCGGCATGATCCTCCGGTCGATCCGCGAGAACGAGCCGCGCGCGATCTCGCTCGGCTACTCCGTCGCCCGCTACAAGCTCGGGGCCTTCGTGATGTCGGCGGCCCTGGCAGGCCTTGCGGGCGGGCTGAAGTCGCTGGTCTTCCAGTTCGCGACGCTGACGGATGTCGCCTGGCAGATGTCGGGCGAAGTGATCCTGATGACGCTTCTCGGCGGCATCGGCACGCTGATCGGGCCGATCTTCGGCGCGGGCCTGGTGGTCACGCTGCAAAACTATCTGGCGACGTCTCAATTCCCGGTGACCATCGTCACCGGCGTGATCTTCATGGTCTGCGTCCTCGTTTTCCGGCGGGGCATTATCGGGGAATTCTACGCCTCCCGGCTCGGCCGGAAGCTCGGTTTCGAGCATAGACGATAAGATAGAGGGAGGGCGCAGGGATGCGGCTTGCGGGCATGGCTCGCGGGGCGCTTCTCCCTGGAGCATAAGCATGGAAAATTACGACTACATCGTCATCGGGGCGGGCAGCGCCGGCTGCGTATTGGCCAATCGGCTATCGAAGGACCCGGGCAACCGGGTGCTGATCCTCGAAGCGGGCGGCAATGACAACTATCATTGGGTGCATATTCCTGTCGGTTACCTCTACTGCATCAACAATCCGCGCACCGATTGGTGTTTTACCACCGAAAAGGAAGAGGGGCTGAACGGCCGTTCGCTCTCCTATCCGCGCGGAAAGATCCTCGGCGGCTGCTCGTCGATCAACGGCATGATCTACATGCGCGGGCAGGCTTACGACTACGACATGTGGCGGCAGATGGGCTGCACCGGCTGGGGCTGGGACGATGTCCTGCCTATCTTCAAGAAATCGCAGGATTTCTACAAGGGCGCCGACGAGATGCACGGCGCTGGCGGCGAATGGCGCATCGAAAAGCAGCGTCTTCGCTGGGCCGTGCTCGACAGTTTCCAGAAGGCGGCGGAAGAGGCCGGGATCCCGATCGTCGACGACTTCAATCGCGGCAGCAACGAGGGCTCCAGCTATTTCGACGTCAACCAGCGCTCCGGGATCCGCTGGAACACGTCCAAGGCCTTCCTGCGCCCGGCGATGAAGCGGCCGAACCTCACCGTGCTCACCAAGGCGCATGTTCGAAAGCTGATCATCGAAAACGGCGAGGTGAAGGGCGTCGAGTTCCAGCACGACGGGGTGGCGAAGAAGGCCTATGCAAGACGCGAAACCGTGCTCAGCGCCGGCGCCATCGGCACGCCGCATATTCTAGAACTCTCCGGCATCGGCCGCGGCGATGTCCTGCAAGACGCGGGTGTCGAAGTGGTCAAGGAGGTCAAGGCTGTCGGCGAGAACCTGCAGGACCACCTGCAACTCCGCCTCGTCTACAAGGTGACCGGTGTTCCGACCCTCAACGAAAAGGCGTCGAGCCTGATCGGCAAGGCCTCGATCGGGCTGGAATACGCCTTCCGGCGCTCCGGGCCGATGTCGATGGCGCCGAGCCAGCTCGGCATCTTCACCAAATCCGGTCCCGACAAGGAGACGCCGGATCTCGAATATCACGTCCAGCCGGTGTCGCTCGACAAGTTCGGCGAACCGGTCCACTCGTTCCCGGCAATGACCGCGAGCGTCTGCAATCTTCGTCCCGAGAGCCGCGGGTCCGTGCATCTGAAAAGCCCGGATTTTGCCGCGGCTCCGGGCATCCATCCGAACTACCTGTCGACGGCCGCCGACCGCGACGTCGCCGTCAAGTCGATCCGGATCACCCGCGAGATCGTCAGGAAACCGGCATTTGCGCGCTATCATCCTGAAGAATACAGGCCCGGCCCCTCCTACGAGACCGATGCGGACCTCGAAAGGGCGGCCGGCGACATCGGCACGACGATCTTCCACCCGGTCGGCACCGCACGTATGGGATCCGATCCGGACAGCGTCGTCGATCCCCGGCTAAAAATGCGCGCAGTCGGAAAGCTGCGTATCGCCGATGCCTCGATCATGCCCAATATAGTCTCCGGCAACACCAATTCGCCGACGATCATGATCGCCGAAAAGGCGGCCGAGATGATCCTGGCGGACAATCGGTAGACCGGAGAAACGCATGCCCGATACCTCCATCCAGAGCGACGAAGTCCTCATCGACCGCATCGGTTCGGCCGCCATCATCGGGCTCAACCGGCCGAGGGCACTGAACAGCCTGAACTTCGCCATGGTGCGGGCGATGAAGCAGGCGCTGGAGCAGTTTGCGCGCGATCCGGAAATCTCCTGTGTCATCCTGAAAGGCGAGGGAGAGCGCGGTCTTTGCGCCGGAGGAGATATCCGGGTCATCTACGAGAGCGGCAAGTCGGACGATCCTGACGTCACGCGATTCTGGCGCGAGGAATTCCCGGTCAACTACATGATCTCCCGCTACGAAAAGCCGTATGTGGTGCTGATGGACGGCATCGTCATGGGCGGCGGCGTCGGCGTCGCCTCGCACGGAAAACACAGGATCGTCACGGAACGCACCCGTCTTGCCATGCCCGAGACAGGCATCGGCTACGTCCCGGATGTCGGTGCAACTTGGCTGCTCCCGCGCGCGCCCGGCGAGACCGGCACCTGGATGGGGCTGACGGGCGAGGTGATCGGCGCGGCAGACGCCATCTATACCAATCTTGCCGACGTGAACGTGCCCTCGGAACGGCTCGGCCTGCTTGTCGAGGCGCTGGGGGAACTGAAAGGCGGCGCGTCGGACGAGCAGGTGAGGGCGGTGATCGATCGTTTCGCCGTTACGCCGGGTGAAAGCCCACTCGAAGCCCATCGCGACCTGATCGACCGGGTTTTCCGCTTCGACACGGTCGAGGAGGTTGTGGAAGCCCTGAATAGAGAGGATGATGAATTCTCCACCAGGACGCGCGACATCATCGCCAAGCGCTCGCCGACCAGCCTCAAGCTCGCGCTTCGGCTCATCAGACTTGGCCGCGACAGTTCGGGCCTTGTCGAATGCCTGGAGCGGGAATTCACCGCCGGCGCCGAAATCCTGCGCAACCACGATTTCTACGAGGGCGTGCGCGCCGCGATCATCGACAAGGACCGCAATCCGAAATGGTCTCCGGCAACGCTGGAGGAGGTCGGCGATACGGATATCGACCGCTATTTCAGTGCGCGGCATCCGGTTCTGTTTCCGGATCACAGACTTTAAAACAACAACGACGACGGGAGGAAGACATGACCAAGATCGCTTTCGTGGGCCTTGGCAATATGGGTGGGCCGATGGCCGCCAATCTTGTGAAAGCCGGTCATGAGGTGCGCGGTTTCGACCTGTCGGAAGCGTCGGTGAAGGCGGCCGCCGAGACGGGCGTGAAGGCTGCCGGCGCACTGGCGGAGGCGGTGCGCGATGCGGAATGCGTCATCACCATGCTGCCGAAGGGGCAGCACGTCACGGCCGTGTGGACCGATCTCACCACGCTCATCCCCGAGGGCACTCTCGTCATCGACTGCTCGACCATCGACGTGGAAAGCGCCCGCAAGGCACATGAACTGGCGGATGTCATGAACTGCATCTCGCTCGATGCACCCGTCTCCGGCGGCACCGGCGGAGCGGCGGCCGGAACGCTCACCTTCATGGTCGGCGGTTCGGAAAAGGCTTTCGCCCTGGGCAAGCCGATCCTCGAGGGGATGGGAAAGAAGATCGTCCATTGTGGCGACGCCGGCGCCGGCCAGGCGGCAAAGATCTGCAACAACATGATATTGGGCATCTCGATGATCGGCGTCTGCGAAGCATTCGGCCTCGCGGAAAAGCTCGGCCTTTCGCATCAGGCGCTGTTCGACGTCGCCTCCACCTCGTCAGGCCAGTGCTGGTCTCTCACCACCTATTGCCCGGTGCCGGGTCCGGTGCCCACCTCGCCGGCGAATAACGACTACAGGCCGGGCTTTGCCGCAGCGCTGATGCTGAAAGACCTGGCGCTGTCGCAGGAGGCCGCAAGACAGTCTGGCGCCGCCACGCCGCTCGGTGCCCATGCGGCCGAGCTTTATGCCGAGTTTGAAAGGACGGGGCACGGCGCGGAGGATTTCTCCGCCATCATCCAGATGCTGCGGGAGAAGGCGGGCAGGACGAGCTAGGCCGATTGATCAGGCAGGCGGTGTTTGTTTCCTCTGCGCAAAGGGAGTAAATTCCCGTCCTCTGGCCAATCGGTTCAGGGCTTGTGATGGAGGCAGACATGGGACGCCAATACATCGATTGCCGCGAATTTCCGAGCGAGATGAAATGCACCGTTGCGATCTCGGCGGACAACGCGGATGAACTCGTCAATGCAGCCGTGCAGCATGCCATTTCCGTGCACGGTCACCACGACACTCCGGAATTCCGCACGGAGATCAGGAAGGCTATCCACGAGATGGATGTCCCGCGCGTCGTCGCCTGACGATGCAGCGACAGGGCTTTGCCGAGACTTCCGGTGCTGCCTCTTCCAATGACGCAGCGCCGGTTCGGATGACGCGCGAAAAGCTCCGCCGTTCATGGCGAATAATGGACAAAATTTCTAACGCCGTACCAAAGGAAAGTCCGCGGTTCCTCGCCGTTTGCTGGGCGTACCGGTAGTTTCACCGGCACAATCCAACACCGGAGACTTGCATGAACCGCCTCCTGATCCTCGGCACCGCGCTTATTGCGCCCTTGGCCGCGCTTTTTGTTACCCCCGCGCTGGCCCAGTCTCCGACGAAGCTGCTCAACGCCTCCTACGACGTTTCGCGCGAGCTGTTCGTCGCCGAGAATGAGGCCTTCATCAAGAGCCATCCGGGCGTCACCATCGACCAGTCGCATGCCGGCACCTCGAAGCAGGCCCGTTCGATCGCCGAAGGCCTTGAAGCCGACGTCGTGACCTTCAACCAGTCGACCGACATCGATTTTCTCGCCAAACAAGGTTTCGTTGCCAAGGACTGGACCAAGGCATTCCCGAACAACGCCTCGCCCTTCTATTCCTTCCCGTCGTTCCTGGTGCGCGCCGGCAATCCGAAGAACATCAAGGATTGGGGCGACCTCGCTCGCGCTGACGTGCATGCCGTTTTCCCGAACCCGAAGACCTCGGGCAACGCCCGCTATACCTATCTCGCCGCCTATGCCTGGGCCAAGGAAGCCTATAAGGGCGACGAAGAGAAGATCGATGCCTATATCACCAAGATCTTCGACAACGTCCCGGTCTTCGATACCGGCGGCCGGGCCTCCACCACCACCTTCGTCGAGCGCGAAACCGGCGACGTGCTGATCACATTCGAGGCCGAGACCCGCGGCATCGTCAAGCAGTACGGCGCCGACAAGGTGCAGAGCGTCATCCCGTCGGTCAGCCTGCTCGCCGAATTCCCGGTCGCGGTGGTCGACAAGGTCGCTAAGAAGCACGGCACCGAAGCCCTCGCGAAATCCTATCTCGACTTCCTCTATACGGAAGAAGGCCAGCGGATCGCTGCCCAGTTCGGCCATCGCGTCCAGAACGAAAAGGTCGCCGGCGAATTCAAGGATCAGTTCCCGGCGATCCGTCTCGTCAAGGTCGATGACGTCTTCGGCGGCTGGGACAAGATCCAGAAGGACCACTTCGCCTCCGGCGGCACTCTCGACAAGCTGTACGGCAGCCGCTAAGCGCAGACTGGACTTTAACCAAGCCTCGCCCGGCGAACGAAAGTTCGCCGGGCTTTGCCGTGCAAAGAGGAAACGACCGCTTGAGACGCAATGTCCTGCCCGGGTTACGCCTGTCGCTGGGGGTGACGCTGTTTTATGTCGGGCTGATCGTGGTCCTGCCTTTGGCAGCTCTGGTCTTCAAGGCCGCGAGCCTTGGCCCGGAGGATTACTGGCGGATCGTCTCCTCGTCCCGGGCGCTCGCGAGCTACCGCGTCACCGTGCTTTCGGCGCTCGGCGCCACTGTCTTCAACCTGTTCTTCGGCCTGGCGCTCGCCTGGGTGTTGACGCGCTATCGGTTCCCGGGCTGGCGGATCGTCGATGCCATGGTCGATCTGCCCTTCGCGCTGCCGACGGCGGTGGCCGGCATTGCCCTGACGGCGCTTTTCACCACCAATGGCTGGTTCGGTTCCATCCTTGCCGACCTCGGGATCAAGGTCGCCTATACGCCGCTCGGCATCATGATCGCGATGTGTTTCACCTCGCTGCCGTTCATCGTGCGCACGGTGCAGCCGGTGCTGGAAGATCTGGATCCGGCGCTGGAAGAGGCGGCGCAGTCGCTTGGCGGCTCGGACTGGGAGATTTTCCGGAAAGTCATCCTGCCGCTTCTGACCCCGGCGCTGCTCGCCGGGGTGTCGCTCTCCTTCGCCCGCTCGCTCGGTGAGTTCGGTGCGATCATCTTCATCGCCGGCAACCAGCCGATGTCGACGGAGATCACCGCACTTCTCGTCTTCATCCGGCTGGAGGAATACGATTACCAGGCCGCGGCGGCCATCGCCTCGGTGCTGCTGATTGCGGCCTTCGTCATGCTTGCGCTCACCAACTGGATGCAGTCGCGGGCGCTTCGTTACACGGTGAGGGGGTGACCATGGGCGCGACCCGTACAGGCAGAAAGCCGCCGCGCGTCGGCGACCAGCCGCTCTTCCGCCGAATGCTGATCGGCATCGTTCTGGTGATCGTCGCCCTGCTGATCGTTGCGCCGCTGGTGGTCATCGGCGTCGAGGCATTTTCGAAGGGGTGGGCTGTCTATCGCGACACGATCAGTCATCCGGATACGCTGCATGCGATCGGGCTCACGGTGTTTGCGGCAATCGTCGCAGTGCCGGTCAACACGGCTTTCGGTATCGCAGCCGCCTGGTCGATCACCAAGTTCGACTTCTGGGGCAGGCGTTTCCTGCTGGTCGTCATCGAGATCCCGTTTTCGGTCTCGCCGATCGTCGCGGGTGTCGCCTATCTCTTCGTCTACGGCCTGCAGGGCGTCTTCGGTCCGACGCTGGACGAATACGGGATCAAAGTCCTGTTCGCGATCCCCGGCATCATCCTCGCCTCGATGTTCGTCACCGCCCCCTTCGTCGCCCGCGAATTGATCCCGCTGATGCAGGCGCAGGGCCGCGATCTTGAGGAGGCCGCCACCTCGCTCGGCGCGTCCGGCTGGCGGACCTTCTTCTCGGTGACGCTGCCGAACATCAAATGGGCGCTGCTTTACGGCGTCGTGCTCTGCAACGCCCGCGTCATGGGCGAGTTCGGCGCGGTCTCCGTCGTCTCTGGCAATATTCGCGGGCAGACCAATACGCTGCCGCTGCATATCGAGCTGCTCTATCACGACTATCAGGCGGCCGGCGCCTTTGCCGCGGCCTCCATCCTGGCGCTCATCGCCGTCTTCACCATCATCGCCAAGGTGGCGCTGGAGCGCCAGGGGGCCGGCCGCGTCCGTCGCCCTGCTCTGGTCGCCAATCCCGCGGAGAAAACCCAATGAAAATCCGCCTCGAAAACGTCGTCAAAACCTTCGAGACCTTTCGCGCCGTGCGGGATGTCTCCCTCACGATCGAAAGCGGCGAACTCGTCGCGCTGCTCGGTCCGTCCGGTTCCGGCAAGACGACCATCCTGCGCATGGTCGCCGGCCTCGAATATGCCGATGGCGGCCACATCTATTTCGGCGACCAGGACGCCACCGACATTCCCGTGCGCGACCGCGGCGTCGGTTTCGTCTTCCAGCATTACGCGCTGTTTCCGCACATGACGGTGGCGGAAAACATCGCCTTCGGCATGAAGGTCTCGAAAGTGAAGCGCGAGAAGGCGGCGATCGATGCGCGTGTCGTAGAGCTGCTGAGATTGGTGCGCCTGGAAGGTCTCGGCGACCGGTTCCCGGCGCAGATTTCCGGCGGCCAGCGGCAGCGCGTGGCGCTGGCCCGGGCGCTGTCGGTCGATCCCAAGGTGTTGCTGCTCGATGAGCCGTTCGGCGCACTCGACGCAAACGTGCGCCATGACCTGCGCCGCTGGCTGCGTGAGATCCACCGCGAGCTCGGCATCACCACGATCTTCGTCACCCACGACCAGGAGGAGGCGCTGGATCTCGCCGATCGCGTCGTTATCCTCAAGGATGGCCACATCATCCAGCGGGGCACGGCGGAAGAAGTCTGCCGCAATCCGCAATCCGCCTTCGTGATGAAGTTCCTCGGCGATACCAACGTGCTCGCCGCCGAAGTGCGCGACGGCAAGGCCTATGCAAGCGGTGCTGCAATCGACGTTTCCGGCATTGCGGACGGCAAGGCGGAACTCTACGCCCGCCCCGCCGATCTCGACTGGTCCGGGCAGGGGCCGGGCATTCCGGCCAGCATCACCCGCGTGCTCGACCGCCCGGACGGACGGCGGGTGCTGGCGACCACCGAGACCGGCGAACAGCTGGAATTCGACGTCGAGCCGGAGCGGGCTGTGAAGGCGGGCGAGGGCGGTTTTGTGACGCTGCGGCGGGCGAAAGTGTTCGCGGTCTAGGCGGTTCTCGTTGGGTGACTTCGCCAAGAAGAGATTCTGACACTATAGGCACTGCGCCAGTGCCGCCCCCTCATCCGACCCTTCGGGCCACCTTCTCCCCGCTGCGGAGAAGGGGTTATGCAGCACGGTCTTCGTTGCCTTCTTTACCGAAGAGGGAAAAGGCCATCCTCTCCCCTTGGGGAGAGGTCCGCCGAGCGAAGCGGAGGCGGGGTGAGGGGGCCGCACCCGCCAACCTGGCCGAAAAAGCTTAAGCCAGAAGCTCGAACGCACCCTCGGCCAGCACCTCGCCGTTGACCACCAGCTCGACCGGATGTCGGCCGGCGTAGTGCACGCGAGTGGTAAAATCGCGGATGGCGCGGCTGATCGTGAGTTCGCAGCTCTCGCCGGCACCCAGCGTGATCTCCTTCCACTTGAAGACCTTCTTCGACGTGCCGCCGGCCTTCTTCACGTAGTGGACCGCATAGTCGATGACGAGCTTCTGCGGCGCCGACGCGGTCGATACCAACCTGGCCGATATCTTCACCGCGCCGCCGAGTTTCAGCGACGACGGCGTCACCGTGAAACTGTCGATATTTACCTCCGCCTTCTCGCCGGCGCCGAGATGGTGCAGCGCTTCCGCATCGCCCTTCTTGATCAGCGTGCGCAGCGCCTGTTTGATGATCCAAACGGTGCGCGGGTCGTCCTTCGGCCAGTCGGCGATCCTGTCGAGCACCCAGGCAGGATGGTCCTTGGTGATGTCGTTCAGATGGTTGGCGACGGATTTGCGCACGTAAAGGCTCGGGTCGCTCTTCAGGTTTTCGAGGATCGGCGCGACAGGCGAGGGGTCGGCAATCAGTTCCTTCAGCTGGAACGACCAGGGCAGGCGCGGCCGGCAGCCTTCGCTCGAAAGTCGGCGCACGTGCTCGTTGTCGTCCCGCGACCAGCGCTCCATCACCTTCAGCGTCCGGGCGAGGTCCTTCAGGAGGAAATGCCGGATGGCGAATTCCGACGAGCCGAAGCGGGTGAAGAAGGCGAGCGCATCCATCGACAGGTCGAAATGGTCATGGCCGTGGAGCGCCACATATTCCGGCAACACGATGGAGGCGAAGCCGTGGTTGATGCGCGGTGCCAGTGCCCGCAGGATGTCGATATTCTTTTCGAACCCGCCTGGCAGGACTGCGTGGTAGGCAATGGCGATCTGGCGCAGGCGCTGCATGATGCTCAGATCGTCGAGACCGGCGGAAGTGAGCGTCAGAAAGCGTTCGCCATCGAATCCGGGATGGATGGCCTTGGTCTCCGCCGCGAAATGCCCGAGGCGATCGCGGTTGAAGATTTCCTTCAGGAGCGGTGCTGCTTCAGTCTCGGCCATGGCGCTTCATCCGATGTTCACTGTTTGTTTTGGTATTTGACTCGAAGGACGCGGACAAGGGCAAAGAAAAACGCCGGCCGGTGCAGGGGCACCGACCGGCGTCGAGAAATCGGTTCGAAAAAACCGTCAAATCAGCTCATCTGGCTGACGAAGCGGGTTTCGAGATAGGCTTCGGTGGCTTCCGAGCCACCTTCCGTGCCGTAGCCAGAGTCCTTGATGCCGCCGAACGGTACTTCCGGCAGGGCCAGGCCGTTGTGGTTGATGGTCAGCATGCCGGCTTCCACCTGGCGGCTGAGCGCATGGGCGGTCTTGACCGAGCCGGTGAAGGCGTAGGAGGCGAGGCCGAAGGGCAGGCGGTTGGCTTCCGCGATCGCATCGTCGTAATGCGAGAAGCGGTTGATGATCGCGATCGGGCCGAAGGGCTCGTCGTTCATGATCTTGGCCGATGTCGGCACTTCGGAGAGCACCGTCGGCTCGAAGAAGTGGCCCTTGTTGCCGATGCGATGGCCGCCGGTCTTCAACTCGCCGCCATGGGTGATGGCGTCCTGAATCAAGGCTTCCATGGCCGGGATGCGGCGCTCGTTGGCGAGCGGACCCATGGTGACGCCGTCTTCCAGGCCGTTGCCGACCTTGATCGCCTGTGCCGCCTTGACGAAACCGGCGGTGAACTTGTCGGCGATACCGTCCTGCACGAGGAAGCGGGTCGGGGCGACGCAGACCTGGCCGGCATTGCGGAATTTCGACATGGCGGTGACTTCGATCGCCTTTTCGAGATCGGCATCGTCGAAGATCATCACCGGCGCATGGCCGCCGAGTTCCATCGTGGCGCGCTTCATGTGCTTGCCGGCAAGGGCGGCCAGATGCTTGCCGATCGGGGTAGAGCCGGTGAACGAGATCTTGCGGATGACCGGATGCGGGATCAGGTATTCGGAAATCTCGGCCGGAATGCCGTAGACGAGGTTGACGACGCCTGCAGGCACGCCAGCATCGATGAAGGCGCGGATCAGTTCGGCAGGCGAAGCGGGCGTTTCCTCAGGCGCCTTGACGATGATCGAGCAACCGGTCGCAAGAGCTGCGGAGAGCTTGCGGACCACCTGGTTGAGCGGGAAATTCCAGGGCGTGAAGGCGGCGACCGGGCCGACCGGCAGCTTGATCGCCATCTGCGAGACGCCGCTCATGCGGGCCGGGATGATCTGGCCATAGGTGCGGCGGGCTTCTTCGGCGAACCAGTCGATCGTGTCGGCGGCGCCCATGACTTCCATCTTCGACTGGGCGAGCGGCTTGCCCTGTTCGCGGGTCATGTAATAGGCGATCTGGTCGACGCGCTGGCGCAGCAGGTCAGCGGCCTTGCGCATCAGCTTCGAACGGTCGAAGGGCGAGGTGTCGCGCCAGATCTTGAAACCCTTTTCGGCGGCTTCCAGCGCCAGGTCCAGGTCCGCCTTGCGGGCATGGGCTATTTTCCCGATCACTTCTTCCGTCGCGGGATCGGAAACATCGATGGTTTCGCCGCCGATGGCATCGCGCCATTCGCCGTTGATGAAAAGCTTGACGTCGGGATAGCTGTGCATGGTGTCCACTTTCATTTCAAGGCTGGATACGCCGTTTTAAAGGCGTTAAGAGAGGGTCCGGGAATATCGGGTTCTGACCTAAAATAATTGACAGCAACAATCAACGTTGCTCTATCTTAAAGATAGGGTGGCGTGCAGGCACTTACCACCTCGCAACGCTCGGTTCCGACGTTACGATATCGGTGGGGCTGACGGCTGTCGAAAAGGAAGGCGTCGCCCTTCTTGAGGATGCGCGTCTGGCTGCCGACGGTCAGTTCCAGTTCGCCGGCGACGACCACGCCGCCTTCTTCCGCCTCATGCTGCAGCATGGTCTCGCCGGTATCGGCGCCGGGCTCGTAGAACTCGTGGAAAATCTGGACGCTGTGGGATTTGGCGTCGCCGACCTGCAGCAGCGTCAAAGCGCCGGTCGAAAGCGGCGTCAGTTCATCGGCGCGGTAGAATACCTGGTCGACCGGCGGCAGCGTCAGCGCGAAAAAGTCGGTCAGCGGATAGTTGATTGCTTCGAGGATCTTCTTCAGCGAGACGACCGAAGGGCTGACCTTGTTCTTCTCGATCAGCGAGACGAGGGAATGGGTGACGCCCGCCTTGACCGCCAGCGCCCGCTGCGACAGGCCGTGCTGCTTGCGCACCAGACAAAGACGCTCGCCGACATTGAAACCGCCACCGGCTCCTTCCGCCGAATTCTCCATGGCGTGCATTCTTCAAAACGACCTTTGTTTCATTTCCTCGCCGCCGATTACGGCAGCGTTTCACTGATACACCGAAGGCGGGAATTTCTCCAATGACGAAAAACGGCGCGGTTGGTGAGTGGATGCAAATTTTTTCAGCGGGATGTCGGATTAGCGAAAGCACGTGCGTCTTTAAGATATGGTCGCCGTCGACGGCCGCCCAACCAGGATTGAAAAGGGAGAAATGCAATGGCGAAGAACACGATCTGCTTATGGTTCGACAAGGACGCCGAGGAGGCTGCCCGCTTCTATGCAGAGACTTTTCCGGACAGCGCGGTCGGCGCCGTAATGCGCGCGCCCGGCGACTATCCGGATGGCAAGCAGGGAGACGTGCTGGTGGTGGAATTCACCGTTGCCGGAGTGGCATGCATCGGCCTGAACGGCGGCCCGACCTTCCAGCACAACGAAGCGTTTTCCTTCCAGATCTCGACCGAAGACCAGGAAGAGACCGATCGCTACTGGAACGCCATCGTCGGTAACGGCGGTCAGGAAAGCGAATGCGGCTGGTGCAAGGATAAATGGGGTATCTCCTGGCAGATCACGCCGCGCGTCCTCATGGAGGCAATGGCGGTCGGCGGCGGCGAGGCGAAACGTGCCTTCGATGCGATGATGACCATGAAGAAGATCGATGTCGCGACAATCGAAGCTGCCCGGCGTGGCTAGGGGGGACAACCGATGGACAAAAAGGTGAGCGGTGACCGCACGGCGGTCGAACGCAGATCGGAGCGCGAAGTCGCGGTGACGCGCACCTTCAACGCCCCGGTCGGCCTCGTGTTCGATGCATGGACCAAGCCCGAATTGTTCAAGCTGTGGTGGGCGCCCAAGTCCAGCGGCGTCCCGCTTCTCGCCTGCGAGATGGATGTCCGTGCCGGAAGGGGCTACAGCGTCACGTTCGGACATGACGCCGCAAGCTCCATGACCTTCTTCGGAAAATATCTCGAAGTATCGCCGCCCTCGCGCCTCGTCTGGACCAATGACGAAAGCGAAAACGGCTCCGTCACCACGGTCACCTTCGAGGGGGAGGAAGGCGGCAGGACGCTGCTGGTCCTGCACGAACGTTATCCTTCCAAGGAAGCGGCCGACGAATCCTGCGCCGGCATGGAAGGCGCGATGCCCGAACAGTTCGGGCAACTGGATGAACTTCTCGTCACCCTGGGCGCGCGTGTGTGAACTCGCGACCGCCAGCGGCTGAAACGCCGAGATCGCGATATAAAAGCCCGGCGCGCTGGAAGCGGCCGGGCTGATTGTCGAAGCGGTAAAGCTTCCGCTCAGAAAAACGCCTGGATACCCGTCTGGGCGCGGCCCAGGATCAGCGCGTGGACGTCGTGCGTGCCTTCGTAGGTGTTGACCGTTTCCAGGTTCTGCGAATGGCGCATGACGTGGTACTCGATCTGGATGCCGTTGCCGCCGTGCATGTCGCGGGCTTGCCTCGCGATATCCAGCGCCTTGCCGCAATTGTTGCGCTTGACGATGGAGATCATTTCAGGGGCCATCTTGTGCTGGTCCATCAGCTGGCCGACGCGGAGCGAAGCCTGCAGGCCGAGGGTGATTTCGGTCTGCATGTCGGCGAGCTTCTTCTGGTAGAGTTGCATGCCGGCAAGCGGCTTGCCGAACTGTTTTCTGTCGAGACCGTACTGGCGGGCGCGGAACCAGCAGTCTTCGGCCGCACCCATAACGCCCCAGGAAATGCCATAGCGGGCGCGGTTGAGGCAGCCGAAAGGACCCTTGAGGCCCGAAACATTCGGCAGGATCGCATCCTCGCCGACTTCGACGCTGTCCATGACGATCTCGCCGGTGATCGAGGCACGCAGCGACAGCTTGCCGCCGATCTTCGGCGCCGAGAGACCTTTCATGCCCTTTTCGAGCACGAAGCCGCGGATCTCGTTGTTGTGGGCTTCCGATTTGGCCCAGACGACGAAGACGTCGGCGATCGGCGCGTTGGAGATCCACATCTTCGAGCCGCGCAGGCGATAACCGCCTTCGATCTTTTCGGCGCGGGTCTTCATGCCGCCCGGATCTGAGCCGGCATCCGGCTCTGTCAGGCCGAAACAGCCGATCAGTTCGCCGGAGACGAGGCCGGGCAGATACTTCTTTTTCTGCTCGTCGGAGCCGTAGGCGAAGATCGGATAGATGACCAGCGAGGATTGCACGCTCATCATCGAGCGGTAGCCGCTGTCGATACGCTCGATCTCGCGGGCGACGAGGCCGTAGGCGACGTAGGAAGCATTGGCAGCGCCGTATTCTTCCGGCAGGGTCACACCGAGCAGGCCGGTCTGGCCCATCAGCTTGAAGAGGCCCTTATCGGTCGTCTCGTCGAGATAGGCTTCCTGGACGCGCGGCAGGAGTTCGGCCTTAGCGAAGGCGGCAGCCGCGTCACGGATCATCCGCTCCTCGTCGGTCAGCTGCTCTTCGAGAAGAAAGGGATCGTTCCAGGAAAAAGCCAAGGGTCTGCCTCCGGTTTGAAATCTGGCAAATTGAAGTTTAAAGAATTATCGCCAGCACAGTGCTCGAGAGCAAGCACCGTTTACTCATCAAGCCATGATCTATAGTAATAGGCAATGGTCAGCCTCTCGCGAAAATTGCTCCCCTCCACCTCCGCGCTCGCGGCCTTCGATTCCGTCGCCCGGCTAGGCAGTTTCTCAGGCGCGGCGGAAGAGCTGTCGCTGACGCAAGGAGCGATCAGCCGGCAGGTTTCCGGCCTGGAGGAGCAGTTGGGGATCCAGCTTTTCGACCGTACCAGCCGCGGCGTCAGCCTCACGTCGGCGGGTGCGGAATATGCCAAGGTGGTTGCGAACGCACTGTCGCAGATCCGTTCCGCTTCATTGCAGGTCATGACCAAACGGCATAGCGATCAGCTGAACCTCGCGATCCTGCCGACTTTCGGTACCCGTTGGCTGATGCCGCGCATTCCGCAATTCGTTGCAAGGCATCCGGAGATCACACTCAATTTCGCCACCCGCATCGGGGTCTTCGATTTCGATCGCGACGGCATCGACATGGCGATCCACATAGGGCCTAGGGGTGAAAAGGGGCCGGACTGGCCGGGCGCGGAATGCACCTTCCTGATGGAGGAAATGGTGGCGCCGGTCTCATCGCCGGCATTCCTCGCTTCGCACCCGATCAAAAAGGCAGAGGACCTGATGCGCCTGCCGTTGCTGCACATGGCCTCGCGGCCGGGCGCCTGGAACCACTGGTTCGAAAGCCTCGGCATCAGCGGAACGCCGTCGCAGGGCATGCGCTTCGAACAGTTCGGCAATGTCGCCCAGGCCTGTATCGCGGGCCTCGGCGTTGCGCTGATGCCGCTTTTCCTGATCGACTCGGAACTGGCGAACGGCCAGCTTGTCGAAGCGTACCCGCATCAGGTGACGAGCCCCAGCGCCTACTATGCGGTGGCGCCGCTCAGCAAGGTCGATTTCCGGCCGGTGGTGGCTTTTCGGGCGTGGCTGATCGAGGAGGTCGGGCGGTATCGAGAAGAAGTTGTGGGCTGGTAGGTCGGGTGCGAGGAGCCCCTCCCCCTTTTTGGGGAGGGGTTGGGGAGGGGAGTTCATCCAGCATCAAAACCCCTCCCGCCTGCCGGCCACCCTCCCCACAAGGGGGAGGGTTAAACACGCCGCGCCGCCTCGGTTAAAGCTTGGGCCGCCTGTCCAGCCAATCCGTGGCCGCTTCATAGGCAAGCGCAATCTCCAGCACCGCCTTGTCGGCGTGCGGCCGGCCGATGATCTGGATGCCGGCGGGCAGGCCGTTTGCGCCAAAGCCGGCGGGCATGGCGGCGACCGGCAGGCCGGCCATCGAGGCCGGGACCACCACTTCCATCCAGCGGTGATAGGTGTCCATCGTCCGGCCGCCGATCTCCTTCGGCCAATGGGTCTCCGCATCGAAGGGGAAGACCTGGGCGGACGGCAGGATCAGATAGTCGTACCGGTCGAACACGGTCAGCAGGTATTGATACCAGGCGCTGCGGCGTTTCGAGGCGAAATGCACCTCGCGCGCCGTCATGTCGAGCCCACGCTCGATTTCCCAGATGATCTCGGGCTTCATCTTGGCGCGCTTTTCCGGATCGTCGTAGTTGTCGCGCATGCCGCTCGCGGCCAGCCAGCTGCGCAGCGTTGTCCAGGAGCGCCAGAGGTCGTCCATGTCGAACTCCGGAGCGAACTCGTCCACCGTGCAGCCGATCTGTTCGAAAACCGGAAGCGTCGCGCGGCAGAGCTCCAGCACGCCTGCCTCGAACGGCAGGTAATCGCCGAGATCACCGAGCCAGGCGATGCGAGCGCCTGAAAAGTCGCGGCCACCCTTCGGCGTCAGGTCCTCGGTCGGCAGGGATAGCGGATCGCGCGGATCGTAACCGGCCTGAGTCGAAAGCAGGGCGGCGACATCGCGCACCGTGCGACCCATAGGTCCCAGGACGGAGAGCTGGCCCATGAAGTTCTCCAGCTTCAGGGAGGAGGGGACGCGGCCGAAACTCGGGCGGAAACCGACCACGTTGTTGAAGGCTGCGGGGTTGCGCAGCGAGCCCATCATGTCTCCGCCATCCGCGACCGGCAGGAGATGTGCCGAAAGGGCCGCCGCCGCGCCGCCGCTCGAACCGCCGACCGTCTTGGTCAGGTCGTAGGGGTTCCTGGTGATACCGTGCACCGGATTGTAGCTCTGCGAGCCGAGCCCCTGTTCGGGCGTGTTGGTCTTGCCGATGATGATCGCGCCGGCCGCGCGGATGCGCTCGACCATCACCTCGTCCTTCTCAGGCACGAAATCGGCAAAGATCGGCGATCCATAGGTGCAGCGTATGCCCTTCACTTCGCAGAGATCCTTGATGGCGATCGGCATGCCATGCATCCAGCCGCGCGATTTGCCCGAGGCAAGCTCTGCGTCGCGTTCCGTGGCTTCAGTCAGAAGCTCTTCCCGGCTGCGCAGGCTGACGATCGCGTTGATTGCGGGGTTGAGCCTGTCGATCCGTCCCAGATAGGCCGTCATCACTTCGGCGCAGGAGGCCCGGCCATCATGGATCGCTTCCGAAAGTGCCGTGGCGGAAAGGCCGGTTATCTCGTCGTCCTGCATTGCTGTTTCCTCATGAATACTTGAGGATTTCCACAGGTCGGGGCGGGGAAGTCAAGGCCGCATGTGGGGATATTCGGACCGCATTTACAAACGACTCGACAAAGGCCGTTGATCAAAGTATTCGTGCTTAAACGTTTAATCAGGGCATGATATGGCTTCACCCCGTCCCGGACCGAACATGAGCGCCATCGCTGCCGCCCTCGGCGTGTCGGCGGCGACCGTGTCGAATGCGCTTTCCGGCAAGGGACGCGTGTCGCCGGAGCTTATCGAGAAGGTGCGCGCCAAGGCAAGCGAGCTCGGTTATGTGCCGAGCCTGACCGCCCGGGCGCTGCGCACCGGCCGCACCGGCGTACTCGGGCTTGTCCTGCCGGATATCGCCAATCCGCTCTTCCCGCAGATTGCCCAGGCGATCGAGAACGCCGCCTCGAACGCCGGCTACGGCGTGCTCATCGCCGACTCCCGCGGCGATATCGCGGCGCAGACCGAGGCGATCGGCCGGCTTCTGGAACGCGGCGTCGATGGCATGGTCATCGTTCCCCGGCGTGGCACGCGGATCGCCGATGTCGGCTGTCCCGTTGCCGTGATCGATACGCCCTCCACGCCCGGCAATACCGTTTCCGCCGACCATTGGGACGGCGGCAGCCAGATGGGCCGCCATCTTGCGGAGCTTGGCCACCGCAAGGTGCTGCTGATCGGCACCAGCGCCTCCTCGAACGTGCAGAACGACCGGATCGGCGGGCTGAAGGCTGGCCTCGGCGCGCAGGTCGAATGCGATACGATGTGGATCGAGAAGGTCGAGGCAGTTTCGGGCGAAGGCTGCCCGCTCGGTCTGGCGGACAAGGCCAGGGCAGGTTTTACGGCCTTTGCGGCCGTCTCCGATCTTTCGGCGCTTCGGGCGCTGACGGAACTGCAGCGCGCCGGCATCGGCGTGCCGGAAACGGTCAGCGTCACCGGTTTCGACGATCTCATCTGGTCGGCGGTCGTCACGCCGGCGCTCACCACGGTACGCATGGACATGGCCACGATCGCCGATCTGGCGATTGCCGCGCTGATCCGCGCGATCGAGCCCGAGGGAGAGGCCGAGAACGGAGCCGAGGAGATTTCGACCGGCAACGTTACCTCCGAGACGGATCGCGTCCCGATGCAGCTCATCGTGCGCCAGTCGACGGCCGCCCCGCAGACCGGTCGCACTCCGAATTTGCATGCCCCAACCCTCAACAAGCCGACAGCAGGAGAAATCACATCATGAACAAGGTCATTCTTGCGTCGGGCACCGCCCTGATGCTCACCATGGGTGCCGCGCAGACCCCGGCCCTCGCCCAGGAAAAGACGCTGACGATTTCCGTCTATGCGCTGGCCCAGGACGAATACAAGCAGATCGTCTACGATCCCTTCCAGAAGATCTGCGGCTGCAAGCTGGTCGTCGAGACCGGCAACAGCGTCGAGCGCCTCGCCAAGATGGAAGCCAACAAGGCCAACCCGGTCGTCGACATGGCCGTCATTTCGATGGCGGATGCGCTCGCCGCCTCGCGCGCCGGCCTGACCGACAAGATCGATACTTCCAAGCTCTCGAATTTCAGCAAACTCTATGACGTTGCCAAGGATCCGAACGGCGACGGCATGAGCGTCGGCTACACGTTCTATGCAACCTCGATCGCCTACCGTTCGGACAAGATGAAGATCGACAGCTGGGCCGATCTGCTGAAGCCGGAATATGCAAGCCACGTCGCCTGGCCGAACGTCACCACTAACCAGGGCCCGCCGGCGCTCTACATGCTGGGCCTGGCCCTCGCCAAGGACACGCCGGACCTGAAGGCCCCGATCGAAGCGGTCGGCGCCAAGAAGGGCGAGATCGTCACCTTCTATGAGAAGTCGTCGCAGCTGGTGCAGCTGATGCAGCAGGAAGAAATCTGGGCAGCGCCGATCGGCCGCTTCACCTGGGCGCCCTTCACCAAGCTCGGTTTCCCGATCGCCTGGGCCACACCGAAGGAAGGCCAGACGGGCGGCATGAACGTCATGACGGTCACCAAGGGCTCCAAGAACCGCGACCTCGCGCTGCAGTTCATGGATTTCTGGCTCTCGACCGAAGTCCAGACCAAGCTCGCCGAAAAGCTGATCGACAGCCCGTCCAACAAGGATGTCAAACTTCGCGAAGCGATTGCCAACAGCCTCACCTATGGCGAGGAAACGGCAAAGAGCCTGAAGCTGATCCCGTCCGCCGTCGCACTCGACAACCGTGCCGGCTGGATCAAGACCTGGAACGAGAAGGTCGGCCAGTAAGGGCCAACGCAATCACGGAATAGCCTCCCAAGGCTGAGGGATGCGGGCAGCGCGCGAATGCCTGCCCGCATCCCGACTAGTTGAACAGGATCGAACCACCATGTTCCAGAACAGGGCTGAAGCGCTGGCACTCGCGCTGCCGGCCGCGATCTTCGCGGCGGCGGTGTTTCTCGTGCCTGTGGTGATCCTGCTATCGGATGGATTTCGCGTGCCGACCGGCGGCTGGACGATTTCCGCCTATACGGACTTCTTCTCCAATTCGCTGAACCAGACGGTCTTCCTGCGCACGCTCCGGCTCGGCGCCCTCGTTACCATCGCCTCGGCCGTGATCGGTTATGCGGCGGCGTTCGCGATCGTCAGCCTGGAACCCGGCGCCAAGGGCAAGGTCACAGGCCTCGTAGTGCTGCCGCTGATGATCTCGCCGGTCGCCCGCACCTATGCCTGGATCGTCATCCTCGGCCGCACCGGCATCGTCAACCAGGCTTTCCAGGCGCTCGGCATCACCGAAGCGCCGCTGCGCATCCTGTTCTCGGAGACGGCTATTTTCATCGGTCTGCTGCAGCTCTTCCTGCCGCTGATGATCATCTCGCTGATCTCCGCGCTCGAAAACATGCCGAAAGATGCCATTCCGGCGGCCCGCGTACTCGGCGCCAACTGGTTCCAGGTGTTCTGGAAGGTCGTGCTGCCGCTCACCAAGGAAGGCCTGGTCGTCGGCGGCACGCTGGTCTTCACCGGCTCGCTGACCGCCTATATCACCCCCGCCATCCTCGGCGGCTCAAAGGTGCTGATGCTGGAAACGCTGCTCTACCAGCAGGTCGCGGTCTCCAACAATTTCGTCGCTGCAAGCGTCATCGCCTTCATCCTGATCGTCATGAGCTTTGCCGCCAACATCCTTCTCAAGCGGGTCGCCACGGCGCGCAACAAGCAGAGGAGCCAGGCATGACGCTGCGCAGCCTCTTCATTCCGATCACGCTCCTCCTGGTGATCGCCTTCCTGATCGGGCCCTTCCTGATCATCGTCGCGGCATCCTTCTCGGCCGGCGAGACGCTAGCCTTCCCGCCGCAGGGATTTTCGCTGCGCTGGATCGCCAAGGTATTTACGGTCGAAAGTTTCCGCGCCTCGTTCGGCATGTCGCTGTTTTTGGCGATCGGCGGCACGGCGGCGGCGCTTGTCCTCGGCATCCCGGCCTCCTACGCCCTGTCGCGCTACAAGCTGCCGGGAGCCGAGATCGTCCGCACCATCGTCTCGGCGCCGATCATCGTGCCGGGCATCATCGTCGGCCTGGCGCTGCTGCGTTACATCGTCGTGCCGTTCCAGGTCGGAATCACGCTGGCGCTGTTCCTCGCCCACACGGCGCTGGTCCTGCCCTATGCGGTTCGGGTCGTCTCCGCCAGCCTCGACAACCTGCGCTCCGACATCGAGGAAGCGGCCGTGCTGCTCGGTTCCTCGCGGCTCGGCGCTTTCTTCCGGGTGGTAATGCCGAACATCCGCGGCGGCATCATGTCGGCCTTCATCCTCGGCTTCGTCACCAGCTTCAACCAGGTGCCGGTATCGCTGTTCCTCTCGGGGCCGGGCGTGCGCACCCTGCCGGTCGACATGATCGCCTATATGGAAATCGTCTTCGATCCCTCCGTCGCAGCGCTCTCGTCGCTGCTCGCCTTCCTCTCCATCGGCATCGTTTTCATTGCCGAACGTTTCCTGGGGTTCTCCCGCTATGTCTGATGCGTCCTATCTCTCGCTCGAAAAGCTGACGCTCGCCTATGGCGATTCCGTTGCCGTCGCCAACCTCGATCTCGATATCCGCAAGGGCGAGTTGATCGCGCTGCTCGGCCCTTCCGGCTGCGGCAAGACCACGACGATGCGGGCGATCGCCGGCCTGCTGGCGGTAAAGAGCGGCGATGTGCGCCTCGACGGCGCCGACATTACCCGGGTACCGGCGAACAAACGCGCCGTCGGCCTGATGTTCCAGTCCTACGCGCTCTTCCCGCATCTTTCCGTCTACGAGAACGTCGCCTTCGGGCTGAAGCTCAAGGGCATGCGCGGCACCGAACTCGATACCAAGGTCCAGTCCGGCCTGAAGTCCGTCGGACTGTCGGCCTTCGCCAACCGCAAGCCGGCCGAACTCTCCGGCGGCCAGCAGCAGCGCGTGGCGCTCGCCCGTTCGATGGTGATGGAACCGAAGGTGCTGCTGCTCGATGAGCCGCTGTCGAACCTCGACGCCCGCCTTCGCCTCGAAATGCGCACCGAGCTGCAGCGCGTCCAGAAGGAGACTGGGGTGACGATGATCTTCGTCACCCACGACCAGGCCGAAGCTTTGGCGCTCGCCGACCGCATTGTGGTCATGAAGAGCGGTAAGATAGAGCAGATCGGTTCGCCGGAAGACATCTACAACCGCCCGACATCGTCCTTCGTCGCGGACTTCGTCGGGTTCGAAAACATTTTCCCGCTCGAAAACGGAAAGATGAAGACCAGTGCCGGTCTCATCGACCTTTCAGGCGACGTTTCCAGCGGGGCCCCTTCAGCGGCGGGCCTTGCCTGGCGGCCGCGTATGGTGACCCTGGGGACAGGTCCTTTCCAGGGCACCGTGCGCGGTACATCCTTTGCCGGCGACGCACGGGAATACCTGCTCGACAGCTCCTTCGGTCCGATCAAGGCCGAGGTGGAGGCAAGCCAGCCGGCGCATGCGCTGGGCGATGCTCTTGCCTTCGACCTGCCGGCCGAAAAGGCCGCGCCGCTCTCGCGATTCGTGTAGGATCCGCCGACATGGGTATCTGGATCGACACGGACATGGGTTTCGACGACATCGCTGCGATCATGGTCGCAGCGCATGCGGGGCTCGGCGTCGACGGCGTTTCGCTGGTCTTCGGCAACGCGCCTATCGAGCATGTCCGCCGCAATGCAGCCGGCGCAGCCTCCGCTTTCGTCTGGCCCTTCCCGGTCCACGCGGGACGCGCGGCACCGGTGCTCGCAAAAATGGAGACCGCGACCGGTATCTTGGGCCAGACCGGCATCCCGACCGCCGGCCGGGCTCTGCCCGAAGCACCGGATGTATTTCATGCCGATGCCTTCGAAGTGCTCTGTTCCTGGCTCGAAAAGAGCAAAGGTGATGGTGAAGAGGGAGGCGAATGCCGCATCATGGCGCTTGGACCGCTCACCAATGTCGCGGCAGTGGCGCTCGCCCGACCGGATCTTGCAGCCAAGATCACCGATCTCACCTGGATGGGCGGCGGGGTCACCACCGGCAATCATACCGCATCCGCGGAGTTCAACGCCTTTGCCGATCCGGAAGCGTTGGCGATCGTGCTCGCTCACAAGATCCCGTTGCGGATGGTCGATCTCGATCTCTGCCGCAAGGTGCTCTGCGCGCCGGACGACGTTGCGCCGATCCGGGCTGCCGGCGGGCGCAATGCCGAACTGGTTGCCGATCTGCTCGCCGGGTTCGTGGCGATCGCCACCAGCCGCGGCCGGCCGGCCATGGCGCTCTACGATGCGGTCGCGGCCGTCGCCTTAGCCTTTCCGGAACATGTCACCTGGCGCGAAGCGCGCATCGATGTCGAACTGTCAGGCACGCTGACGCGCGGCCGCACCGTGGTCGAGACGCGCACCGGCCGGGGCGAATTCAATGCGGCCTATGGCGTCGATATCGATGTCGAAAAGGCGAGAGCCATCATTCTTGAAACACTGCGGGCAGAGGCAAGCTGGTGAAGAGTATCATCTCGAGCGTACAGGAATTCACCGAACCGGGCTTGCGTGACCGCGCCGTCACCGCGGCACGCGGCGACGCGCCGTTCGACATCCTGATATCGGGCGGCACGCTGGTCGACATGGTGACGGGCGAGCTGCGCCCGGCCGATATCGGCCTCGTCGGACCGGTAATCGCCAGCGTCCATGAGACCGGCTCCCGCTCGGATGCTGCGGAGATCATCGACGCGACGGGCATGTTTGTCTCGCCCGGCCTCATCGACACGCATATGCATATCGAAAGTTCGATGGTGACGCCGGCGACCTATGCGGGCGCCGTGCTGCCGCGCGGGGTGACGACCGTCGTCTGGGACCCGCATGAATTCGGCAATGTGCACGGGACCGAAGGTGTGGCATGGGCGCTCGAAGCGGTGAAGCCGCTGCCGCTGCGTGCCGTCGTTCTGGCGCCGTCCTGCGTGCCGTCGGCGCCCGGGCTCGAAATGGCCGGCGCCGATTTCGACGCGGCGACGATCGAGGAAATGCTGTTCTGGCCGAAGATCGGCGGGCTTGCCGAGGTCATGAACATGCGCGGCGTCATCGACCGCGATCCGCGCATGAGCGGCATCGTGCAGGCGGCGCTGGTGTCCGAAAAGCTGGTCTGCGGCCATGCCCGCAGCCTCGTCGGGCCGGATCTCGCAGCCTTCATGGCGTCCGGCATCACCTCCGACCACGAGCTCGTCTCCGGCGCCGACCTGATGGCCAAGCTGCGTGCGGGCCTGACGATCGAGATGCGCGGATCCCATGATCATCTGCTGCCGGAATTCGTCGAGGCACTCAACGCGCTCGGACGTTTGCCACAGACGGTGACGCTCTGCACCGACGACGTCTTTCCGGACGATCTCGTTCAGGGCGGCGGCCTCGACGACGTGGTGCGCCGGCTCGTACGTTACGGCATGAAACCGGAATGGGCGCTGCAGGCGGCGACGCTCAACGCTTCGGTCCGCATCGGCCGCGCCGATCTCGGCCTGATCGCCGCCGGTCGGCGAGGCGATATCGTCCTCTTCGAGGATCTCACGGATTTCCGCGCCCGCCATGTCTTTGCCAGCGGCACGCTGATTTCGCGTGACGGCGTCATGACGGTCGAACTCGATGCGACCGACCCCTGCGTTCTGCAGGATTCGGTCAAGCTCAAGCCGCTTCAGGCGGACGATTTCAAACTGCCCGCAAAGGGCCGCAAAGTCAGGCTCGCGACGATCGACCGTCCGCGCTTCACGAACTGGGGGCAGACGGATGCGGATGTCGTCGATGGTTACGTGGTACCCCCGGAGGGCACGACACTGATCGCCGTGACCCACCGCCACGGCCGGGCCGACAGCCGCACCCGTCTTGGGTTCGTGACCGGCTGGGGCACGTGGAAGGGCGCATTCGCCACCACGCTTGCCCATGACAGCCATAACCTCACCGTCTTCGGGTCCGACCCGGCCGACATGGCGGCTGCCGCCAATGCGGTGATCGAGGCCGGCGGCGGCATGGCTGTGGCAACCGGCGGCAAGGTCGAAGCCCTGTTGCCGCTGCCGCTTTCCGGCCTCGTCTCGGAGGCGCCGATGGCGGAGGTGGCCGAAGGTTTCCGGAAAATCCGCGCCGCCATGGACGGTCTCGTCGACTGGCAGCCCCCTTATCTCGTGTTCAAGGCCTGTTTCGGCGCAACCCTTGCCTGCAATCCCGGCCCGCACCAGACCGATCGCGGCATTGCCGACGTCGCCACCGGCAGGCTATTGGAATCGCCGATCCTCGAAATTCTCGAATAGGAAAAGCGAATGCAGCCGCATGATTTCTGGCAGGACGTCCATCCGGCAGGGTCGTTCGACCGGGCAGGGCCGTTTTCCGGCTTCTTCCCGGCCACGCTCGATGACGGCAGCCAGATCAGGCTGCCGATCCGGCCGCTTGCAGATGGGGAGCACGCGCTCGCCTCTCTGATCATCAATCAGGCGAGTTTCGATGTGCAGGACGCGCTTGCCGCCGACCTTGCGCCGAGGATCGCGGCCTTCCGCCCGGAAGTCATCGTCGGCCTGCCGACTTTGGGCCTGACCCTTGCCGCAGCCGTCGCCCGCGCGCTCGGCCACCTGCGTTATGTGCCGCTCGGGACCTCGCGAAAATTCTGGTACGACGAAAACCTGTCGGTGCCGCTCTCCTCGATCACCACACCCGAACAGCAGAAGCGCCTCTATGCCGATCCGCGGATGCTGCCGCTGATAAAGGGCAGGCGCGTGGCGCTGATCGATGACGTGATTTCCAGCGGCACCTCGATCGTCTCCGGGCTGACGCTGATGGTTTCGCTCGGGATCGAGCCGGTGGTCATCGGTGCGGCCATGCTGCAATCGGAGCGCTGGCACGGCAAGCTCGATGCGTTTGGCCCGGAATGGCGGCCGCGTGTGACAAGCGTTTTCAGGACCCCGATGCTGAAAAAGGCGGGTGAGGGGAGCTGGACGGCCTGACGCGTTTTCCGGCTTGCGAAAGAGGAGCGGCTGGCTAGGATCGCCGCATTGCTCACCTTGGTACTTTCACAAGACAATCGGGAATAAACTTCATGGAACTGGTGTTCGACGGCCATAACGACGTGCTCCTGCGGCTCTGGCGGAACATGAAGGCGGGCGGCGATCCGGTTGCGGAATTTGCCAAGGGTACGCCAGGCGGCCATATCGACGGGCCGCGCGCCAAAGCCGGCGGTCTCGCCGGCGGTCTCTGCGCCATCTATATCCCGTCCGGCGAACTGGTTCTGAAGGAACCCGATCAGAACGGCCATTACGTCACGCCGTTATCCGTCCCGCTCGATCATCTTCCGTCGCTGACGACCGCGCTCGAAATGGCGTCGATCGCACTGCGTCTCGACCGCGCCGGCGCCTGGCAGCTCTGCCGTTCGACCGCCGACATCCGCAAGGCGATGGACGACGGCATTTTTGCCGCCGTCATGCATATGGAAGGCTGCGAGGCGATCGATGCGGATCTCGACAATCTCGAAGTCTTCCACGCCGCCGGCCTGCGTTCGCTTGGGCCCGTCTGGAGCCGCCACAACATCTTCGGCCACGGCGTGCCCTTCGCCTATCCGATGTCGCCCGACACCGGACCGGGCCTCACCGACCATGGCTTCGAGCTGGTCAGGGCCTGCAACACGCTCGGCATCCTGATCGATCTCGCCCACATCACCGAGAAGGGGTTCTGGGATGTCGCCAGGACTTCCGACCAGCCGCTGATCGCCAGCCATTCGAACGCGCATGCGCTGACGCCGGTCGCCCGCAACCTCACCGACAAACAGCTCGATGCGGTCAAGGAAAGCGGCGGCCTCGTCGGTCTCAACTACGCGGTGACCATGCTGCGTCCCGACGGGCGCGACAATGTCGCCACGCCGCTTTCGGACATGGTGCGCCATATCGACCACATGGTGCAACGCATGGGCATCGATCACGTGGCGCTCGGATCGGACTTCGACGGCGCCTCGATTCCCGAAGAAATACATGATGCTGCGGGCAATCAAAATCTGGTTGCGGCGCTCAAGGGAGCGGGCTACGCTGACGCAGAGCTGAAAAAGCTATGCCGGGAAAACTGGCTCAGAGTTTTGGGGAAGGCCTGGCACGAATAGGCTTCTTTCCAAAGGTCCAACGAACAAAAACAGGGGAATGCAGACCATGATCAATACACTCAACAAGCGGCTCCGCGTGTTGTCCACGAGCGCGGCGTTGTCGCTGATGCTGCTCGCCGCACCGCAGGCCTTCGCGGTGACGCCGAAGGATACGCTCGTCATCGGGCTCGCCTTCGACGATATCATCACGCTCGATCCGGGCCAGGCATTCGAATTCTCGGCCGGCGAAGTCGGTGGCAATTCTTATGACCGTCTCGTCCGCCTCGACATCAACGACACGTCAAAGATCACCCCCGACCTTGCGGAAAGCTGGACCGTTTCCGACGACGGCCTGACCTATACGTTCAAGATCAAGTCGGGTCTGAAGTTTGCTTCCGGTAACCCGATCACCGCCGAAGACGTCGCTTATTCCTTCGAGCGCTCGGTGATGATCGATGGTCCGCCGGCCTTCATCCTCAACCAGTTCGGCCTGGAGAAGGATACCGTCAAGCAGAAGGCGGTTGCCAAGGACGCGAACACCTTCGTGCTCACCGTCGACCAGTCCTATGCGCCGTCCTTCGTGCTGAACTGCCTGACCGCAACGGTCGCTGCCGTGGTCGACAAGAAGGTCGTCATGGAGCATGTCAAGGACAACGATTACGGCAATGCCTGGCTGAAGACCAATTTCGCCGGCTCCGGTCCGTATAAGGTTCGCGAATGGCGCGCCAACGAAGTCGTCGTTATGGAGCGCAATGATAATTACTGGGGTGAGAAGGCAAAACTCGCCCGGGTCATCTATCGCCACATGAAGGAAAGTGCGGCCCAGCGCCTGGCGCTTGAGAACAACGACATCGACGTCGCCCGCAATCTTGAGCCGAACGATATCGACGCCGTCACCAAGAAAGGCACGACGGTCACCAGCGCGCCGAAGGGCTCGGTCTTCTATTTCAGCCTGAACCAGAAGAACCCGAACCTCAAGAAACCTGAAGTCGTCGAAGCGATGAAATATCTCGTCGACTACGACGCGATCGGCGCGACGCTGATCAAGGGCGTCGGGGAGATCCACCAGACCTTCCTGCCGAAGGGCATTCTCGGTTCGATCGACGACAAGCCCTACAAGTTCGACGTGGCCAAGGCCAAGGAACTGCTCGCCAAGGCAGGCCTGAAGGATGGCTTCACGGTCACCATGGACGTGCGCAACACGCAGCCGACCACCGGTATCGCTGAGTCCATCCAGCAGACCTTCGCCCAGGCCGGCATCAAGATGGAAATCATTCCCGGCGACGGCAAGCAGACGCTGACCAAGTATCGTGCCCGCACCCACGACATCTATATCGGCCTGTGGGGCGTCGACTATTGGGATCCGAATTCCAATGCCGAGACCTTCACGTCGAACCCGAACAATGCCGACGACGGCACCACGAAGACGCTCGCATGGCGTAACGCCTGGGACATTCCGGAACTGACCAAGGAGACCAAATCGGGCTTCGTGGAGCGTGATTCCGCCAAGCGTGCGACGATCTATGCGAACCTGCAAAAGAAGGTGCTGGCAACCGGTCCCTTCGTGCTCGTCTACCAGCAGACGGAAGTCGCCGGCGTCGGCAAGGGTGTAAAGAACTTCAAGCTCGGCCCGACATTCGATACCAACTACGTGTTCTCGGTTTCCAAGGATTAAGCCTGAGAGGCCAGTTCCTTGACCTTACCCGAAACATCCGTGGCGACACGGCGCAATAGGCGCCGTGCATCGTCTGCACTGGCCTCCGTCCTGCGTTTCGCGGTGACGGTGGTCACCACCATATTCGGCCTCCTGGTCGTCACCTTCTTCATCGGCCGGGTCATCCCTATCGACCCGGTGCTGGCGATCGTCGGCGACCGGGCGCCGGCCCATCTCGTTGAGCGGACCCGGATCGAGCTGGGGCTCAACCTGCCGCTCTACCAACAGTTCGTCATTTATACTAAACAGGCGCTTTCCGGTGATCTCGGAACCTCGGTGCTGACCAGCAATCCGGTGCTCGAAGATATCAAGCGGGTTTTCCCCGCCACCATGGAGCTTGCGACGATCGGTACGCTGATCGGTGCGACCCTCGGCATTCCGCTCGGTGTCCTCGCGGCAGTCCGGCGCGGCAGCATCGCCGACCAGATCGTCCGTGTCATCGGCCTGATCGGTTATTCCGTGCCGATCTTCTGGCTGGGCCTTCTGTCGCTCTTGCTCTTTTACGCGCAGCTCAGATGGGCGGCTTTCCCGGGCCGCATCGACATCGTCTACGAATACAGTTTCACACCTAAGACCGGCTTCTATCTTCTCGATGCCGCCATGCAGGGACAGTGGGATGTGGTCTGGGACCTCTTCCGGCACATCGCGCTGCCCGGGGCGCTGCTCGGCTATTTCTCGCTCGCCTATATCAGCCGCATGACCCGCTCCTTCATGCTGAACGAGCTTTCCCAGGAATATGTGGTGGCGGCACGCGCCAAAGGATTGTCGGAAACGCGGATCATCTGGTTCCACGCGCTACGCAACGCCGGCGTGCCGCTGGTGACGGTGATTGCGCTGTCCTATGCGAACCTGCTGGAAGGCTCGGTGCTGACCGAGACCATCTTCTCCTGGCCGGGGCTCGGCCTCTACATCACCAACTCGCTGCAGAATGCCGACATGAACGCGGTGCTCGGCGGCACGCTGGTGATCGGGGCGGTCTTCGTCGGCATCAACATCTTCTCCGATCTTCTCTATCGGACTTTGGACCCGAGGACGCGTAGCCGATGAGTGCGACCGAAACCTCTCTCAAACCCTACAGCCGCGAATGGCTCCTCTCCGACCGCCCGACCTCGCGCAAGCAGGCGCGTTTCGGTCGCGCCTATATCGTCTGGCGCCGGTTCGCAGAGAACCGGCTTGCGCTCCTGGGCCTAGCCATCATCGTGCTGCTGCTGGTGGTGGCTGCATTCGCCGACGTCCTGGCGCCGCATAACCCGGTGCAGGGCGACCTGCGTAATTCCCGCCTCTTGCCGCTCGGCTCCCCGGGCTATCTGCTCGGCACCGACGACCAGGGCCGCGATATCCTCTCACGGCTGCTCTACGGTTCGCGGCTGACGCTGCTGGTGGTGGTGCTGGTGGCGATCATCGCCGCTCCGATCGGGCTCATCGTCGGCACGGTCTCCGGTTATGCCGGCGGCTGGGTCGATGCGGTGCTGATGCGGATCACCGATATTTTCCTCGCCTTCCCGAAACTCGTGCTGGCGCTGGCGCTGGTCGCAGCCCTCGGGCCGGGCATCGAGAACGCGATCCTCGCGATCGCCGTCACTTCCTGGCCGCCCTATGCCCGTATCGCGCGGGCCGAAACGATGACCTTCCGCAATTCGGAATTCATCTCGGCGGTGAAGCTGATGGGCGCTTCGCCCTTCCGCATCGTGCTGCGCCACGTCATGCCGCTCTGTCTTTCGTCGCTGATCGTGCGCGTCACGCTCGACATGGCCGGCATCATCCTCACCGCCGCCGGCCTCGGCTTCCTCGGGCTCGGCGCCCAGCCGCCGCTTCCCGAATGGGGCGCGATGATCGCCTCGGGCCGCCGCTTCATCCTCGATCAATGGTGGGTCGCCGCCATGCCGGGTTTTGCGATCCTGATCGTCAGCCTCGGCTTCAACCTGCTCGGCGACGGCCTGCGCGATGCGCTCGATCCGAAGGAGGCAGGCCAATGACGGTGCCGGTCAAGCCGCTCCTGACGGTCGAGGATCTGCGCGTCACCTTCCCGACCCGTACCGGTGACGTGCAGGCGGTGCGCGGCGTCTCCTTCGCGCTCGGCCGCGAGCGGCTCGGCATCGTCGGCGAATCCGGTTCCGGCAAGTCGCAGACCGGGCGCGCGATCATGGGCCTGACCCCCGGCCACGCCAAGATCAGCGCGCGGAAGCTGGCTTTCGGCGACCGGGATCTCCTGGCCATGCCGGCCCGCGAGCGGCGCGACCTGCGCGGTAAGAAGGTGGCGATGATCCTGCAGGACCCGAAATATTCGCTGAACCCGGTGATGACCATCGGCCGGCAGATCGTCGAGACGCTGAAGACGCACGAGAAGATTTCGACCTCGGCGGCCAAGGCGCGGGCGCTCGCGATGCTGGAGGCGGTGCAGATCAACGATCCGGAACGGGTCTTCTCGCTCTATCCGCACGAGGTTTCCGGCGGCATGGGGCAGCGGGCGATGATTGCCATGATGCTGATCTGCGGCCCGGAACTGCTGATCGCCGACGAGCCGACATCGGCGCTCGACGTCACCGTGCAGCTCGAAGTGCTGGATATCCTCGACAAGCTGGTGGCCGACCGTGGCATGGGGCTGATCTTCATCTCCCATGATCTCAGGCTCGTCTCTTCCTTCTGCGACCGCGTCATCGTCATGTATGCGGGCCGGATCGTCGAGGAACTGTCGGCCGCCAATCTCGCCGATGCGCAGCATCCCTATACGCGCGGGCTGCTCAACTGCCTGCCGACCATTGGTTCCGACCGGCATCCGCTGCCCGTGCTCGACCGCAAGCCGGAGTGGGCGCTATGACATCGGCTCTCTCCATCCGCGACATGGTCGTCACATACGACGAGTTTGCGGCACTCGATCATGTGAACTTCGATATCGGCACGGGCGAATCCTTCGGCATCGTCGGCGAATCCGGGTCCGGCAAATCGACACTCCTGCGCGCCGTCTCGGGCCTTGCCTCCTTCGACCAGGGCACGCTCAGCGTCAACGGCCGCCCCTATTCCGGCCGCAAGCGCGACAAGGAGTTCTACCGCACCGTCCAGATGGTGTTCCAGGACCCCTATGGCTCGTTGCACCCGCGCCAGACGGTCGACCGGCTGCTGCTGGAACCGCTGGTCATCCACGGTTTCACCGATATCGAGACGCGCATCAACCGGGCGCTGGACGAGGTGGGTCTCGGGTCGGGCTTCCGGTTCCGCTATTCGCACCAGCTTTCGGGCGGCCAGCGGCAGCGCATCGCGATTGCCCGGGCGCTGATCCTGGAGCCGAAAATCCTGCTGCTCGACGAGCCGACCTCGGCGCTGGATGCCTCGATCCAGGCGGAAATCCTCAATCTGCTCGAACAGGCGCGTCGCGACCGCAACCTCACATTCGTGATGGTCAGCCACGATCTCGGCGTCATCAGCCATATGTGCGAGCGGCTGGCCGTGATGAAAAACGGCAAGGTGGTCGAGACGGTGCCGCGGAAAGCGCTGGAAAACCGCGAGTTTTCCGCCGATTATACCCGCCAGCTGCTCGTCGCCAGCGAAGGGTTTCGCCGCGGCTGACGAGCGTCTCGATTTTATCTATGTCGCTATCCCGAAACCGGTCCGCGTTTTCGGGCGACATGTTTCAGCCGGCAGGATCGCATGCAGCTTCGGGCGCTTATGTATTTCGACGAACTGGTCCGCACCAATTCGATGCGGGCGGCGGCCGAGAATCTCAACGTCGCTGCCACCGCGGTCTCGCGCCAGATCGAGAACCTCGAACACTATTTCGGCACGCCGCTCGTCGAGCGCAGCAATCGCGGCATCAAGCTGACCGCCGCTGGTGAGCTGCTGGCGGCGAGGGCAGGGCGGACGCTGCGCGAACTCGAACATGTCCACCAGCTGATCGACGACCTGCAGGGCCTGCAGCGCGGCAAGGTGGTGATCTATGCGAACGGCGCGACGGTCGCCAACCTGATCGCCCCGGTGCTTGCGGAATTCAGCCTGCGCTACCCGAAGCTGCGGTTCGAGGTGGCGATCACCAGTGCGCGCGAGGCGGTCGAGGCGCTCGCCGCCGCCGAGGCCGATCTGGTGGTGACGCTGTTTGCACCAAAGATTTCCGGGGTGAAGGTGCGACTGCGCTCCGAGATCACCTACGACGTCATCATGGCCGCCGACCATCCGTCCGCCGGTGCCAGTGAACTGACACTGCGCGATCTCGTCCGTATGCCGCTCGCTCTTCCCGACAAGAATTACGGCGCGCGACAGGCCTTCGAGGAACTGTTCGCCAAGGACGGGCTGGAGCTCGATCCGGTTTTCGTCACCGGTTCCCTGGAAATGCTGAAGGAACTGGTTCTGCGCCGTGCGGCGGTTACGCTGCTGCCAGCGCTCGCGGTGCAGCGCGAAATCGATGCCGGCCAGCTTGCGGCGGTACCGATCGCCGCCGGCAAGGCGGTGCGCACGCCGATCGATCTGTGCGTCGCGCCGGACCGCCAGTTATCGTTCGCGGCGGGCAAGCTCGTGGATTTCATCGAGCGCTTCATGCGCGGCGCGGATGCGCGCAACTCGGCGCCTAAAAGGGCAAGTGCCTAATTGCGTTCCGTGTAACGTTTTCGGCTACACAGGGAACACAAAATTCTGCATTGTGTGTGCACCTGCGAAATGACACACTTTTGGCAATCGACGATCCCGCAGGTGCCGATCAGGCGGGTCTCGTTCCAAAAAAGGGGATGACGGATGGGCAGGATGACGCTTTTGGGCTCTGCTACCATATTGAAGAGTGCAGCTGTTGGCCTTGCGATCAGCGCGGGCCTGCTTTTAGGGCAAACCGGCGCGGAGGCGGCGGCAAAGACCGCGATCACCGTCGGGATGACGGTCGAGCCGGCCGGCCTCGATCCGACGGTCGCCGCACCGGTGGCGATCGGCCAGGTGACCTGGCAGAACCTCTTCGAGGGCCTGACGGCCATCGATAGGGACGGCAAGATCAAGCCGCAGCTTGCCGAAAGCTGGCAGATCTCGCCGGATGGCCTGACCTACACGTTCAAGCTCCGCCAGGGCGTCAAGTTCCACAACGGCGTCGCCTTCGACAGCGCGGTTGCCAAGTTCTCGATCGACCGCGCCCGCGGTGCGGATTCGGTCAATCCGCAGAAGCGCTACTTCGCCTCGATCGATACGGTCGAGACGCCAGATGCTTCGACGCTGGTGCTGAAGCTCAAGCAGCCGGCCGGCAGCCTGCTTTACTGGCTCGGCTGGCCGTCCTCGACCATCGTCGAACCGAAATCGGCCGCCGACAACAAGACGACCCCGATCGGCACCGGCCCGTTCAAGTTCGTCAGCTGGTCGAAAGGCTCCAAGGTCGATCTTGCAAAGAATGCCGACTACTGGAACAAGGCCGTCTCCCTGAAGCTCGATACCGCGGCCTTCCGTTTCATCAGCGATCCGCAGGCCCAGGCTGCGGCGCTGAAGGCCGGCGACGTCGATGCCTTCCCGGAATTCGGGGCGCCCGAACTGATCAAGTCCTTCGAGGGCGACAAGCGGCTGACGACCGTTATCGGCAATACCGAGCTCAAGGTCGTCGCCGGCATGAACAATACCCGCAAGCCGTTCAGCGATAAAAAGGTGCGTCAGGCGCTGATGATGGCGGTCGACCGCGCCACCGTCGTCGAAGGTGCCTGGTCCGGTTTCGGCACGCCGATCGGCAGCCACTACACGCCGAACGACCGCGGCTACAAAGACCTGACCGGCGTCTATCCCTATGATGCGGCCAAGGCGAAGGCGCTGCTTGCCGAGGCCGGCTTTCCGAACGGCTTCACCTTCACCATCAAGGCGCCGCAGATGCCCTATGCGCAACGCACCTCGCAGGTGCTGCAGGCGATGTTTGCGGAAATCGGCGTGACGATGAACATCGAGACCACCGAATTTCCGGCGAAATGGGTGGCCGACGTGCTGAAGGCCGCCGATTACGACATGACCATCGTCGCCCATGCGGAGCCGATGGACATCGACATCTATTCCCGCGATCCCTACTATTTCAACTACAAGAACCCGGCCTTCAACGACGTGCTGAAAAAGGTCGAGATGACCTCCGATGCCGCCGGACAGGAAAAGCTCTACGGCGAGGCACAGACCATCCTCGCCAACGACGTGCCGGCGCTCTTCCTGTTCGTGATGCCGAAGCTCGGCGTCTGGGACGGCAAGGTGAAGGGTCTGTGGGAAAACGAACCGATCCCCTCGAACGTCCTGACGGATGTTCATTGGGTAGAGTGAAGTTTCACGCGATGAACTGGAGTGGCGCGCGCGCGACAGACCGATCTCCCCCCTTGAGGGGGAGATGCCCGGTAGGGCAGAGGGGGGTGACCTCTCAGCATATTCTTGAGTCATTGCGTTTGCCGCACCGTTGCCACCCCCCTCTGTCACCTCCGGTGACATCTCCCCCTCAAGGGGGGAGATCAGCGGGAGTGCGCCGCTCATGATCTCCATCGTCATCCGCCGAACCTTGAGTCTCGCCGTGACGCTGCTCATCGTCTCGCTGCTGATCTTCACCGTCATGGACCTGCTGCCTGGCGATCCGGCGGCGATCATGCTCGGCACTTCGGCGAGCCCGGAAACACTCGCGGCGCTGCAGAAACAACTGGGTCTCGACCAGCCGCTCCCCGTGCGTTACCTCGCCTGGCTCGCCGGGGTCTTCCGGGGCGATCTCGGGCAGTCCTATACGTATGGCGTGCCGGTTGCGGGGCTGATCGGGGAACGGCTTGCCGTCACCCTGCCGCTGGCGCTGATCGCCATCGTGCTCTCGGTGGCGATCGCCATTCCGCTCGGCGTTCAGGCGGCGCGCAAGCACAATGGGCCCTTTGATTTCGTCGCCGGCCTGTTCTCCTATATCAGTATCGCGGTGCCGGCCTTCTGGGTCGGGCTGCTGCTGATCATCCTGTTCTCCACCATGCTCGGCTGGATGCCGGCGGGCGGGTTTCCCGGCTGGGATGCCGGGCTGTTTGAAGGCCTCAAGGCGCTCCTCCTGCCGGCCGTGGCGCTCGCCCTGCCGCAGGCCGGCGTGCTGACGCGCGTGGCGCGGGCCGCGGTTCTGGAGGTGATGAACGAGGATTTCGTGCGCACCGCCCGCGCCAAGGGCCTGAGCGAGGGCATCGCCATCTGGCGGCACGCCGTCCCGAACGCGCTGGTGCCGGTGTTCACCATGCTCGGCCTGCAATTCACCTTCCTGATCGCCGGCGCGGTGCTGGTCGAGAACGTCTTCAACCTACCGGGCCTCGGGCGGCTTGCCTATCAGGCGCTCTCCCAGCGCGACATCATCGTCATGCAGGATGTCGTGCTGTTTTTTTCGGCCTTGGTGATCCTGATGAATTTCCTGGTCGATCTCGCCTATCTGGTCGTCGATCCGCGCCTCAGGGCCAATGCGCAATGAGGCGGGCGCAATGAGGAAACTGCTTCGCCGCCCTGTCTTCCTCGTCGGGCTCGTCATCACGCTGGCACTGTTTGCAGTGGCGCTGCTGTCGCTCGTCTGGACGCCGTTCCCGCCGACGAAAATGAACATCGTCCACAAGCTCAAGGCTCCTCTCGATTTCGGCCTCCTCGGCACCGACCAGTTCGGCCGCGACGTTGCCTCGATGCTGATGGTTGGAGCCTGGAATTCGCTCTCCACTTCCATCCTTGCCGTGCTTCTCGGCGCAAGCGTCGGCACGGCCATCGGCGTCGTCGTCGCCATGCGGCGGAGCTGGCTGGAACTCGTCGTCATGCGGGGCTGCGACATCATCTTCGCGGTTCCACCAATCCTCTCGGCGATGATGCTCGGCGCCTTCATCGGATCGGGCCGGTTCACGGCGATCATCGCCATCGGCGTGTTCATGGTGCCGGTGTTTGCGCGGCTCGCGCTCGGCGCTGCCCTGCAGATATGGACGCGGGACTACGTTACCGCCGCCGTCAGCATGGGCCGCCCGAAAGCCAAGATCACGCTCGTGCACGTGCTGCCGAACATCTCCAACCAGATCATCGTGCAGGTGACGATCCAGCTCGGCCTCGCGATCCTGACGGAAGCCGGCCTCTCCTTCCTCGGTCTCGGCATGCCGCCGCCAACGCCCACCTGGGGGCGGATGCTGGCCGACGCGCAGACGTTTCTCGGCCAGGCGCCGTGGCTGGCGCTGATGCCGGGGCTTGCCATCGCGCTCGCCGTGCTCGGCCTCAACATGCTCGGCGACGGCCTGCGCGACCTCCTCGATCCCCGCGACAATTCCTGATTTCGAAAAACGAAGATATTGCGATGAATGACCTCTTGAAATTGACGATCCGTGAGTTGCTCGATCTCTATTCGACCAGGAAGCTTTCACCCTCGGAATACTGGTTGGCGGTCGAGGACCGCATCGCCGCCTTCGAGCCGCATGTGCAGGCCCTCTATCTCTACGATCCGGACAGCGCCAGGGCGCAGGCCGCAGCCTCCACCGGTCGCTGGATGAAGGGTGCGAGGCTTGGGGCGCTCGACGGCATTCCGGTGACGCTGAAGGAACTGATCGCCACCAAGGGGCAGCCAGTGCCGCTCGGGACCGCCGCGGTCGAACTGGTGCCGGCCACGGAAGACGCGCCCATTGCCGCGCGGATGAGAGAGGACGGCGCGGTGATCTTTGCCAAGACCACCTGCCCGGACTACGGCATGCTGTCCTCCGGCTTGTCGAGCTTCCATCACCTCAGCCGCAATCCTTGGGATCTCACCCAGAACCCGGGCGGATCGAGCGCCGGCGCGTCGGCCGCCGGTGCCGCCGGTTTCGGCCCTCTGCATATCGGCACGGATATCGGCGGCTCGGTGCGCCTGCCGGCCGGCTGGACAGGGCTGTTCGGCTTCAAGCCGAGCCAGGGCCGTATTCCGGTCGATCCCTATTATGTCGGCCGTTGCGCGGGACCGATGACCCGCACCGTCGAAGATGCCGCCTTCTCCATGGCGACGCTGTCGCGTCCCGACTGGCGGGACGGCACCTCACTGCCGCCCAACGTTTTCGACTGGTTGGATTTCGGCGTCGACGTTAAGGGTCTAAAGATCGGCCTGATGCTCGACGCCGGCATCGGCCTTGCCGTCGAGGACGAGGTTCGCGATGCGGTCGTGGCCGCCGCCAAACGCTTCGAGGAGGCGGGGGCAATCATCATCCCCGTCGAACCGGTCATGAACCGCATCATGCTCGACGGGCTCGACAGTTTCTGGCGCTCGCGCTTCTGGGGCGATATCGAGAAAATGCCGGAAGAGCGCCGGGCGCTGATCCTCCCCTATATCTACCAGTGGGCGGAAGGCGGCACCTACATTTCCGGCGTCGAGGCGGTGCGCGGCTTCAACCAGACGATCGAAATGCGCAAGGCCTGCGGAAGGCTGTTCACCACCGTCGATGCGGTGATCTCGCCGTCCAATCCGATCGTTTCCTATCCGGCTGAATGGGCCTCGCCGACCAACGATCCGTCGAAGCCTTTCGAGCATATCGGCTTCACCGTGCCGTGGAACATGTCGGAACAGCCGGCCTCGTCGATCAACTGCGGTTTTTCGAAATCCGGCATGCCGATCGGCCTGCAGATCGTCGGCCCGCGCTACGATGACCTGCTCGTGCTGAAGCTCTCCAGAGCCTTTGAACAATGGACCGGGGGCGTTTCCGCCTGGCCCGAGCCGCCGGCCGCCTGAGTCTCCAGACCTTCGGGCGATTTCTGCTTCGGTGCAACCGCGCCGGGGAACAATCGCGCTGTTGCCGCGTTCACCGGCGTCGACAGGACCGTGAATTGCGTGGCGTTCGCCGCTCGCTTGGGACCGATCCCGTTCCACGTTTCCGACGCCGTTTGATTCCGCGCAAAGCCTTCCGCGGCGCGCATCCTCTAAGGTCCGCAAAACAGGAGATCCGATATGCCCGCAGCCAACCCCACGACCGACTTCGCCCGCAACGGCACAGGCCAGAATTCGTCAGCCAGCAAGGATGTCGAAGCCCAGATCCAGCAGCTCCGCGACGATATCGCAGCGCTTACCCGCAGCGTTGCTGCCGTGGGAAATGAGAAGGCCAGCGAATACAAAGGCAAGGCTCGTCGTGTCGCCAGCGACGCCGCCGACGCCTCGATGCAGATGGTGGAAGCTGCACGCGACCAGGCACTGTCGATGGAAAGAGACCTGGAGCGTCAGATCCGCGCCAACCCTATTCAGGCCGTCGCCATCGCCGCCGGCGTCGGCTTCCTGTTCGCGCTGCTGACGCGCCGCTGATGATGGCAGGAATTGGTCCCCTGTTGGCTTCGCTCGCCGCGATGGATGTCGCGGCGTTCACGCGCAGGCTCAAAAGAAATGCGATCCTCTATGCGATGGTGCTGCTTTTCCTGCTGACCGCCTATGGGCTGCTGGTGGCGGCGCTCGCCGTCTATCTCGCCAGCATATGGGGGGTACCGATGGCGTTGCTGGCAGTCGCCGGGGGCGCGCTTGTGCTGGCACTCGCCGTCTATTTGTGGGTCGTGATCGCCAACGGTGCCGAACAGCGCCGCAAACGTGAAGCCGCAGCCTCCAACAGTTCCAAGGCGCTGATGATGACGGCGGCTCTGACGGCGTTGCCGCTGCTCGTCAAATCCCGCCCGCTGCTGCTTGCCGCAGTGGTCGGCGGTCTCGGCTTCCTGGCGACCAAAACGATGGGCGCTTCGGGCCGCCGATATTCCGAACCGGCCGAATAGCGGATTTTTCGGCCGCCCGACACGTTAACGGTCGCCTGCCTCGCGCAGGCGGCCTTATTCTGCGTCAGGGCCTGCCCTCGACGAAAGAGCGGACTTGGCGGGAAATAGCAGGCGGTTTGTGATCGCCCTGTGTCTTTTGTAAATGACTGGGCGTTCTTTCGGTGGTCTAGCCGATTTTCGTTGTCGAATCTCGGGCGGACTTAATTGTTGCGAATCCTCGTTGTCGATCGGGAGTTTCTGGTGGCCATGGAAGTGGAAACCGTTCTCACCGAGGCGCTTGCCTGCGAGGTTAAGATCGCTACGCCGCGCACCTATGCAATGGATCTGGAACAGGACCTCTTCGACGTCGTCGTCATCGACTCCGCCCTAGTTCGGGGGGAGAGCGAGGATACTGCGCTTCGGTTGAGAGCCTGCGGGGCGGGACTGGTTTTTACCACGCTCAGTGTCGACGACATGGACGGTCTGAAGGGTTGGGACGGAATAGCCGTCGTCGCAAAACCGTTCGACGACCACCACCTCGTCGATGCAGTCAAAAACGCCGCCCGGTTGTGAGCGGCGTTTTCTCAAGTTTGCAAGATCAGCTGCCGAAGGCGCGGGAGGTGATCGCCGCGTCGCCTGCGTCCGGACCGTAGTCGCCCTCGCCGGAGACGCCGAGCAGCTCCTGGAGACGGGTGCGGGCGCGGCTGACGCGGCTCTTGATCGTGCCGACGGCACAGCCGCAGATCGCGGCCGCTTCCTCATAGGCGAAACCGGCGGCCCCCACGAGGATGATCGCTTCGCGCTGATCGTCGGGCAGCTTGTCGAGGGCCTTGCGGAAATCCTGCAGGTCGAGCCGGCCGTACTGTTCCGGATGGACCGAAAACCGCTCGCTGAACAGGCCGTCGCTATCCTGCACCTCGCGCCCGCGCTTGCGCATCTGGCTGTAGAATTCGTTGCGAAGGATGGTGAACAGCCAGGCCCGCATGTTGGTGCCGGCGGTAAAGCTGGTCTGGTTGGCCCAGGCTTTCATGATCGTATCCTGCACAAGGTCGTCCGCCTTGTCGTGACGGCCCGTCAGGGATACCGCGAATGCGCGCAGGTTGGGCAGCGACGCGAGGAGGTCGCGCTTGAAGCCGCGATCGTCGATCTCGTCTTCCTTGCTCATTTTGCGTTCACCGGCTTGGCATTCTTCTCCGCCTGCTCAAGACGCTCAAGAAGATCGAGAAAACGATCCGGAATCCCTTCTTCCTGTACGGCGTCGTAGAAGTCCCGTAACTTGCGGGATATGGATGCGTTCGGCGGCACCGCTCCGGGTCTGACTTCTTGGGATTGGATTGCTGTCATCTCTTCTTTTTTTCTGTTGTCGTCACTCATCACGCGGGCAGCCTGTTGCGATATCGTCGGGCAAAGGAATTCCTGGCGGCAAAAAAAGTTCCACTCTTGCGGAACTTTTTTTCCAGGCCCACGTTCATAGCAGGTCAATTGCCCGCTGGGCACCGAGGGAGATTTTGTATGTCACTCACCACACGCGTTGCGTCTCACCTTCCATATCTGCGTCGGTATGCTCGCGCCGTCACCGGATCACAGACTTCGGGAGACGCTTATGTCGCCGCGGTCCTGGAAGCGTTGATCGCAGACGTTTCAATATTCCCCGAAACGTCCAAGGACCGTGTCTCGCTCTATAAACTCTTTGTTACAATTTTTGGTTCCACGAACATTGAGATTCGCCCCATCGAATCGCCGTTCGCCTGGGAGCAACGTGCGGCAGCCAATCTCTCGATGCTTCCCTCTCAGTCGCGGCATGCGTTTCTGCTGGTCTCGGTCGAAGGCTTCAGCATTGAGGAGGCCGCCGAGGTCCTGGACGTCAGCACTGCCGAGGTGAACCGCCTGCTCGAAGACGCGACGCGCGAAATCTCGCGGCAGGTGGCGACCGACATCATGATCATCGAGGACGAGCCGCTGATCGCGCTCGACATCGAGCAGATGGTGCAGGATCTCGGCCACCGGGTCACGGGCATCGCCCGCACACACAAGGAAGCGGTATCGCTGTTCCAGTCCTCGCACCCGAAAATGGTGCTAGCCGACATCCAGCTTGCTGACGGCAGCTCCGGGATCGATGCAGTCAACGAAATCCTGAAGTCTTCCAGCGTGCCGGTGATCTTCATCACCGCCTTCCCGGAACGGCTTCTGACCGGCGAACGCCCGGAACCGGCTTTCCTGGTCACCAAGCCGTTCAATCCGGACATGGTGAAGGCCTTGATCAGCCAGGCGCTGTTCTTCAACGAAGCCGTCAAGGCGGCCGCTTGATCCCATCGGCGGCGGTCGGGCCGGCAGGCCGGAACAATATGCAACAGGTGGGCGTTCTGGCGCATCCGAAGAGGAAAACCCATGTTGTATTATGCTCTTGTCTGCCTGCTCGTGGCGATCATCACCGGTGCGCTCGGCTTCAGCGGCATTGCGGGAACGGCAACGGGTCTCGCTCAGCTCCTGTTTTTCCTCTTTCTCGCACTGCTGCTGATATCGCTGGTCGTCGGGTTGTTCCGGCGCGTTTGACGTCCTATAAAAGGCGGATAATCATGCTCATAAATGCGGGTATCTATGCGTTCAGCAGGCGCCCGGTCTTCCCAGCTAGCCCGCGGACGGAGTGAGGAATTTGGTGCATCCCCTGACATGGCAGCAGGCTGGTCAGAGTGATGACAAGTTACGTGAATTTTTCATGCCGGCACTGTTGGATCTCGGCGCCAGCATCATGATCCAGGATGCCGGGAGGAATTACCTCTTCGTCACGCATCTTCCGGAGGTCTGGGCTGTCGAGCATGTCAGGACACCCACCGATGTCAGCCTGTTCGGCGAGGAGGTCGGAGCAAAGCTCGCGATCCTCAAGGACGGCATGACGGAAGCCGGGCGCAAGGGCCATATCGAGATCACCATCGGCACCGAGCAGATCTACGAGTTCCGGGTCCAGACGGTGGAGTTTTCCAATGGCGGCCTGCATTTCGTCACCACGATCATCGACCGTTCCGAGGAGCGTCACCGCGAGCGGCTGCTGCGCGCGCTGCTGCGGGAAGTCAGCCACCGGTCCAAGAACCTGCTTGCCATCATCCAGAGCATCGCGCTGCAGACGGCCCGTTATTCGGGCTCGCTGGAACTGTTCCTGCACAAGTTCCGGGGGCGGCTCTATTCCCTTTCGCAGAGCCAGGACCTGATCACCGATTCCAGCTGGCGCGGCGCCTATTTCTTCGAGCTGGTGCAGCAGCAGACGGAAAAATACCTGCCCGAGAACAAGCATCTGGTGCGCGTCCACGGCGACAATATTCTTCTGACGCCGAACGCTTCGCTGCATATCGGGCTGGCGCTGCATGAGCTGATCGTCAACGCCGTCAGCCACGGCTCGCTTTTGCGCAGCGGCAGGGTGATCAACGTCACCTGCACCCGCATGCATCTCAACGGCTATGACTCGCTCGAGATGATCTGGGACGAGGTGCTGGACGCCAGCCGGAGTCCCGAGGATAACGACGATTCGCTGAAGGCGCATTTCGGCAGCACGGTGCTGGAACGGGTCGTGCCGGCCTCCGTCAACGGCAAGGCGCAATACGTCATTTCCAGCGACCGCATCAGCTACCGGCTGGTATTCCCGCTGGAGAGCGGCGGGGACTGAAAGAGAGTCAGTAGCGATTGGGCGTTGGTGAGTAGTTTTCGGTTGGGCTGACGTCTCGCAACGAAGGTATTTGCCGAAATCCCGCGCTCTGTCGTAGCGATCATCACCCACTACCCATAAAACTGAGCTGGCTCGGTTCCGATTGACGGAGCCGAGCCAGTTCGTCTCTTCGAGGGGGATTGAAGAGTAGGTCCGAAGGCTTTGTAGGGCGGGGGACGGGGGGTCGCCTTCGAACATTCATATAACGAGCGCCCCGGAAATAGGTTCCGACGGTTCGAAACTTTTTTTGAAAATTTTTTGAGGGCTCGTTTTGGGCTGGAGCCGAATAAAAAATGGCAGCTTTGCAGCCGCCATTCTGATCGGGCCCGCGTCGCGAGATTAGTGCTTGAGCGCCCTCGGGTCGAGCGCGTCGCGGATAGCGTCTCCCATGTAGTTGACGCTGAGCACAGTGGCGGAGATTGCCAGCCCCGGCCACAAAACGCGCGAGGGCGTGAGTTGCAGGAAGTTGGCCCCGTCGAACAACAGCCGTCCCCAGGTCGGGAAATCCGAGGGAAAGCCGAGGCCGAGGAAGCTCAGCGCCGATTCAGTGATGATCGCCGAGGCGATGCCCAAGGTCGCGGAAACCATGATCGAACTCAGCACGTTCGGCAGGATGTGCTTGAGGATGATCCGATATTCCCGCATGCCGCTCGATTTCGCCGCCAGGATGAATTCCTGGCTTTTGACGGCCAGCACGTCGCCGCGCACGATGCGGGCGGTATGCATCCAGCTAGTGATCCCGATCACGAAGACGATCAGGATGAAAATGCCGGTTTCGGGTCCGAATGCAGCCCGCAGGGTATCGCGGAACAGCATCAGGATGACGAGCAGCAACGGCAGCAGCGGCAAGGCCAGGAACAGGTCGGTGATGCGCATCAGCGGTCCGTCGAGCTTGCGGATATAGCCGGAAACCACTCCGACCAGCGTTCCGAGGAAGAGCGCCAGCAGCATGGCCGTGATGCCGACCGCAAGCGAGATGCGGCCGCCGGCAAGCACCTGGGCGAGCATGTCCTTGCCCAGGTTGTCGGTACCGAACGGATGAGCCAGTGATGGCCATTGGTTCTTGTCGCGGATGTTGATAGCGTTCGGGGCCACGCGGTGGATATACGGGCCGACGAAGACCGCCAGGACTATGAAGGTAAAGACGATAAGCCCGACGACGCCGCCTCTATGGGCACGGAACTGGCGCCAGATGTCTGCGAGGGCCGATCGGGTGGGAGTGGCCGCCTTGGCGGGCGGCGCGGTTGCGATGGTCGCATCAGTCATAACGGATCCTCGGGTCAAGAATGCCGTAAAGCACATCGGCGATAAGGTTGAAGAGCACGATCAGCACCGCGAAGATGAAGGTCAGGGTCTGGACGAGCGGGATATCGGCCCCCTGGACGGCGATGATCAGAAGTTGGCCTAGGCCATTCACGCGAAAGATCTGCTCGGTGATGATGGCGCCCGAGAAGATCGTCGGCACGCCGAGCGCGATCACGGTGACGACCGGGATCAGGCTGTTGCGCAAAACGTGGATGAGCAGGACCGATTTTTCCTTGACGCCCTTGGCTCGCGCCGTGCGCACGTAGTCCTGGTGCAGGTTGTCCAGCATCGAGGCCCGCACGAAGCGGGTGATCTGCGACGCGTTGAAGAGCGACAGCACCGCCACCGGCAAGGCCATCTGCTTGATCTGCTGGACGAAGCTCGAGAAGTCGGTGACGACAAGGTTGGTGTCATAGACCGACGGGAACCATTGCAGATACGAGGAGAAGATCACCACCAGCAGCACGCCGGTGAAGAAGGTCGGTACCGAATACCCGACCATCGACACGAACGTGCCGATCTGGTCGAAGATCGAATACTGCTTGTAGGCGGAGATGACGCCGATCGGAACGGCGATCAGCACTCCGAACACATAGGCGAGACCGACGACCCACAGGGTCTGGGGCAGGCGCTGGACGATCAGGTCGACCACCGGGCTTCTGGTCGCCCAGGAAAGCACCCGCATGCGGTTCCCGTCGCCGAACTGCCAACCCGTCATACGTTCGAGGATGTTGAGCGGTTCGTTGATGAAGAATTGCTGCAGCCAGTAGAGGTAGCGGAAGAAGAACGGCTGATCGAGGCCGAGCGATGCGCGGATCTGCTCGCGGACCTCCGGCGGGATCGTCAACGGCAGGTCGCCGGTGGGATCGTTGGGTGCAAGATCAAGCAGCGCGAAAATGACGAAGCTGATAATCAGCAGCGTCGGGATTGCGAAGAGCAATCGCCGCAAAGTGTATGTGAACATGCATAAGTCTCCAGACTAGCACGGAGAAGAAAATGCGGGCGCCGGGCCTGCTCCAGGGGCAGGCCCGGCGATCGGCATTACTTCGCGCGCGACCAGTCGGCGACGTTCCACAGTTCGCTATCCCACGCATTCATCTTCACGCCGGCGAGCTTGAGAGAATGCGAGGAGACGCTGCCGCGGTGGACGAGCGGGATATGCGCGCCTTCCTCGGTCAGCATGTCGTTGAGCTGCTTGGCAAGCGTTGCGCGCTTGTCGAGCTCGGCGGTCTTCGAAAGCTCGCCGAGCAGCTTGTCATAGGCCGGGTTGCAGTAACGCGGGATGTTCTGACCCTGCCAGCCGTTCGCCGGGCCGGGAACCTTGTCGCACAGCCATTCTGCGAGATACTTTTCCGGGTCGGTGCCGTCGAAGTTGTTCGTGTACATTTCGACGTCGGCATAGAACTTCTGGAAGGTGTCCGGGCTTGCCGGATCGCCGCCGAAGAAGACCGAGGCGCTGGCATTGCGCAATTCGGCGCCGACGCCGATCTGTGACCACATGTCCTTCACCAGTTCCTGGGTCGCCTGGCGAACCGAGTTGGTGGAGGTGGCGTAGAGGTAAGAGAGCTTCACGCCGTTCTTGGCGCGGATGCCATCCGGACCCTTCTTCCAGCCGGCATCGTCAAGCAGCTTGTTGGCTGCCACGAGGTCCTGCTTCAGGCACCAGCTGTCGTTCTTGGTGGAAGCGACTGCTGCCGGTGCGGGCACGATGTTGCAGGTCGCCTTGCCGGCTGCGCCGTAACCGGCCTCGACGATGATGTCGCGGTCGATGGCGAGCGAAAGCGCGCGGCGGACCGCCGGGTCGGAAAGCGACGGATGCGGGCCAGCTTCCTTGGTGGAGCGCTTTGCGCCAAGCGAGGGATCTGCGTTGTAGTGGTTGAGGTTGATACGCTCGACCTGGGTGCCGAACGCGGTTTCCAGCTTGCCCTTGCCGGCGGCGACCATCTTGGCGAGAATTTCCGGCTCTACCTGCATGTTCCAGGCATAGTCGTATTCGCCGGTTTCGAGAACGGCGCGCGCGGCCGAGGCAGCATCACCGCCGCCCTTGAGGGTGACCGTCGCGAAGGCCGGCTTTGCCGCATCGCGGTAGTTCGTGTTGGCGGTCAGCGTGATGACGTCGTTCGGCTTGAATTCCTTGACGACGAAAGGACCGGTGCCGATCGGGCCGAAATTGGCCGAGGTGCAGCCCGGTGCCTTGGCGCCGACGCAGTTTTCGAACTGCTTCTTCTGGATGACAGGAGACTGCGCGCCGACGAAGGCGCTGTAGGGATAGGGCTTCGGTTCGGTGAAGGTGATCTTGACCGTCTGCGGATCGGGCGCCTCGACGCTCTTGACGCCCTCGTACTGGGCGGCCTGGGCGCAACCGCCGTCCGGCGCGATGCAGTATTTCCAGGTGAAGATGACGTCGTCAGCCGTAAAAGGCGTACCGTCCGACCACTTGACCCCCGGCTTGATCTTCCAGGTCATGCTGAGCAAGTCCTTGGCGACGCCGCCGTTCTGGACGGTCGGAATCTCGGTGACCAGCGTCGGTACGAGTTCGCCCTTTTCGTCGTAGCGGGCGAGCGGTTCGATCACCATCGAGGACGCGTAGACTTCCTTGGTGCCGCCGGAGAGGTAGGGGTTCATTGTCGAAACGGCCTGCCAGAACAGGATCTTCAGATCGCCGTCGGTGCCGCGGGCGGCGTAGGCGGCCGAGCCTGCGAAGGCCAGGGCGGCTGCGGTGCCGGCCAGAAGAAGTTTGAGGTTTTTCATGCTGCTATTCCCCTTGTCGTTCTCTTATGAGTTGTGGTTGGGCATGCCGGTCAAGCCGGCTTTTTATGCCTCGGGACTGCGAAGTCACCTTCCTCAACTTATTGACTTCGCAGCGTATTTCCTGTCCGTTCCTCCTCCGAAACTACTTCAAGAACAAGTTACATCCTGCCGCTTTTGGCGAGCATGATCAAATTTTGAGCCATCTAAGCATAGGCCTATTTTCCGTTCAAGCCGGAAAATTGAAGCTTGCAAAATCGTGTCTTCGCGTCGCAATATCCGCTCCGACCAGAGTGGGAAACAGCAAGAAAACAATGAGGTCTGCGTAATGCCAGTCATCAATCGCGTCGCGGAAATGCAGGATCAGGTCGCCGAATGGCGGCGCCATCTTCACGAGAATCCGGAGCTGCTCTACGACGTTCACGAGACCTCGAAATTCGTCGCCGAGAAGCTGCGGGCCTTCGGTTGCGACGTCGTCGAGACCGGCATCGGCAGGACCGGCGTCGTCGGCATCATCAAGGGCAGCCAGGGCGGCGGGCCGGTGATCGGTTTCCGCGCCGACATGGACGCGCTGCCGATCCTCGAAACCTCCGGCAAGCCCTGGGCTTCCAAGACCCCCGGCAAGGCGCATTCCTGCGGCCATGACGGCCATACCGCCATGCTGCTCGGCGCGGCCCAATACCTTGCCGAGACCCGCAATTTCAAAGGTTCGGTCGCCGTGATCTTCCAGCCGGCGGAAGAGGGCGGCGCGGGCGCGCTGGCGATGATCAACGACGGCATGATGGAGAGGTTCGGCATCAAGGAAGTCTACGGCATGCATAACGAGCCGAAGCTTCCGGTCGGCAGTTTCTCCACCCGCAAGGGCGGCATCATGGCGGCGGCCGACACGTTCGAAATCACCGTCCACGGTCGCGGTAGCCATGCCGCACAGCCGCACAATTCGATCGACCCGATCCTGATCTCCTCGCATATCGTGCTGGCGCTGCAGTCGATCGTGTCGCGCGAGACCGACCCCCTGAAGTCGCTCGTCGTCACCGTCGCCTCGATCCATGGCGGCGAGGCGAGCAACGTCATCCCCGCCTATGTCAAGATGGCCGGAACGGTGCGCACGCTGCTGCCGGAAACCCGCGATTTTGCCGAGAAACGCCTGAGCGAAGTGGCTCAATCGACCGCGATCGCCCATGGCGCGACGGCCGACATCATGTATCGCCGCGGTTATCCGGTCACTTTCAACCACGACAACGAGACGGATTTTGCCATCGAGATCGCGGCCAAGGTTGCCGGTCCCAAGGCGGTGCAGACCGGTATGGCGCCGCATATGGGCGCGGAGGATTTTTCCTACATGCTGGAGAAGCGCCCCGGCGCCTTCATCTTCATCGGCAATGGCGATACCGCCAGCCTCCACAACGCTGCCTACGATTTCAACGACGAGGCAATCCCCTTTGGCGTCAGCTACTGGGTCACGCTCGCCGAAACCGCGCTCGCCGCCTGATCCGAAGGAGATTTCCATGCTGCTTTCCGGCACTTCCATGGAACAGGGCGGTGGTTCGGTGACCCCCGTCCTGTCTGTCCGCAATCTTTCAACCTCGTTCCGGGTGAACGACGAATGGCGCACCGTGGTGCGCAACATCTCGTTCAACGTCGCGCCGCGCGAGACGGTGGCGATCGTCGGCGAATCGGGCTCGGGCAAGAGCGTCACCTCGCTGTCGATCATGCGGCTGCTGCCGAAGAATTCGAGCAGGATCGAAGGCCAGGTCTTCCTCAACGGCCGCGAATTGCTGTCGCTGCAGGAAGAGCAGATGCGCCGCGTGCGCGGCAAAGACATCTCGATGATCTTCCAGGAGCCGATGACCTCGCTCAACCCGATCTTCCCGATCGGCAAGCAGATCGCCGAGGCGCTGACGGTCCATACCGACATCAGCAATGCCGAGGCGAAGAAGGAAGTCATCCGCCTGCTCGAAAAGGTGCGTATCCCCAACGCCTCGTCGCGTTTCGATGAATATCCGCACCAGTTTTCCGGCGGCATGCGCCAGCGCGTTATGATCGCCATGGCACTGGCGGCGAGACCTAAGTTGCTGATCGCCGACGAGCCGACCACCGCGCTCGACGTCACCATCCAGGGCCAGATCCTCGACCTCATCAAGGTGCTGCAGGAAGAGGAGGGCATGTCGGTCCTCTTCATCACCCATGACATGGGCGTGGTGGCCGAAGTCGCCGACCGCACCATCGTCATGTATCGCGGCGATGCGGTGGAGACGGGCGAGACCGGCGACATCTTCCACCGCGGCCAGCATCCCTATACCCGCGCGCTTCTGTCCGCCGTGCCGCGGCTCGGCTCGATGGGCGAGCGCAAGCTGCCGCTGCGGTTCCCGATCGTCGATATCAAGACCGGCGAACAGATGCTGCTTGCCGACGTTACCGACACGGTCGGCAAGGGCAAGACGCCGATCCTGGACGTCAGGGACCTGACCACCCGGTTCGACATCCATTCCGGCCTGTTCGGGCGCAAGTCCGGCGCGGTGCACGCGGTCGAAAAGGTCTCCTTCGATCTGTTCCCGGGCGAGACGCTGTCGCTCGTTGGCGAATCGGGCTGCGGCAAGTCGACCACCGGCCGCTCCGTCACCCGCCTGATCACGCCGACCAGCGGCGAGGTTACGCTCGACGGCTATGAGGTCATGAAGCTCGACCAGCCGACGCTGCGCCAGATGCGCCGGTCGATCCAGATGGTCTTCCAGGATCCGTTCGCCTCATTGAACCCGCGCATGAGCGTCGGTGCCGCGGTCATGGAGCCCTATGTCGAGCACAGCCTCGGCACCAAACAGCAGGCGCGCGACAAGGCGGCGAGCCTGATGGAGAAGGTCGGCCTTTCTGCCGACATGATGAAGCGCTTCCCGCACGAGTTTTCTGGCGGCCAGCGCCAGCGTATCGCAATCGCCCGCGCCTTGATGCTCGACCCGAAGATCATCGTGGCCGACGAAGCGGTCTCGGCGCTCGACGTGTCCATCAAGGCGCAGGTCTGCAACCTGCTCCTCGACCTGCAGCAAAGCCTCAATCTCGCCTTCCTGTTCATCAGCCATGACATGGCGGTGGTCGAGCGGGTCAGCCATCGCGTCGCGGTCATGTATCTCGGCGAGATCGTCGAGATTGGCCCGCGTGCGGCGGTGTTCGAAAACCCGCAGCATCCTTACACGAGGAAGCTGATGTCCGCCGTGCCGATTCCGGATCCGTCCCGCCGGCGGATCAAGCGCAACATGTCGACCGACGAGATCAAGAGCCCGATCCGCCCGGTCAACTACGTGCCGCCGAAGCGGGAGTACCGCGAGGTGAGTGCGGGGCATGTGGTGCAGGTGGCGTAGCACATCGAGGCGGTTGAGAGCCTATGCTCGTGACATCAAACCCCGCACGATCCGGATCGTGCGGGTTATCGACGGGGGGCGCCGGCTGTTCCACCGCCGTCGTCATCCGTATCTTCAGCGGCCATCGTCTTTTCCAGCCGGACAACGGCATCCACGAATGATGGAAATGCTTCGCGAATTCGATCCAGGTTCTCGATCACCTTGTCGGCTTTCAGGTCGAATCCGTATCGGTGCCGAACGAGATGGCGGAAGGCTTTCAGTTCCGTCAGAGACTCGTATAGCTCCGCGTCGATAACGGACGGCCGTATGCCGTCGATTTCGGCCGACATCTGGTCCAGAACATCCTGATGCATTGTCGGTCCGCTGGGAACGAGACCGTCCACGTCCCGTGCCAGGCTCAGAAGACTGTCCTCAATGCCGTTATAGACGTTATGGATACCCAATGAGATGGCTGACAGTGCGCCCCATTCTCCATCGGAAACCTCCTGGGAATGTCGCGCGAAAAAGATTTCGAGCTGTTCCAGCTCCCGTTCCGCGCGCGCGATCTTTGGTGACAAGCGTGAAAAAGCCGGAAGGCTAAACGCAGCCATCTAAAAGCTCCTGTACCCTGTCGGCGGTCATATCGGCCGCGAAGATCAGATCGTAGGGAATATCTGTCCCTCGCATGTGATCCGCGACGAGTCGTTCGATAAAAAGTCTGCGCGCAGGATCGACCGGGCCGCTCACCAGGAAGTCGACATCAGAATGTAAATGAAAGCTGCGCTTCGCCAAGGAGCCGATGGTGCGCATTTCGACGCCATGCTTGCGGGCGTCTTCAAGTATGCGTTCAGCGCGAACCGACGCGGTTTTATATCGCATTTCCGTTCGACGTTCGATCAGCGCTTCCATCCGGTTCATGCACGGGTTCCCGGCTATTACCATTCTTCTTCAGCCTATATCATTTCTCAGCAGGCTCAAAGGCAGCGCAACGGTCACACGAGGGTATGCGCGGCGACGATGCAGGTGCAATGTGGCCGCGATGGCAACCGTTTGACAGACCATCCGAAACCATGGCAGCAACATGCGGAGGAGAATTTCTGCCATGGCAAAACGGTCTGATACGCAAGGGCGGCTCGACGATGCGGCGCGGGCCGGCTGGCTCTACTACGTCGCGGGGCGAACCCAGGACGAGATCGCCGCGGCCATGAGCATTTCGCGGCAGTCGGCCCAGCGGCTGGTGTCGCTCGCGGTTGCCGAACGGCTGATCAAGGTGCGCCTCGACCATCCGATTGCAGCCTGCCTGGAACTCGCCGAGGGCTTGCGCAAGAAATACGATCTCAAGCATGTCGAAGTGGTGCCGAGCGATCCGGTGGGGGGCTCCAGCACCGTCGGGATCGCCGAAGCCGGCGCCGCCGAGATCGAACGCTGGCTGAAGCGCCCGGACCCGATCGTCATCGCGGTCGGCACGGGCCGGACGCTGAAGGCTGCCGTCGACCAGCTGCCGCCGATGGAGTGCCCGCAGCACCGTATCGTGTCGCTGACCGGCAATATCGGACCGGACGGATCGGCCGCCTTCTACAACGTCATCTTCTCGATGGCGGACGCCATCAAGGCGCGGCATTTTCCGATGCCGCTGCCGGTTCTCTGTTCCTCCGCCGAGGAGCGCGAGACCCTGCACGACCAGGCGTTGGTGCGCTCGACGCTCGAACTCGGGGCGCAGGCGGACGTTACCTTCGTCGGCATCGGCGAACTTGGGCCCGACGGGCCACTCTGCGTCGACGGCTTCCTCGGCAAAGAGGAAATGCAAAAACTCGTCCGGGAAGGTGCAGCCGGCGAGATCTGCGGCTGGGTCTATGACAATCAGGGCCGGCTTCTCGCCAATTCCATCAACGATCGCGTCGCCAGCGTGCCGATCCCCTCGCGGGAGACCTCCTCGGTCATCGGTCTGGCGCAGGGACGCCGGAAGTTCCAGGCGATTTCCGCTGCGCTCAAGGGCAATATCATCAACGGCGTGATCACCGACGAGGCGACTGCGGAGCAATTGCTCGGTCGCTGAGCAAAAATTACATGTAACGAAATCAATCAGATAACCAATGTCTGCTGCATTGCAGCGACGATTGGAGGTTGACTTCCTTCACCATTATGTGGGTAATTGCCCATGAGCAAAGCGAATGCTCGTTACTCATCTTCTGGGAGGAAGATATGACATTGAAGACGATTTTGCTGGGCGCCTGCTCGGCGCTGGCGCTTGCCGGCATTTTCTCCACCGCGGCTTCGGCTGAAACCCTCACCATCGCGACGGTCAACAACGGCGACATGGTCCGCATGCAGGGCCTGACTTCCGAGTTCACCAAGGCGAACCCGGATATCCAGATCAACTGGGTCACGCTTGAAGAAAACGTGCTGCGCGAGCGTGTCACCACCGACATCGCTACCAAGGGCGGCCAGTACGACATCCTGACGATCGGCAATTACGAAGTTCCGATCTGGGCCAAGCAGGGCTGGCTGCTCGAACTCAACAAGCTCGGTGACAAGTACGACACCAACGACATCCTGCCGGCGATCAAGGGCGGTCTGACCGTCAACGGCAAGCTCTATGCGGCGCCGTTCTACGGCGAGTCGGCGATGATCATGTATCGCAAGGACCTGTTCGAGAAGGCCGGCCTCAAGATGCCGGAAAACCCGACCTGGGAATTCATCGGCGATGCGGCTCGCAAGATCACCGACCGCAAGACCGACGTGAACGGCATCTGCCTGCGCGGCAAGGCCGGCTGGGGCGAGAACATGGCGTTCATCACGGCGCTCACCAACTCGTTTGGCGGCCGCTGGTTCGACGAAAAGTGGACCCCGCAGTTCGACCAGCCGGAATGGAAGGCAGCCCTGCAGTTCTATGTGGACCTGATGAAGGATGCCGGCCCGTCCGGTGCCTCCTCGAACGGCTTCAACGAAAACCTGACGCTGTTCCAGCAGGGTAAATGCGGCATGTGGATGGACGCCACCGTGGCTGCCTCCTTCGTCTCCAACCCGAAGGATTCCAAGGTTGCCGACAAGGTGGGTTACGCGCTCTTCCCGACCAAGGGCGAGATGAAGAACCATGGCAACTGGCTGTGGTCCTGGAACCTCGCCGTTCCGAATTCTTCGAAGAAGGCTGACTCGGCGCAGAAGTTCATCTCCTGGGCAACCAGCAAGGAATATACCCAGCTCGTCGCCGCCAAGGAAGGCTGGGCCAACGTTCCTCCGGGCACCCGCACCTCGCTCTACAACAATGCGGACTATCAGAAGGCTGCCGCCTTCGCAGCCCCGACCCTTGCTGCGATGGGTGCTGCCGATATCACCAAGCCGACCGTCAAGCCGGTGCCCTATACCGGCGGCCAGTTCGTCGCGATCCCTGAATTCCAGGCGATCGGCACGAATGTCGGCCAGTTGTTCTCGGCAGTCGTCGCCGGCCAGTCCACGGTCGCCGATGCGCTTGCCCAGGCCCAGACGGCTACGACGCGCGAAATGAAGCGCGCCGGTTATCCGAAATAAGCTCCAGAGCCACGGCTGTCCGGCAACCCTGCGCCGGACAGCCGGATCTTGGCCGAGATCATCCGCCTTGAGGGTTTGAGGCGGGCCGACGATCGGGCAGGGCAATCCGGCTATAACCAGACAACAACAAAAACCTGCATCCTGCGTCGGTCTCCTTCCCCAAAAGAAAAAGGCGCGGGATAACTGGAACGACCACGTTCCATGGGAGGGCGTCGATATGGCAACGCAAAACACCAAGACGTTGGCGCGCCTGATGATGGCGCCCTCCGTTCTGCTTCTTCTCGTCTGGATGATCGTGCCGCTGGCGATGACGCTGTGGTTCTCGTTCCAGAATTACAATCTGCTCGATCCGTCCAATGTCAGCTTCACGGGTCTGTTCAACTACGAGTTCTTCTATACCGACCCCGCCTTCTTCCAGTCGATCTGGAACACGCTGGTCATCGTCGGCGGAGTGCTGCTGATCACCGTCATCGGCGGTATCGCCATCGCACTCCTCCTGGACCAGCCGATCTTCGGGCAGGGTATCGTCCGCATTCTGATCATATCGCCTTTCTTCGTGATGCCGCCGGTTGCGGCGCTCGTCTGGAAGAACATGATCATGAATCCGAGCTACGGGGTGTTTGCCGATATCTCAAGGTTCTTCGGGCTCCGGCCGGTCGACTGGTTCGCGCAATATCCGCTGTTTTCGATCGTCGTCATCGTCGCCTGGCAATGGCTGCCGTTCGCAACGCTCATCCTGTTGACCGCGCTGCAGTCGCTCGACGGCGAGCAGAAGGAAGCGGCGGAAATGGACGGCGCCAATTTCCTCAACCGGTTCGTCTATCTCGTGCTGCCGCATCTCGCCCGGTCGATCACCGTCGTCATCCTCATCCAGACGATCTTCCTGCTCGGCGTCTATGCGGAAATCCTGGTCACCACCAATGGTGGCCCCGGTTACGCCTCCACCAACCTCGCCTTCCTGATCTACCGCACGGCGCTCCTCGGCTATGACGTCGGCGGCGCCTCTGCAGGCGGCATTATCGCAGTCGTGCTCGCCAATATCGTCGCCTTCTTCCTGATGCGCGCCGTCGGCAAGAACTTGGACCGGTAGGAGAAGATCATGGCACGCAACGTTACAACAAGACACAAGGTCACCGCCACCGCCGCCGCCTGGATCGTCGCGCTGATCATCTTCTTCCCGATCCTCTATACGATCATCACCAGCATCAAGACCGAGCCGGAAGCGATCGCAGGCTTCAGCCTGTGGCCATCGGGCACGTTCGAGAACTACATCACCGTGCAGACGCAACGCGATTACCTGAAGCCGTTCATGAACTCGGTGATCCTGTCGGTCGGCTCCACCATCCTGGCGCTGATCATCGCGATCCCGTCGGCCTGGGCCATGGCGTTCTCGCCGACCAAGCGCACCAAGGACGTCCTGATGTGGATGCTTTCCACCAAGATGATGCCGGCGGTCGCGGTTCTGGTGCCGATCTACCTTCTGTTCCGCGATTTCGGCCTGCTCGACAGCCGCATCGGCCTGACAGTGATGCTGACGCTGATCAACCTGCCGATCGTGGTGTGGATGCTCTACACCTACTTCCGCGAAATTCCGGGCGAAATCCTGGAAGCGGCGCGGATGGACGGGGCGGGGCTCTGGCAGGAGATCGTCTACGTGCTGACACCGATGGCGGTGCCGGGCATCGCCTCGACGCTGCTCCTCAACATCATCCTCGCCTGGAACGAGTCGTTCTGGACGATCCGGCTGTCGACCACCAATGCGGCGCCGCTGACGGCCTTCATCGCCTCGTTCTCCAGCCCGCAAGGCCTGTTCTGGGCAAAACTCTCGGCAGCCTCGACCATGGCGATCGCGCCGATCCTCATCCTCGGCTGGTTCTCACAGAAACAACTCGTTCGCGGCCTCACGTTTGGCGCGGTTAAGTAAGGAAAACGGACATGGGCAGCATCACGCTCCAAAAAGTGTCGAAAGTGTTCGGCGAGGCCAAGGTCATTCCGTCGATCGATCTCGAAATCACTGACGGCGAATTCGTCGTCTTCGTCGGCCCGTCCGGCTGCGGTAAGTCCACGCTGCTGCGCCTGATTGCAGGGCTGGAAGATGTGTCCGGCGGCCAAATCCTGATCGACGGCAAGGACGTCACCCAGGCCGCCCCCGCTGAACGCGGCCTGGCGATGGTGTTCCAGTCCTACGCGCTCTATCCGCATATGAGCGTGCGCAACAACATCGCCTTCCCGTTGAAGATGGCGAAAATGGAGAAATCAGCGATCGACAAGAAGGTGACGGATGCGGCCCGCGTGCTGAACCTCACCGACTATCTCGAACGGCGCCCCTCGCAGCTCTCCGGCGGCCAGCGCCAGCGCGTCGCGATCGGCCGGGCGATCGTCCGCGAGCCTTCGGCCTTCCTGTTCGACGAGCCGCTTTCCAACCTCGACGCAGCATTGCGCGGAACGATGCGGCTGGAGATCAGCGACCTGCACCACCAGCTCAAGACGACGATGGTCTATGTCACCCACGACCAGGTCGAAGCGATGACCATGGCCGACAAGATCGTGGTGCTGAACCGCGGCAATATCGAGCAGGTCGGCTCGCCGCTCGAACTCTACAAGAGCCCGCGCAACCTGTTCGTCGCCGGCTTCATCGGTTCGCCGCACATGAACTTCGTCGACGGTGCCTATGCGCAGTCGAAGAATGCCAAGACTGCCGGCATCCGGCCGGAACACTTGAACCTTTCCAAGGACAGCGGCATCTGGCGCGGCACCGTGAAGGTCGCCGAACATCTCGGTGCCGACACGTTCCTGCATCTCGATGTCGAGGGCATCGGTCAGATCACCGCGCGCTGCGACGGGGAATTCGGCGCCTATCACGGTGACACCGTCTACATGACGCCCGATGAGGCCAAGCTCCATCGGTTCGACGACAAGGGCCTCGCCCTGAAGGCCTGACGGGCCATATCGGAGTAAAGACAATGACTGTGAAGCTTTCGCTGGCGAGCTTGAAGGACGCTGCGGCCACGGCCGCGGTGCCGGCCTATGACCCCAAGGGCCTGACTGCCGGCATCGTGCATTTCGGCGTCGGCAATTTCCACCGCGCCCACCAGGCGATCTATCTCGACGACCTGTTCAACACCGGCAAGGCCCATGACTGGGCGATCATTGGCGCCGGCGTGATGCCATCCGATGGCGCCATGCGCGACAAATTGAAGGCTCAGGATTTCCTCACCACCGTCGTCGAGCAGGACAATAATAGGACTGCTGCCCGCATCACCGCGCCGATGATCGACATCATCGCCCCCGGCGAGGTCGCGACCCTGATCGAGACGCTGGCGGACCCGAAAATCCGCGTCGTTTCGATGACGATCACCGAAGGCGGGTATTTCATCGACGCTTCCGGCCGGTTCAATCCCGCCCACCCGGCAATCACCGAGGACGGCAAAAATCCGACGAGCCCGAAGACCGTCTTCGGTCTGATCCTCGCCGGTCTCAAGGAGCGCAAGGCACGCGGCGTCAACCCCTTCACCATCATGTCCTGCGACAACATTCCCGGAAACGGCGAAGTGACGGAGAACGCGATCATCGGGCTTGCCCGGCTTTCCGATCCGGACTTCGCCCATTGGATTCACGAGAACGTCGCCTTCCCCAGCTCGATGGTCGACCGCATCACGCCGGCGACCGGCCAACGCGAGATCGACATCCTCAAGAACGATTTCGGCATCGACGACAACTGGCCGGTTTTCTGCGAGGAATTCAAGCAGTGGGTGATGGAGGACAAGTTCCCTGCCGGCCGGCCTCGGCTGGAAGAGGTCGGTGTCCAGTTCGTGCCCGACGTGGCGCCCTACGAGCTGATGAAGATACGCATCCTCAACGGCGGTCATGCGGCCATCGCATATCCAGCCGCCCTTCTCGACATCCATTTCGTGCACGAGGCGATGGAGCACAGGCTGATCCGCGGCTTTCTGGAAAAGCTGGAGAACGACGAGATCATTCCGGTCATCCCGCCGGTGCCGGATACCAACCTCGTCGATTACTACAAGCTGATCGAGCGGCGGTTCTCCAACCCGAAGATCGGCGATACCATCCCCAGGCTGGCGCAGGACGGCTCCAACCGCCAGCCGAAATTCATCCTGCCCTCGACGGCCGACCGGCTCGCCAAGGGCCAGGACATCATCGGCCTGTCGCTGGTCTCGGCGCTGTGGTGCCGCTATTTCGCGGGCACGTCCGACAGTGGCAAGGAGATCACCTTCAACGACGCCAGCGCCGACCGCCTGAACGCCGCGGCGCTGAAAGCCAAGGATAACCCGGACGCCTTCCTTGCGCTTGGCGATATCTTCGGCGACGTTGCGAAATCTGAGCTGTTCCGCACCCGCTTTGCGCATGCGCTGAAGACGCTCTGGGTTGAAGGGACGGCAAAGACGCTCGAGCTCTATCTCGACGGCAAGCTCGTCAAATAGCGGGTGATGGACGTGCAACAGTCGGCGGGACCACTGGTGATCTTCGATTGCGACGGGGTTCTCGTCGACAGCGAACCGGTTTCCGTGCGGGTGCTGGTCGATGCGCTGCGCCGCAAGGGGGTCGAGATGGATGCGGCGGAGGCCTATCGCCGCTTTCTCGGCCGCAGCCTCGGCACCGTCACCAAGACGATGCGCGAGGAATTCGGCGTCGAGGCCGACGATACGTTTCTCGAAGACATGCGCCACGATCTTTACGCCCGTTTCCGCGCCGAGTTGCAGCCGATGCCGGGCATAACCGAAGCGCTGGATGCCTTGAGTTTCCGCCGTTGCGTCGCCTCGTCCAGCCAACCGGAGCGCATCCGCCTGTCGCTGACGCTGACCGGCCTGATCGACAAGCTGGAGCCGAACATCTTTTCCGCCACGATGGTGGAAAAGGGCAAGCCGGCGCCGGATCTCTTCCTGCACGCGGCCAGCGAAATGAGCGCCGATCCCAAAAACTGCATCGTCATCGAGGACAGTCCCGCCGGTATTCAGGCGGGCCACAGCGCCGGCATGTCGGTCTTTGCCTTCGTCGGCGGTTCGCATGCCAGCGTTCCCGGCTACCGGGAGCAGATCGACGCGCTTTCGCCGGAAGTCGTGTTTGACGCCATGCCGGATTTGATCCACCTTGTCCAAAAACATATAGAGGGTCGCAGCGGCTCCGTTTCTTCGACCGTGCTTTAGTGCGATCCTTGGAACTGCTGGGCGACAAGGGACAGGAAACGAATCCGGATGCGTGATCACCTCGTTGCGGTCGATATCGGCACGGGCAGCGCCCGCGCCGGCGTCTTTGATCGCCACGGGCGCCTGCTTGCCAAGGCCAAGCACCCGATCGCGATGTTCCGCCCCAGGCAAAACCACGCCGAGCACGATTCCGAGGATATCTGGGCCGCCACCTGCCGCGCCGTCAGAGAGGCGATGGCGGAGGCAGGCATGACTGCCGACCGCATCGCCGCGATCGGCTTCGATGCCACCTGCTCGCTCGTCGCCCGCGACCGAGACGGCAGGCCGCTCACGGTATCCACCACCGGCAAGGCCAATCAGGACACCATTGTCTGGCTCGACCATCGGGCGATCAAACAAGCCGACCAGCTTTCCGCCACCGGCCACAAAGTGCTGGAATTTTCCGGCGGCTCGCTGTCGCCGGAGATGGAAATGCCCAAGCTGATGTGGCTGAAACAGCATCTGCCGCAAAGCTGGGCGAGGGCGGGTCATCTCTTCGACCTCGCCGATTTCCTCACCTGGAAGGCGACCGGCTCGCCCGCGCGTTCCCGCTGCACGCTGACAGCCAAGTGGAACTATCTCGCCCACGAAAACCCCGGCTGGAGTGCCGATTACCTGTCGCTTGCCGGCCTCGAAGACCTGCTCGAAAAGGGCGGTCTGCCGGACGAAACGATCGGCGTCGGGACAAGTCTGGGAAGCCTGAGCCGGCAGGCGGCCGATGGGCTCGGCCTCGACACGAAGGTGCAGGTGGCCCCCGGCATGATCGACGCCTATGCCGGTGCCTTCGGCGTGCTCGGCGGGGTGTCGGGTGGCGCCTTGGGCGGCTCGACGCTCGAGACCAGCGTGGCGTTGATCGGCGGCACCTCGAGTTGCATTGTCGCCTTCACGAAAGATTCCAAACCCGGCCGCAGCCTCTGGGGTCCGTATTACGAGGCGATCCTGCCGGGCCACTGGCTGGTCGAAGGCGGCCAATCGGCGGCGGGCGCGCTGCTCGATCATATCGTGATGATGCACGCGGCCGGTGGCGAACCGACGGCGGAGCTGCACGGCCGCATCATCGCCCGCGTCGGCGAGCTGCGCAGCGAGACCGAGGGCGATATCGCCCCGAACCTCCACGTCCTGCCGGATTTCCACGGCAACCGTTCGCCGCTTGCCGACCCGCACGCGACCGGCGTCATCAGCGGCCTGACGCTCGACACGTCTTTCGACGGCCTCTGCCGCCTCTACTGGCGGACCTGCGTCTCGATCGCGCTCGGCATCAGGCACATTCTTGATGCGCTTTCGGGTTACGGCTACCGCTTCGAAACCCTCCACGTCACCGGCGGCCACGTCAACAACCCGCTGCTGGTCGAACTCTACGCCGACGTCACCGGCCGCAAGGTGGTGATCCCGGAGAACCGCGACGCAGTGCTGCTCGGCACGGCGATGGCGGCCGCGGTTGCCGGCGGCGTGTTCGGCTCGCTGTTCGAAGCGGGGCAGGCGATGGACGGCGGGGGGACGGAGCTGCTGCCGGACCCGGCGCGGGCCGAGCAGTACGGGCTGGATTACCGCCGGTTCCTGGCGATGGTGCGGCATCGGGAGGAATTACGGGGGATGGCGTAGGGAGGATGCCCGGCACGGCAAGACCGGACGCTTCAGCGTATTTGCCGCCATTGCAACCGCCGGGACACCGCAGTCTAATAATTCATCAGCAGGTTTGGCGCGCCCGAAGATCCGAAACGGGGCTGTACGCCGAGCAATGGCGCTGATCGGCCGATGATCTCCTTGATCATAGGCGCGGCGGTGGATGCTGCTGTCCGTCCGCCGTGTTCGCCGGTCTGCGGAGCATCGATGATCGAAAGCACGATGTATTTGGGCCTGTCCATCGGGAAGGCTGCGACGAAGGCGTTGAAGTTGATATCCTTGGCATAACGTCCGTTGATCACCTTGTCGGCCGTGCCCGTCTTGCCGCCGACCTGGAAACCTTCGACCTGGGCACCGCGTCCGGAGCCTTTCACGCCGTTCCAGGTGAACAGGTAGCGCATATCGGCGCTGGTGCCCTGCTTTATCACCGGGCGAGAAACCTGTTCGGCCTCTTCCCGGGAGCGGGGAAGAAACGTGGGAGGAACAAGGGTACCTCCATTGATCAGAGCGGCGGCGGCAACCGCGGTCTGCAGTGGCGTGGTCGCCACGCCATGGCCGAACGAGATCGTGACCGAGTTGATCTTCTTCCATGTCCTCGGCTGGGTTGGCGTTGCCACGCCCGGCATTTCGGTTTCCATCCTGGAGAGGAGCCCGAGCTTGGTGAGGAATTGCTGGTGGCCTTCGATGCCGACCTTGTCCGCGACCGCCGCGGTGCCGATGTTCGATGAATACTGGAAGACTTCGGAGATCGTCAGCGGCCGGTTCTTTCCGCGGAAATCCTTGATGGTGAAGCCGCCCATGCGGATCGGCCGGGACGCATCAACGACGGAATTCAGGGTGATCTTGCCTTCGTCCAGCCCCATCGCCAGCGTGAAGCTCTTGAACGTCGAGCCCATCTCGAACGTGGCATTGCTTATCCGGTTGAACCAGCCCTTTTCGTAGTCCCTGTCGACACTACCGTCAGGCAGCATCCGGGACGGTTCGTTCGGGTCGTAGTCGGGCACCGATGCCATCGCCAGAACCTCGCCGGTATCGACATCAAGAACCACGGCGCCCGCAGCCTCGGCCTTATAGGCGGTCATCGCGTTGGCGACGACTTGGCGGACGATATTCTGGACGCGGAGATCGATGGACAGCCTGACGGGTTCGAGCGGGACCCCGCCGGTCAGCCCTGCCAGGCGAAGATCGCCAAGGCCCTGCTGATCCAGGTATCGCTCCATCCCGGCGAGGCCCTGGTTGTCGACATTCACATGGCCGACGATGTGAGAGGCGGTGACGCCGCCTGGATAGAACCGACGTTTCTCCGGTCTGAATCCGATGCCGGGAATGCCGAGCGCCAGAATATCCGCCTGCTGTTTCGGGGTGAGTTGCCGCTTCAGCCACTGGAATGCGGTCTGCGATCTCAGCTTCTTGTGAGTTTCGCTCCAGTCGAGGTTGGGGATGACGAAGGCAAGCTTTTCGACGACCTCGTCCGCATCGACGATCCGGCGCGGGTCGGCGTAGAGCGAGGTCATGTTGAGGTCGGTGGCCAGCAGCGCTCCGTTGCGGTCGACGATGTCCGGCCTGGATGCGACGGGATTGCTGGAAATTGCTCCCGTCGCGGCCGGTTCGGCAAGACCGTATTGGACAAGGCGCGCGCCGACAATGAAATAGATCGCAAGGAAGCCGGCGATCAGGATTCCGAGCCTCTGCCTTGCGTCTTTCTTCCGGCGCGCGCTTGCGCCCATGAAGGTCGCATTTTTCGCACCGACATTGCTCCTAACGATGAAATGTGCACGGCTTCTCAGCCGGACGACAAAAGAGATCATCCCGAACAAATCCAAAAAACATATCAGCCGAAGGCAAAAGTCGAGCGGTTCGTCAGCCGCTGGATTGCAGCCTGCACGCGGTTGAACCGGAAGCCAACAGGAGAGTTCCTGGCCTGGCGGAGATGTTTAAAGTTGTATTAATATACAATTAAAGTTGTATTCGGCTGCCCGCGGAAGGTTAACCGACGCTTGTCGGGATTGGACGTGCCATCGCCATCTCTCTCGTCTGCGCCGGTTGTGGTGGAGTACACGGCAACCTGTTCGAAGCAGGGAAGGCGATGGATGCCGCCGGGATGAGTTGCGTGGGATGGAGCCGGGCTCGGTACTCCGGAGCCTCCTCGCAGGGGCTAATGCAGATGCCTCAACTTGTCGGGATTGCGCACGATATAGATGGCCGTGATCTTCCCGTCCTCGATATCGAGTGCGGTCGTCTGCAGCTCACCGTCGGCCTCCATCGTGACGAAGCCCGGCAATCCGTTGACGAACCCGGCGCGAACGAGTGTGGAGCCGTTCTTCTGAAATTGATCCGCGAGAAAGGCGTGCACTTTCATCACCGCCTCGAAGCCGAGAACGGGCTCCGTGGCCGCAGGACGCTTGCCGCCACCGTCGGCATGAACGCTGACGTCTGCCGCCAACATGGCACCCAGCGCTGTCATGTCACCGCTGCGCGAGGCGGCGAAGAAGGCCTCGGCAAGCTCGATACCCTGTTTTTTGTCGACCTGGAAACGAGTTCTCGCCTCGCGAACATGGGTGCGCGCGCGGGCAGCAAGCTGGCGGCAGGCGGCCATGTCACGCTCGATGGTGGTTGCGACTTCCTCGAATCCCAGCCCGAAAACGTCGTGCAGCAGGAAGGCCGCGCGTTCGAGCGGCGAAAGGCGTTCGAGCGCCAGCATCAGCGGCAAGGTGACGTCCTCTTCCTTTTCCTCTTCCAGGACCGGATCGGGAAGCCAGGGTCCGATATAGGTCTCGCGCTGTCGCCGCGCCGATTTCAGCTGATCGAGGCAGAGCCGCGTTACGGTGCGGCGCAGGAATGCCTCCGGTTCGCGTATCTCTTGGCGATCGGCCTTCATCCAGCGGATGAAGGCCTCCTGCACCATGTCCTCGGCATCGGACACGGATCCGAGCATGCGGTAGGCGACCCGCATGAGCTTCGGACGCAGCGGGTCGAAGCTGGCTGCCGCGTCCGAATGGTCGAGACCCTGCATCAGGCGGCTGCCTGGGCGGTCTTGGCACCCGCGGCATTGTTCCAGAGGCCAAAGCCAACCGCCAGGCGGTTCCAGCCGTTGATGACATTGATCATCAAAGTCAGTTTCACCTGTTCCTCCTCCGTGAACTCGGCCTTCAGGGCCTCGTAGCCGCTTTCCGGCAAATGACCTTCCGACAGCCGGGTCAGGGCTTCGGTCCAACCTAGCGCAGCGCGCTCGCGATCGGAATAGCACGGAGCTTCACGCCAGGCGGACAGCAGGTAGATGCGCTGCTCGCTCTCGCCCCGCGCCCGCGCATCGATCGTGTGCATATTGATGCAGTTGGCGCAGCCGTTGATCTGCGAGGAGCGGATTTTTACGAGTTCGATGAGGTTATGCTCGAGGCTTTCGGCAACATCGGCGGACACACCCATCCAGGCCCTCATCAGAGAGGGAGCGGCGGTGAAAGGGTTAAGTTTGGCACTCATGGTTCGTTTCCTTCTGTTGGTTACGACACCATGACGAGACAGGATCCGCCGATGTGACATCTCCGCAAGATTTTTCCTGAATATCTGAGCGGGGAGCCGGCTGCGGTCGCTTCTCCCATATCCGTCATCTCGCCCCTCCTTGCTCCGCCGCTCCCTCCCACCTACATCTCTCCCGCCAACCTGGAGACGCCGATGATCCTCGACGCCGCACGCCTTTCGCTCGCCAACCTTTTCGCACCCGAAACCCGTTCCGTGTTCTGGAAGACGCTGGGTCTCACCGCCCTTGTGCTGATCGGTCTCTGGTTCGCCCTGCGCGAAGTCTTCATCTTTTATGCCTGGCCGTGGTTTGCAGCCTTTTTCTCGGACCTGCCGGATTGGGCGGGTTGGCTCACCCTGTTTGCGGCGATTGCCGCCGGCATCGGGCTGGCGTTGGCGCTCGCTCTGCTGATCGCGCCGATCACGGCGCTGATCGCCGGCCTGTTCCTCGACGACGTCGCCGAAGTGGTCGAGAAGCGCGATTATCCGACCGATGCGCCCGGCAAGGCGATGCCGCTCGCCCAGGCGATCACCGGCTCGATCCAGTTTCTGGGCGTCGTCATCGTCGGCAATATCGTCGCACTTTTCCTGTTGTTCATCCCCGGCATCAACCTGATCGCCTTCTTCATGGTGAACGGCTATCTGCTCGGCCGGGAATTTTTCGAGTTCGCGGCGATGCGGTTTCGCACGCCTGCGGAAGCACGCGCCTTCCGCTCGAAACATTCCTCCACCGTGTTCCTGGCCGGCCTTCTGATCGCGTGTTTCCTGGCGGTCCCGATCGTCAACCTGCTGACCCCGCTGTTTGCCGCGGGCCTGATGGTGCATCTCCACAAGGCGGTCTCAAAGCGCGATCCCGGCTTCAAGCTTTAGGCGGGCAGGGCAGAAGCGTCGTATAGGGCGGCGAATTCCGCGCTCGGCGGGATCGGGGTGATGATGTCGATCAGAACGCCGTTCGGGTCGGCGGTGATGAAATGCCGCTGGCCGAAGTTCTCGTCACGGATGTCGCGGCGGATCGGCAGACCGGCCGCCGTCAGACGCGCGTAGACCGCATCGACATCCTCCACCTCGAAGTTCAGCAGCAGCCCGGAGACCTTTCCGCGCCCGCTTTCCGGGATCGTCTCATGGCTGCCGTCGAGGATGGCGAGCGTCACGTGCTCGCTCTCCCTGGATTGCAGGTGCACGTACCAGTCGGCGGAAAACAGCGCCTCGAAGCCGAAATGCTCCCTGTAGAAGGCCGCCGTGCCGGCAACGTCGTCGGTCATGATGACGGGGTAGTAGCTGATCGCTTTCATGGCTTTCGATTCTCCAGGTTTCCTGATACATTCAGTCTGTATGTTTTATAGATACATTCTGTTTGTATGTAAATGGAGGAGGGTAGCGAAATGGCGCGCAGCAATCGCGAACGAACCGATGGGACGCGGACGGCGCTGCTGGATGCCGCGCGGGCGCTCTTCGTCGAGAAGGGCTATGCGGAAACGGCAACGCCTGAGATCGTCGCGGCGGCCAGGGTCACGCGCGGCGCTCTCTACCATCATTTCATCGACAAACGGGCTTTGTTCTGGGCGGTGATCGAGCGCGAGGCGAATGACGTCGCGGCGGATATCGAGGCGCGTTCGGCCGAGGGTTCCTCGGCACGGGAAGCCCTCCTGCGGGGTGCTTCCGCCTATTTCGACGCGATGGCGGTGGCGGGGCGAACGCGGCTGCTGTTGCGGGAGGCGCCGGCCCAGATGGCGATCGATTCAGGAGAGGGTGAGGACCCCGCCGAGTCGAGCCTCAAGGTGGGGCTTTCCCACCTGCTTGCCGGCTCCGGAGCGCTTTCGCTTCTCGACCCGCTGACGGTGCTGATCTCGGCTGCCTTCGAGCGGGCGGCGATAGCCATCGATTGCGGCGGCAATCGCGCGGACTACGAGGCCGCAATCGCCGCTTTACTCGACGGGCTCGCCGATTAGCTGCTGCGGCAACTCGACAAGCGGCGCCGGCACGTCGACGGTCTTTTCCGGCGAGCGGCAGAGATCGGCGATCACGCAGCGCTCGCATTCCGGTTTTCGCGCCTTGCAGCAATAACGGCCGTGCAGGATCAGCCAGTGGTGGGCGTGGAAGAGATACTGGTCGGGGATCACCTTCAGGAGGTTCTCCTCGACCTCGTCGGGCGTCTTGCCCGGTGCCATCAGCAGCCGGTTGGCAATGCGGAAGACATGCGTGTCGACCGCCAGCGTCGGCACGCCGAAGGCCATCGACATCACCACATTCGCCGTCTTGCGGCCGACGCCCGGCAGGCGGATCAGCTCTTCGCGCGTTTTCGGCACTTGGCTACCGAACTCGTCGATCAGCATGCGACAGAGTGCGATCACGTTCTTCGCTTTGTTGCGATAGAGCCCGATGGTCTTGATATACTGGGTGACGCCTTCTTCACCCAGCGCGAGCATCTTTTCGGGCGTATCGGCGACCTTGAACAGCGCCCGCGTCGCCTTGTTGACGCCCGCATCGGTCGCCTGGGCGGACAGTGCCACCGCCACCACCAGCGTGAACGGGTTCACGTGCTCCAGCTCGCCCTTCGGCTCCGGCCGCTGCACCGAAAAGCGGCGGAAAATCTCCTCCATTTCCGCCTTCGTATAGGCGGACTTGAAGCGCTTCGGCTTGGTCGCCACCTTGGGTGTGACCTTGCGCTCGGGCGCGTGATTTGACATTTGCGAGGTGCTGGTTTTGGATTTGATCTTTGGAGTCGCCATATGCCTGTATAGGCATCCCGCAGGAGGGAAATCAACGTGGACGTTTCCGAGGAACAGCCCGTTTTCGCAGCCGAACTGACGCCCTACCGTTCGCTTGGCAGGACGGGCTTTCGCGTCGTGCTGGTGCTGACGGGCGGCATCTGCCTTCTCTACGGCGGCTTTTTCCTGATTACCGGCGCCTATCCGATCGGTTTCTTCTTCGGGCTCGATTTCCTCGGCCTCTACATCGCCCTGAAGATGAGCTACCGCTCGGGCCGCGCGCGCGAGGAAGTGACTGTCTCGCGCAGCAACCTGTCGATCCGGAAATTCTCGCCGGCGGGACGCGTGGTGGAGCACCGTTTCAATCCGTTCTGGGTGCGCTTCAACGTCCGCCGCCACGAGGAGTTCGGCATCACGTCCATGTCTGTGACGGGCGAGGGGCGCGGCACCGATATCGGTTCCTTCCTCAATCCGGACGATCGGGAAAGTTTCGCCAAGGCCTTCAGAGGAGCTCTGGCAACCGTCAAGCAGCGGGTTTAAGCGGGTTGGAAAACCTGCAATAGGGGCAAGAAACGGGTGGTTTCGGTCAAGCCGAAGGCGCATCTAAGCAGCATACCAGTTGCACAGCGATTTTTGCGCGCCCAAGGTCCAGGTTGGCCGGTGCGCGGCGCTGCAGAGGAGATAGATCATGAACGCTCTCGCCCAGATCGATTCGCCGCCTATCGACGTGACGCCCGATGGTTCCGACTACGAAACCGTGCGCCGCGTCATCGAGATGATCACGCTCGATTATCGTGACCAGCCGTCGCTGGAGGCGATTGCCTCCGAGCTCGGCCAGTCGCCGACCCAGCTCCAGAAAGTATTCACCCGCTGGGCCGGGCTGTCGCCCAAGGCTTTCCTTCAGGCCGTGACCCTCGATCATGCCAAGCGCCTGCTCGGCAAGGAGGAACTGCCGCTGCTCGAAGCTTCCTACGAGCTCGGCTTGTCCGGTCCCGGCCGCCTTCACGACCTGTTCGTCACCCATGAGGCGATGTCGCCCGGCGAATGGAAGGCGCGCGGCGGCGGCCTGACGATCCGCTACGGTTTCCACCCGTCGCCCTTCGGCGAGGCACTGGTCATGGCGACGGATCGCGGCCTCTCTGGCCTTGCCTTTGCCGATCTCGGTCATGAGCAGGCGGCGCTAGACGACATGATGCGTCGCTGGCCGAATGCCGAATACGTTCCCGACCAGGAGATGACGGCGCCTTATGTCGGCCGCGTCTTTGACCGTGCGAACTGGTCCTGCGACCGGCCGCTGAAGGTCGTGCTGATCGGCACGGATTTCCAGGTGCGCGTCTGGCAGAGCCTGTTGAAAATCCCCTTCGGCAAGGCCGTCACCTATTCCGACGTCGCCAACGACATCGGCCAGCCGACCGCCAGCCGCGCGGTGGGTGCGGCTGTTGGAGCCAACCCGATCTCGTTCGTGGTGCCCTGCCACCGGGCCCTCGGCAAGAGCGGCGCGCTGACCGGATATCACTGGGGGCTGACGCGCAAGCGGGCGATCTTGGGATGGGAAGCGGGAAATGCGTAAGGAGCCGAACGCTTGATCTCAGCGTTTGGGTTCCATTGCCGGGCCGCAAGCCGGCCGGTACCAAGCGCCTGCAAAAGTCATGGACGGCCTCTGAGGATTGCGGGATTGCCCATTGGGGAATATAAGTGATGCCTGAAGTAATCGTCGAAGGATGCGGTCAGGTGCATGAGCGCAGATACCAGAGATCGAAAAGCTTTCTAGGCGCCAAGATCATCTTCAATGGCGATCATTCGGCCTTCGATTGCATCGTGAAGGAAATCTCGGCCGGCGGCGCGTTGATCAAGATCGAGAATGCCTTGTCCGTGCCGGAAAGCTTCGGCCTCGCCTTGTCGGATGGCCGGCGTTTCGAATGCGAAGTCCGCTGGCGGCGGATCAATTCCCTCGGAGTAGAGTTCCTGGCCGCTGCCTGACTGTCCGCCCGTCCAAGCGCAGCCAGTGGTGCAGCCAGTGGTCAGGCCGCCCCCTGTGCGCTCTCGGAGGGCTCGTTCAGCCGCAACAACTCCTTGGCCGCAGTCTCATCGGTGATCAGCGTATGGCACCCGATCCTGCGGATCGTGGCGCGGATCGCTACCGCCCGGTGCGCACCGCCCGACGACAGCACGATGTGCCGGGCCTTTTTCAGCGTATCGAGATCCACCGACATCACCCGCTCGTTCAGCTTCTGATCCACGGAGCGGCCTTCCTCGTCGAGAAAGTTGAACATCGTGTCGCAGACGCAGCCGGCTGCGATCAGCCGGTCGAGTTCCGCCTTTGAGATGAACCCTTCCGACAGCGAGGTGGAATGCGGGCCGATGTCGCCGCAGCTCACCACCGCGAGATCGAGGTTTTCGGCGAGGTCGTAGATGGTCTTCAGCCCGCATTCCTCGATCAGCGCCCGTTTGGTCTTGACAGAATCGACCAAGAGCGGTGCCAGGAACATGTAGCATTCGGCGCCGAGCTGGCCCGCGAAACGCCAAGTGTAGTCGATCGGATTGGTCTGGTGCACCGCGACGATGCCACCGAGCAGCGACACGACCTTGCAGTTCCTCCGCCGCGGCGGGCGAAAGCTGCCGAGCGAGGCGGTCATCGTGCGGCCCCAGCCGACCCCGATGGTCATGTCGTCCTGTACCACTTCGGAGAGGAATTGCCCGAGCGCCAGCCCGACCGAGCTGGCGAGTGCCGCAGCGCTGTTGTCGCGCGGCGCTGGCACGACCACGGCCTCGTCGAGGCCGTAAGCCTTTTCCAGCCGGATCGCCAGCTCGACGCAGGTATCGATGCCCTCGCTGATCCAGATCTGCACCTCGGAGCGCTTCATAGCCTCGTCGAGCAGGCGGATCACCGTCGAGCGGCTCAAGCCCAGCCGTTCGGCGACATCTTTCTGCGTCAATCCCTGGTTATAATAAAGCCACGCCGCCCGCAGCCTCATGGAGGCAGCTTCGGAATAGGCGGTATGGGTCTCGCGTCTGAGCCTAGCCAACGGGCCTCCGGGACGATGATGGACAAGCGAGATGATACTTGTTCCAACTGACACATATGTCAATTCCGAAGGACAAATGTCTTGACTTTTAAACCGCGGGCGGAGGATAGTTCCTACCAACGCGCCGGAGGAGCCAAATCGCGCAACAGGCGTTTAGTTCTCCATATATCGAGGAATATTCGGATGACGTCTAAACTAGAGCAGCTTCGTTCCATGACCACGGTCGTTGCCGATACCGGCGACATCGAGGCGGTCGCCCGCCTGAAGCCCGTGGATTGCACCACCAACCCGACCATCGTCCTGAAGGCGCTCGGCACGCCCATCTTCGCCGACAAGGTCAAGGAAGCGATCGCCTGGGGCCGCAAGCAGTCCGGCACTCCGGACGCCGTCGTGTCCGCCGTGGCCGACCGCCTGGCGATCACCGTCGGTGCCGCCCTGTCCGAGCTGGTCCCGGGCCGCGTTTCGACCGAAGTCGATGCCGACCTTTCCTTCGACACCGAAGCGTCGATTGCCAAGGCCCGCCAGATCATCGCCTCCTACAGGGAGCGCGGCATCGAGCGTGACCGCATCCTAATCAAGCTCGCCTCCACCTGGGAAGGCATCCGCGCCGCGGAAGTGCTGCAGAAGGAAGGCATCGACTGCAACCTGACGCTTCTGTTCTCCCAGGCCCAGGCAATCGCCTGCGCCGAAGCCAAAGTGTTTCTGATCTCGCCCTTCGTCGGCCGCATTCTCGACTGGTACAAGAAGTCGACCGGCCAGGACTACACCGCCGAGACCGATCCGGGCGTCGTCTCCGTGCGCGCCATCTACAACTACTACAAGGCGAACGGCATCAAGACGATCGTCATGGGCGCCTCCTTCCGCAATGCCGGCGAAATCGAAGCGCTGGCCGGTTGCGACCGCCTGACGATCAGCCCAGCTCTGCTCGACGAGCTCGACAAGGACACCGGCAAGCTGGAGCGCAAGCTCGTGCCGGAAACCTTCAACGCGGAGCCGTTGCAGTCGCTCGACGAGAAGTCCTTCCGCTGGATGATGAACGAGGACGCCATGGCGACCGAAAAGCTCTCCGAAGGTATTCGTGCCTTCGCCAAGGACCTCGCGTCGCTGCGCCAGATGGTCAAGAAAGAACTGACCCTCGCGGCCGCCTGATACCGATTTCCACCGCCGGCATGAAGAAAGGCCCGTCTCGCAACGGGCCTTTTTGTATTTGGCGAAGGCTCAGGTCCGCGCCGGGATCAGTCCGGCTTTCTGCTGATGAACAGGCCGGTTTCCTTCTCCACCTCGAGCACGCCGTGGCCGCGCTCGAATGCGGCGGCGATTGCTTCCCGGAACGCGTCCAGTTGAGTCTCGTCCGCGCCGTCGCCGGGCGGGTAGGAAGTCAGCGCCAGAAACACGTCCTCCGGCTCCGTGATCCGCATGCTGGCGGGATGCTGGGAGAAGGTCACATCGCCGAACCTCGCACGCATCAGCTCCTCGGCCTTGTCGTATCCGAAAATGGCCGCGCTCGGATCGAATGGCTCGCTGCCGAACACGGTGGTGAGTTCGTAGATGCCGCGCATGTTGCCCATGCCGTTGGTGGTGACCGCCAGCGAACCACCGGGCTTCAACACGCGGAACATTTCCGCGATTCCCGCTGCCGGATGGGCCACGTGGTAGAGCATGTGCATGGCGATGACGACATCGAAGCTATCGTCGCCGAAGGGCAGGGCGGTAGCTTCCGCCTGATGGCCCACGACCGATCCGAAGGGCAGGGGCGTGCAGCGCGCAAGGGCTTCTTCCACCATTCCGGAAGACTGATCGGCAAGCGTGAGGTCGAGATTTTCAGGTATATCGTTGATGACGGAGGCCCAGAACCAGGCCGGGCCACAGCCGATATCCAGGACCCGATCGCCCTCCCGCAGCGGCAGTTTCCGCGCAACCCAGGGAAACCAGCCGGTTTCGGCGATCGTATATTCCCTGTTGAGGCGTCCGCGAGCAGCGAGCTTGCTGCTGTCGGCATATTGAACGGCGTTGCCCGAAGTGATCGATGACATGGTGCCTCCCGCAGCGATGGCGGCGCGCTTTGCGCACCAAATATCATATCCGGCGAGTTTGCAGTTTTGCAACGGCAGGTAATCTCCGGCGGCGAAGGACCCCGCCGGAGAGGTGGGGCGTGATCAAACCGGCTGCGGCACCAGCTTGGCAGTACCCGGCTTGCGCAGCAGCAGGACGGAAACCGCGGCGATCATGCACATCACGCCGGCGATCTGCAGGGCGGGCATATAGGTGTTGAAGTCGCTCTTCAGGAACCCTGCACCGAATGCAGCGGTGGCTGCGCCGATCTGGTGGCCGGCAAACACCCAGCCGAAGATCAGGCCGGCCCGTTCGCGGCCGAATTCGGCCGCGGCGAGCTTTACGGTCGGCGGCACGGTCGCCACCCAGTCGAGGCCGTAGAAGATCGCGAAGACCGACAACTCGACGAAGCTGAAGCCCGAGAGGGACAGGTAGACCAGCGACAGGCCGCGCAGGCCGTAGAACCAGAACAGCAGCCAGCGATTGTCGTAGCGGTCCGACAGCCAGCCGGCGAAGATGGTGCCGAAGAAGTCGAAGATGCCGATCACTGCAAGCGTGCTGGCAGCGGTGACCGCTGCCATGCCGAAGTCGCCGCAGATCGAGATCCAGTGGGTCTGGATAAGCCCGTTTGTCGAGAGGCCGCAGACGAAGAACGTGCCGAACAGGACCCAGAAGGTGCCGCTCTTCGAGGCGTGGCGGAGCGCGCCGATCGGCGAATAGAGCGTCGCCAGGAACTTGTGGTCCTGCTTCGGCGCCGGCGTCACCGCAGTCTCGCCATAGGCCGGCAGGCCGACATCGGACGGATAGTCGCGCATCAGGAGCAGGACCAGCAACATCGCGGCGGAGATGACGACGACCGTAAAGGTGAGCGCGGTGCGCCAGCCATAGGCTTCCGTCATGGCGGCGAGCAGCGGCAGGAAGACGAGCTGGCCGGTGGCGTTGCTGGCGGTCATCAGGCCGACGACGAGGCCGCGGCTCTTGGAAAACCAGCGGGTCGCGACCGTTGCGCCGAGGACCAGCGCCGTCATGCCGGTGCCGACACCGATCACCACGCCCCAGAGCGCCACGAGCTGCCAGACCTGGGTCATGAACAACGACAGGACAATGCCGCTCATGATCAGCGTCAGGGCGAAGGTGACCACCTGGCGGACGCCGAAATGGTTCATGAAGGCTGCGGCGAACGGGCCGAGCAGTCCGAAAAGCACCAGGCGGACGGCCATGGCCGAAGAGATATCGGCGATATCCCAGCCGAACTCCTGATGCAGCGGCTGGATCATCACGCCGGCCGAGCCCATGGCGCCGGCGGTCGCCAGCATCGTCAGGAATGTGGTGATGGCGACCACCCATCCATAATGCAGATTTCTGGCCGCCATCCATTGGGCGGCGCGATTGGAGATCATGGTCTGTCCCTTTCCTGGTCGTTGCCGCACCGGCAGCTGATAAAATCGGGTATATACCCGCGTCTGGTTAAAAATCAGAGGGCTGCAAGCAGTTCCTGCAGTTGTCTGGTTTTCTCGGCCCCGAGCCGGGCCTCGATATCGTCCTGGACGCCGTCCCACAGCGGCGCCCCCTGTTTCAAGATCGCATGGCCCTGCGGCGCGACGGTCAACATCGCTTCCCGCTGATCCTCGCCATGGCCGATCGCCACCAGACCCATGCGCTCCAGCACCTTGGCATTGCGGCCGACAGTCGACCGGTCCAATTCCACCTGGACGGCGAGATCGGTCAGTGAGATCGGCGCCAGCCGATTGATGTTGCGCAACAGGCTGAACTGCCCGATGTTGACGCCGAGCGGCGCCAGGGCCTCGTCATAATAGGACGAGACCTTTCGGGAGGCCTTGCGCAGCAGAATGCAGTGGCAGGTGTCGTTCGGCATGGAGCGGGTATATACCCGCGGTTCGATTTGCGCAAGGGGCATGCATCAAAAGCAGGGACGTTCCGGAATGAAGCACGCCGGCTGCGAGAAAGAACTCCGGAGGGCGAAAAGAACCCTCCGGCTTAAAGCTTCCTCAACAAGAATAGGTGACTATCCCGGCACTATTCCATCCTGTTGTTCTGCGTAAAAATGGAGTTGACCATGCCGGAGTTCGGCAAGTGAAGGGTCTGAAGTTCCGGTTTTCCAAGAAGCTCGTCTTCATCCTCATGGGTGGTATCGTCGTGCTCGGCGGTGGCAGCGGCGCGGCGGCTGTGCTCATCGGCGCAGACAAGATCCTCGGCCCCTCCTATCTGGAGATCAACGGGCTGGAATGTACCGCGCTCGAAACGGTCAAGATCAAGCGGGACCAGCGTTACTGGATCCGCAAATATGTGGTGAGCGACGGAACCGGCGACGGTCTGGCGCGCATCCGCACGGCCTTGCGCGTCGCCAAGGCTGTCCAGGAGAAGGAAAAGGCTGATCTCGTCCAGGTGGCGATGATCGACAAGGCCGGCCCCCGCGATCGTGCCCAGATGCGCGGCCGCGCAATCGGCGCCCAGGTCGTCTATATCCCGGATCCTAAAAAGGCGCCCGAGGGCACCGACGCCCAGCTCTATTCGGCATACTACCTCGACGGTACCGCCAATTCGAACGGCGAATATTACGGCATGCGCATCGACCTGCCGCTCGAGGATGTCGAGGCGCTCACCGCCCGGCTGACCGATCACGCCGATTGCGTCGGCCCGGTCGTCGCCACGCCGGAGGGTGAACACGGCCAGAAACCGAAGGCTGACGGTCACGGCGCGCCGAGCGAACCCGCCGGCCACGGCGAACCGGTCGCCAAGGGTCATGGCGCCCCTGCGGACGCTCACGGCGCTCCCGCCGAGGGGCATAGCGGCGAGGTCGCGGCCAAGGAGAGCGGCGGTTTCTTCAGTTCCGTCACCGGCATGATCTTCGGCTCCGGGCAGGAAGCCCCCGCGCAAAGCCATGCACCGGCTGGCAATCCTGCCGCTTCTGAAACCCATGCCGCTGCCCCGGCAACCGCCGCCCACGTTGCCCCGGCAGCCGATGCGCATCCGGCACCCGCAGCACCGAACAAGTCTCTCGCCAATCAAGGCCCCAATCAGGGCCAGGGCAATCAGAAGCCGGCCGCGCCTGCCCAGGTCGCATCCGCCGAACCAAAAAAGGAAGAGGGCGGTTTTCTTGCCTCGATAATGGGCATGTTCTCCGGCAGCGGTGAGCAGGAAAAACCCGCTGCAACCCCGGTCGCCGCCAAGGCATCGGAACCCGCGCCCGCGCCCCGCACGTCTGCTGAAGGCGGCAAGCGCTGGTCGAAGCAGACCGATGGCGACGCCGTTCGTTCCGACGCCAAGCCGCCGGAAACGGCGCATGCGGAAGCAGCTCCGGCCAAGACCGCCGGCGCCACGGACGCGGACGCCGCCGGCGCCGAATGGCTTGCAAAGCTCAGGGGCCAACCGGCTCCGGCCGCGCCCGCGAAACCCGCCCAGGCGGCGGCGGCTTCGGATGCGAAGGATCCTGCCGCCAAAGTCGTGCATTGAGTAAGCGGGAGGCCTTAGCCTCCCCACGTCATCCTCGGGCTTGACCCGAGGATCCAGCATCCGCAGTGCCCAGCCGGTGGATCCTCGGGTCGAGCCCGAGGATGACGACCGTGGTGGCGGAGGCGAACCCTATCAATCCGCCTTGGCGCGTCTCGCCGGGAACAGGATCACGTCGCGGATCGACGGTGAATCCGTCAGCAGCATGACCAGGCGATCGACACCGATGCCGAGGCCGCCGGCGGGCGGCATGCCCTGGTCGATCGCATCCAGGAACTCGTCGTCGAGCTGCTTGTCCTTCTCGCCGCGGGCATGGGCCTGTTCGAGCTGCTCGACCATGCGCTTGCGCTGTTCTTCCGGGTCGTTGAGCTCGGAGAAGGCGTTGCCCAGTTCCCAGGCGTTGCAATAGGTTTCGAAACGTTCGACGAGGCGCGGTTCGCCCGGCACTTCCTTGGCGAAGGGCGAGATATCTTTCGGGAAATGCGTCACGTGGCTCGGCTGGATCAGCGTGCCCTCGACCTTTTCCTCGAAGATGAAGGCGAGGCATTCGCCCCAGGTCCAGTCCTTCTCGACCGCGAAGCCGGCGGCCTTGGCGGCGGTGCGGGCTTCCTCGTCGGTCTTCATGCTCAAGAAGTCGATACCGGTCGCTTCCTTGACGGCATCGGGCATGGGCACGCGCTTGAACGGCCCCTTGAAGGACAATTCCTTGTCGCCGAACTTCACTTCGGTGGTGCCGTGGATGGTCATGGCGAGCGTCGAGAACATGCGCTCGACGAGGTCCATCATGTCCTCGTAGTCGGCATAGGCCCAGTAGCACTCCATCATCGTGAATTCAGGATTGTGCCGGGTGGAGACGCCTTCGTTGCGGAAGTTGCGGTTGATCTCGAACACCTTGTCGGTGAGGCCCGAAACCAGCGTACGCTTCAGGAACAGTTCCGGCGCGATGCGCAGGTACATGTCGAGCTTCAGCGTGTTGTGGTGGGTCTTGAACGGTTCTGCGGTGGCGCCGCCGTAGATCGCCTGCAGCATCGGGGTCTCGACTTCCATGAAACCGTCGTTTTCCATGAAGCGGCGGATGCCCGAGACGATGCGGCTGCGCTGCTGGAAGCGGAGCTTGGACTCTTCGTTGGTCATGATGTCGAGATGGCGCTTGCGGTAGCGCAGTTCGACATCCGACAGGCCATGCCACTTCTCCGGCATAGGGAGCAGCGACTTCGTAAGCATGGTGATGTTCTGGGCGTTGATGGTCAACTCGCCGCGCTTGGTGCGGCGCACGACGCCCGTCACGCCGATGATGTCGCCGATATCGACCATCGGCAAAAGATCGCGGGCTTCCTGCGGCGTGGTGTCCTTGTGGGAGAAGATCTGCACCTTGCCCGACGCGTCATGGATGTCCATGAACATGCCGGAATTGCGCGAGGAATAGACCCGGCCGGCGACGGTGACGATGTCCTGCGTCTCGACGTCCGCTTCCAGGTTCTTGTATTTCTCGGCCAGTTCCGCATTGGTCATCGTCCGGTGGAAATGCGCCGGATAGACGTCGCCGATCTTTTCGCGAAGCAAAGCGAGTTTCTGGGCGCGCACCTGGGTGGCGTCGGAGGAGAGGGCGGTTTCGGTCGTCGTGTTGTCGGTCATCGTGCTTCGCCTTCTTCGGGCAGGTTTATGTTGTTTCGCCGGTGCGGCTGGCTCGGCGTAACCCTCCCCACAAGGGGGAGGGGACCTGTCGCGTATGCCTTTACTTTCCGTCGCCCACCATGGAGGCCACCACCGTCGAGGCGATCTTCAACCTCTGGCGCACCACCGAACGGCCGAGCAGCGCCATCGAGTCGAACAGCGGCAACGAGCGGGACGAACCCGACATGGCGACGAAGAGCGGCGGGGTGACGACACGCAGCTTTTTGCCGAGCTTGTCGGCGACGGCGCGGAGTTCCGCATCGATCGTCTCGACATTCCATTCGAGGATCTTTTCGAGATCCGTCTGAACGGTGGTGAGGATTTCCAGCGTCTCGGCCGGGCTGGTCTTCAGGCCTGCAAACGAAGCGGGCGTCAGGCCGACATCGGAGGACAGCAGGAAGCCGGCAAGGTTCGGCAGTTCGCCGAGCTTGGAGATACGGCTCTGCGAATGTTTCAGGCCTTCCGTCAGGCGGCTGTTCTCCATGGCCCATTCCAGAACGCGGGCGACGAATTCGTCCGGAGACAGCTTTTCGCGCAGCCAGCGGCCGTTCAGCCAGTCGAGCTTCTGGATGTCGAAGATCGCGCCGGCCTTGGAAAGGTTGTCCGGGTCGAACTTTTCGATCAGCTCGTCCATGGTCAGCATCTCTTCGCCCTCGGCGATCTGGATGAAGAACAGGCCCAAAAAGTTCATCAGCGCTTCCGGCAGGTAGCCGAGCGCGGAATAATAGGAGATCGAGGTCGGGTTCTTGCGCTTCGACAGCTTCGACTTGTCGGCATTCCGCATCAGGGAGAGGTGCATGAACACCGGCTGTTCCCACTCGAAATACCGGTAGAGCAGGATGTGCTTCGGCACCGATGCCAACCATTCCTCGCCGCGCGCGACGTGGGTGATCTTCATCAGATGGTCGTCGATGACGTTGGCCATGTGATAGGTCGGCATGCCGTCGCCCTTGATCAGCACCTGCATGTCGACCGAATCCCACGGGATCGAGACGTCGCCGTAAACCCCGTCATGGAAATCGCAGGAGCCTTCGGTCGGGATCTTCATGCGGATGACAGAGCCTTCGCCCGCCGCCATCTTGGAGGTCACTTCCTCGGCCGTCAGGTTCAGGCAAAGGCCGTCGTATTTCGGCGGCTTGCCGCTAGCGCGCTGGCCCTCGCGCATCTGCTCCAGGCGTTCCGGCGTGCAGAAGCAGCGGAAGGCGTGGCCCTTGTCGAGCAGCTGCTGGGCATAGGGCTGGTACATGTCCTTGCGGTCGGACTGGCGGTAAGGGCCATAGGGTCCGCCGACATCCGGGCCTTCGGCCCAGGTCAGGCCCGTCCAGCGCAGCGCGTCCAGAACCTTCTGCTCGAATTCCTGCGTCGAGCGCGTAGCATCGGTATCCTCGATGCGCAGGATGAATTCGCCACCATGTTTCTTGGCGAAGAGATAGTTGAAGAGCGCGATATAGGCGGTACCAACATGCGGCTCGCCGGTCGGCGAGGGGGCGATGCGGACGCGGGGCTTCGTGGCGATCATGAAGAATGCTCTATCTGTGGCGGCCGGGAAGGCGCCAAGCCTGTTTTTGAAATGCGGATTGGCGCAGGCTTAGGCCATATTCAGCCGCAAGCGTCAAGGTTTTTGGCGGCAAGGTACTTGGCCGCAGCCCTACCTCACCGGCCAGACATAGAGCAGCGCCGGCACGCTGACGAGGATGATCAGGAAAGAAAGCGGCAGGCCGAGCCTCGGATAGTCTGAGAACTTGTAGCCGCCGGGGCCGAAGACGAGCGTGTTGCACTGGTGGCCGACGGGGGTGAGGAAATCACAGCCGGCGCCGATCGCCACCGCCATCAGAAACGCCTCCGGCCGAAAGCCGAGACTGGTGGCGAAGCTCGCGGCGATCGGCCCCATGACGAGCACCGTCGCGGCGTTGTTGAGGAACGGCGTCACCGCCATGGCAGTGACAAGGATCAGCCCCAGGGCACCCCAGGCCGGAAGCGTCGCGGCCACCTGGCCGAGCCAGCCTGCGATGAGTTCGCTGCCACCGGTGGTCCTCAACGAATCCGAAACCGGGATCAGCGCTGCCAGCATGACGAGGATCGGCCCATCGACAGACTTGTAGAAGTCGTTGAGTGGGATCGCCCGGAAGACGACCATGCCGAGGGCAGCCGTGAAGAAGGCGACGGGGACCGGTGCGATGCCCACCGCGGTCGCGGCCATGGCAAGCGCCAGGATGACCAGCGGAATGAAGGCGCGTCGCTGTGTCCCGAGCAGGATTTCGCGCTGGGCGAGAGGCAGCAGGGAAAAATCCTGCAGCACCGCGGGCAGGTTCTTGCGGCTGCCCTGCAGCACCAGCACGTCGCCGGCCATCAGCGTCAGCTCGCCCAGCCGCTGCTTTAGCCGTTCGCCGCGTCGGCTGATCGCCAGAAGATTGACGCCGCGCGTGTAGGAGAGCGCCAGTTCCTTGGCGGACAGACCTTTAAGCGGCGATTCCTGGGTGATGATAGCCTCGACCGAGATCACGTCCGTCTGCGTCTGGCCGTTTTGCTTCAGCGGCTTCCCGGACAGTTTCAGCCTGCCGCCGGAGGCGATCCGATCGAGCGCCTTCGAAGGGCCTTCCAATATCACCACGTCGCCTTCGCGCAACGTCAGGTCCGGAAAGGGCGACATGCGGGACGTTCCGCGCAAAACGGCAGTGGCCAGCACCTCACGGTCGCCGAGCTTCAGAAGGTCGCTGAGCGGTTTTTCCAGCATCGTCGAGTCGGCGGTCAGGGAGACCTCTGACGTGTAGTTGGTGATCTCCACCGCCTCTTCGATCGAGCTGTTCTCCCGCGTGCGGCTCGGCACCAGCCAGTGAAAGAAGAGCAAGAAGGTGATGCCGACGACGGTCAGGATCGACCCCATTGGCGTGAAGTCGAACATCGTGAAAGACCTGCCGGTCAGCTCTTCGCGCAGCCGCGAGACCACGATGTTCGGCGAAGTGCCGATCTGTGTCATCAACCCGCCGAGCAGGGCGGCGAAAGCCATAGGCATCAGGTATTTCGACGGCGAGGCGCCCGATTTCCTGGCGAACTGGAAGGCGACCGGCATCATGATCGCCAGCGCCCCGATATTCTTGATGAAGGCGGAAAGCAGCGCCACGACGATCATCAGCAGCGCGAGCTGCGTGTGCAGCGTGTTGAGATTCGGGAAGAATTTCTTGATGGCAGTATCGACGATGCCCGAGCGCGCCACGCCGGCGCTGACCACCAGGGCGCTGCCGACGATGATGACGATGTCGTCCGAGAAGCCGGAAAACGCCTTGTCGACCGGGACGACGCCGAGCGCGACGGCCAGCACCAGCGCGCAGCAGGCGACGACGTCGTAGCGGAACCGATCCCAGATAAAGACCGCCATCATGATGGCGATGACGGAAAACGCGAGGATCTGCTGAGTGGTCATGCCGTCCTTGATGTCGAGAGGTCCAGCGGAACGGTGGCCGCTGGCAGAAGGATAAGGTGGCGCTGCCGCGCCGTCGGTCAATGCCGAGATGAGTTCAAAGTTCCGGAGCGCCCGCCAGCTCCGGAGGCGCCTGTCCACTGGACAACAGGGACCGCTTCGATAGGGTGTCGCGGCAAAACGACAGAATTGTTTTGAATGGAGATTTGTCGATGACTGATGTTTTGAACGTGCCGGTGAAGCTGGCCGATGGCCGCGAGACCACGCTTTCGGAATACAAAGGCAAGGTGATGCTGGTCGTCAACGTCGCCTCGAAATGCGGCCTGACCAAGCAATATGAAGGCCTCGAAAAACTCTACGAAGACAAGCGCGGCGATGGTTTCGTCATCACCGCCTTCCCGGCCAACAATTTCAAGGGCCAGGAGCCCGGCACCGACGCCGAGATCGTCGAATTCTGCCAGCTCACCTACGATGTAAAATTCCCGATCTTCTCGAAGATCTCCGTCAAGGGCGAAGACAAGCATCCGCTCTACCAGGGCCTTACCGGCTCCGGCGTGCCGACCACCGGCGACGGCCCGATGAAGGAAAAACTGCGGGGCTTCGGCATGGAAGTCGAAGACGGCGAGATCGTCTGGAACTTCGAAAAATTCCTGATCGGCCGCGACGGCGAGATCAAGGCACGCTTCGCGCCCGACGTCGACGCGCAGGACAGCCGGCTGGTCGATGCGGTCGAGCGGGAACTGGCGAAGAACTGAGATGAGATGTAACCGGAAACGCAACTCTTGATGGATTATCTTAAATGAGCTATATAGCGTAAATGAGATGGACGGTCGAGACTCATCGTGCCGTCGATGGGGAAATCGAGGCGTTGCCTTCCGGCCTTCAGGCGCGCCTCATCCGTCTTCTGGAAGCTATCGAGAATGTGGGCCTGGACAAACTACGGGAGCCCCACGTCAAACATCTCGAAGGTAAGCTTTGGGAGCTTCGCGCCAAAGCGTCCGAAGGAATAGCCCGCGGAATCTATGTCGTGGTGACCGGGCGCAAGGTCGTGGTCCTACATGTCTTCGTGAAGAAATCGCAGAAGACCCCGCAGAGAGCGCTCGACATAGCAAGGCAGCGAATGAAAGAGGTGCAGCCATGACCAAGATCGCAGACCTCAAGAAGAGGCTTATGAGCAATCCCGAATTTCGCGAGGAATACGAAAAGGCAGATGCCGAGTTTCGTCTTGTCGAGGAGTTGGTGCGTGCCCGGACGAAGGCTAACCTGTCACAAGCCGAACTGGCCAATAAAATCGGGACGACACAGTCTGCCATTGCCCGGCTGGAAGGCGGAGGCGTTTCGCCCTCGCTGTCGACGCTGCGGCGTTACGCGGAGGCCACGGGATCCAAGCTGGAAATCAATCTGGTCCCCAACTGAGAACGTTCGTAGCTAGAATAAAAGGGCGCCGCGAGGCGCCCTTCGTGTATCTGGATCAATGCAGCGTCGTTCCGCCGCCCTTCTTCTTGCGGGCGTTCTTGGCGAACATGTTGAGCGCTTCCACCGCCGCCGAGAAGGCCATGGCGGCGTAGATGTAGCCCTTTGGCACGTGCACGCCAAAACCTTCGACGATCAGGGTGCCGCCGATCATCAGCAGGAAGGCGAGCGCCAGCATCACGATGGTCGGGTTTTTCTCGATGAAGTTTGCAAGCGGGGTGGCGGCGATCAGCATGACGGTGACGGCGGCGAGGACGGCGACCACCATGATCGGCAGATGCGGGGTCATCCCGACGGCGGTGATGATGCTGTCGATCGAGAAGACGAGGTCGAGCAGCAGGATCTGGCCGATCGCAGACGCAAAGCTCATCTTGACCACGTCCTTGCCGGCGCCGACCAGGTCTTCCTTGTGGTCGTCGACATCGACGGAGTGGTGGATTTCCTTGGTTGCCTTCCAGACGAGGAACAGGCCGCCGGCGATCAGGATCAGATCCTTCCACGAGAAGCCGTGGCCGAAGGCCTCGAAGATCGGGTTGGTGAGCTGGACGATCCAGGCGACGGTGCCGAGCAGGGCGAGACGCATGACGAGCGCCAGGCCGATGCCGATCTTGCGGGCACGCTCACGGTTTTCGGGCGGCAGCTTGTTGGTGAGGATGGAGATGAAGATGAGGTTGTCGATGCCGAGCACGACTTCCATGACGACGAGGGTGACAAGCGCCACCCAGGCGGCCGGATCCTGAACCAGCACGACGATATCCTGCATCAACATTCCCTTCTTTCAATCTCAAGGCGTAATTGCCTGACCGATTTAAGGATTGATGAGCGGAAGACAAGAGGAGGTTGCGCTACAACCTCCTGAAATCAGGCATGTTCTTTCGTTTTTGCGGTCACGGAATTGTCATGAACGCCATAGGCTGCCATGAACACCCGGATCGCGCCCGTAACGACATGGTCGATCTCGTTGAACGGCGGTACGTCGTCGAGATCGCCGAAAAGGCGCAGTTTGAAGAAGGTGCCGCTCACCATGTCGACGAATTGACGGGCTGCGAGATCCGTATCTTCCACCTTGAGATTGCCGAGCTCCACGTGGCGCCTGATGAAATCCTCAAGCACGGTGCGCACGTTCTGGGACGGCGAATTGTAGAAATGCCGACAGAGGCTCGGCAGGCGATCGACGACGCCGATCACCGTACGCATCGCCTCGATCACCTGGGATGCGGTGATGTGCGTCGCAAAACCCATGCCGAAGCGGTAGAGGCCGTCCTCGACCTCTTCGCTGCCTGCAAGGATGTCTCGCATGCGCAGCGTGATCCGTTCGCGCTCACGGGCAATGATCGCGCCGAACAGGTCTTCCTTGTTCTGGAAGTAGACGTAGATCGTGCCTTTCGAAACGCCTGCCTCGCGGGTGATGTCGTTCATGCTCGCAGCGTCGAAGCCGAGCTTCATGAAGACGCTTTTCGCGCCGTCGATAATCTGCTCCCGTTTCGCCGGATCCTCGCCCGCTGCGAAACGTCCGGCGGGAACAGGATCACACCTTTCCAGTTTCCTAGTCTGCCTGGCCATTTCGATGCCCTTTTTTAACCTTTTCGAACCGAGCGGTTCGATTGCCCTTGATATGTGTCATCGATGGGTCTATGTCAAGCTCGCTGAACCGATCGGTTCGATGGAATAAGACGCTCCCAAGACGGTAGATATAAGATGACGTCCTCTCAGAATTCCGGCGCACTGCGCGCCGTGACGACGGAAAATGCTGGCCTTGCCAAGGTTGAGGCCCTCAAGGGCTCGCCGACCGCGGAACAGCCTGCGGCAGCCGAGGCGATTGCGGCCCCGGCTGTCGCCAAGGCGCCTGAAAAGAAGAAACGACGCGGTCTGCTGTTGCCTATCATTGCGCTTGCCCTCCTCGGTGGCGCCGGCTGGTATGGTTACAACTGGTGGATCGATGGTCGGTTCCTAGTTTCCACCGACGACGCGTATGTCGAAGGCGATATCGCGGTGATCTCGCCAAAAGTGTCCGGTTATGTCGCCAAGGTCAACGTTGTCGAGAACCAGGCCGTCAAGGCTGGCGAACCGCTCGTCACGCTCGACGACGGCGATTATCAGCTTGCACTTCGCAAGGCACAGACGGCTATCCAATCCGCCAATCTTGCTGTCTCCCGCATCGACGCGCAGATCGTCGGCGGCGAAGCGGCGGTGAAGCAGGCCCAAGCCCAGCAGGGCGCTCTCGAAGCCGCGGTTCGCGGTGCCGAGATCACCCAGAAGCGCGCGACGAGCCTGCAGGCAAGTGCGGTCGGCACCGCCGCCGCGCTCGACAATGCCGAGATTGCGCTTGAACAGGCCCGCGCCAATCTCGTCGCCGGTCAGGCGGCGGTCGCGTCGGCGCAGGCCAATATCGGCCTCCTGCGTGCCCAGCGCGACGAGGCGGTCAATACGATCCATACCCAGGAACTCGCCCGGGACCAGGCCCAGCGCGATCTGAACTTCACGGTCCTGAAGGCGCCCTATGACGGCGTCATCGGCAACCTCTCCGTCCAGACGGGCGATCTCGTCTCGACCGGCAAGCGGCTCGCGTCGCTGGTGCCGCTGACCGAGCTCTATATCGAGGCGAATTTCAAGGAAACCCAGCTCGGCAACCTGCAGCCGGGTTCCAAGGTCCGCGTGCATGTAGATGCCTACGAGGATCACAACATCACAGGCACGGTCGTGTCGATCGCGCCGGCCTCCGGTGCCGTCTTCTCGATGCTGCCGCCGGAAAACGCGACCGGCAACTTCACCAAGGTCGTGCAGCGCGTTCCGGTTCGCATCTCGATCCCGAAGGAAGACCTCGAACGCCAGCGCCTTCGCGCCGGGTTGAGCGTCGTCGTCGACGTCGATACCCGCACGGCGCCCGGCATCAACGCCGTCGCTGCCAAGTAAAGAGAACCAAGGAGAGCGGCCATGGCAGGAGCAACGGCCACGGCGGGTCCGCCCCCTATGGCGATGCCGGCCGACCAGCCGATGGACAGACGCAAGCTCATCGCCTTCTTCGCGATGGTCTTCGGCATGTTCATGTCGATCCTCGACATCCAGATCGTCTCGGCCTCGCTCGCGGAAATCCAGGCCGGCCTTTCCGCCGGTTCTGATGAAATCGCCTGGGTGCAGACCTCCTACCTGATCGCCGAAGTGATCATGATCCCGCTGTCGGGCACGCTTGCCCGGATCATGTCGACGCGCATCCTGTTCTCCATGTGTGCAGCCGGCTTCACGCTGGCCAGCATCCTTTGCGCCACTGCCACGAATATCGACGAGATGATCGTCTATCGCGCCATCCAGGGCTTCATCGGCGGCGGCATGATCCCTTCGGTCTTCGCGGCGGCCTTCACCATCTTCCCGCCGTCGAAGCGCAGCATCGTGTCGCCGATCATCGGCCTCGTCGCGACGCTCGCCCCGACGATCGGCCCGACGGTCGGCGGTTACCTTTCCAATTCCTTCTCCTGGCACTGGCTGTTCCTGGTCAACGTCATCCCCGGTATCATCGTCACCGTCGTCACCTTCACGCTGATCGATTTCGACAAGCCGCAGCTTCAGCTGATGAAGAAGTTCGACTGGTGGGGGCTCGCCTCCATGGCGGTCTTCCTCGGTGCGCTGGAATACGTGCTGGAAGAAGGCAACAACAAGGACTGGTTCAGCGACGACAAGATCGTCATCGGCACCGTCTTCATCGTCATCGGCGCCGTGGTGTTCTTCTGGCGTGCCTTCAAGGTCGAATTCCCGATCGTCGATCTCAGGGCGTTCGGCAACGCCAATTTCGCCTTCGGCTCGCTGTTCTCCTTCATCATGGGCGTCGGGCTCTACGGGCTCACCTATCTCTATCCGCTTTATCTCGGTCGCATCCGCCATTACGATTCGCTGATGATCGGGGAGACGATGTTCGTTTCCGGCATCGCCATGTTCGTCTCGGCGCCGCTCGTCGGGCGGCTGTCGAACAGTGTCGACCTGCGTATCCTGATGGCGGTCGGTTTCGGCTCGTTTGCGGCTGGTACCTGGCTGATGACCGGCATCACCGCCGATTGGGATTTCTACGAACTGTTGCTGCCGCAGATCCTGCGCGGGTTCGGGATGATGATGTGCATGGTGCCGATCAGCAATATCGCGCTCGGGACGCTCGCGCCGCAGCGCATCCAGGGCGCGTCCGGCCTTTTCAACCTGACCCGCAACCTCGGCGGTGCGGTCGGCCTTGCGGTCATCAACACGGCGCTGACCCAGCGTTCAGACGAGCACTACGCCCGGCTTTCCGAGCACGTCAACTACGGCAATCCGGCAGCGCTCAACTGGCTCGACAGCGTCGGCGCCAACTACAATTCCTTCGGCCTCGACGGCAGCGCCGTCGCGCTCCAGAGGCTCTCCGGCATCATCACTCAGCAGGCTCTGCTGCTTTCCTTCATGGATGTCTTCTTCATCCTGACGGGGCTGTTCGGCAGCCTGATCTTCTTCGTCTTCCTGATCGCCAAGCCGGCCCGCCCCGCGGGCGCCGGTGGCGGCGGGCATTGATTGCAGCATTCCACCGCCGGGAAAGGGGCCGCCACGCGAGTGACGGCCTTTTTCTTTGGGTGTTCGAGCTTGCGTGAAACACGTACCTCAAATTTTGATTTACGTACCTCAGAATTTCCGCTAACACGGTCGGCGGAGGAATTCATGAAGCCCACAGTCCACGACATCGCGAAGATCGCCGGCGTCAGCCTTGCGACTGTCGACCGGGTTCTCAACGGCCGGCCAGGCGTGCGTTCCGTCACCCGCGGCAAGGTCGAGGAGGCGATCACCTCGCTCGGTTACGTGCGGGATCTCGCCGCCGCCAATCTTGCCAAGAGCCGGACCTATTCCTTCGTGTTCATCCTGCCGGCTAACGACAACTCCTTCATGATCGGCCTCACCGAGGAAGTCCGCGGCGCCGTTGCCCGCTCCAGCTCGGAGCGCACCGACATCCGCATTGTCGACGTGCCGCCCTTCGATCCGGGCGCGCTGGTCGCAGCCTTGGAGGCAGTGCTCGCCGAAAAACCCGCGGGCGTCGCCTTCGTCGCCATCGACGCGCCGGAAGTCCGTGCGGCCGCCCGCCGCCTGAGCGAGGCCGGCATCCCGATGGTGACGCTCGTGTCGGATCTGCCGGAGTCCTCCCGCGATCATTATGCTGGCATCGACAATATCGCCGCCGGGCGCACCGCCGGCAGCCTGATGGGACGGTTCCTCAGCGGCCCGCTCATGGACGAACGGGGGGCGACCGTCGCGGTGCTTGCCGGCTCCATGCTGGTGCGCGACCATCGCGAGCGGCTCGAAGGGTTTTCGACCGTCATCGCAAACGCCTATCCGAACGTCCATATCCTATCCGTCCTCGAAGGCCGCGACGATCCGGCGCTGTCCGAGGCGATGGTCGCGGAGGCGCTGCGCCGCAATGCGGACATTGCCGGCATCTACAGTCTCGGTGCCGGCAACCGCGGCCTCATCCGCGCGCTGCAGACGGCGCACGGCCCCCGCCGGCCGCTCGTCATCGCCCACGAACTCACCGCCTCGACCCGTGCGGCACTTGCAGACGGTGTCATTGACGCGGTGCTGAACCAGGATGCGGGCCACGAGGTCAGAAGCGCGATCCGCGTGCTGAAGGCCAAGGCGGACGGCCTGCCGGTGCTCGCCGCCCAGGAACGCATCCGTATCGACATTTTTCTGAAAGACAATCTGCCCTGAGGGCAGAAGAGGGAGTAGCACCATGTATCTCGGTCTCGATCTCGGCACTTCGGGCGTCAAGGCGATGCTGATCGACGGTGATCAGAAGATCATCGGTTCGGCGAGCGGTTCGCTCGACGTCTCGCGCCCGCATTCCGGCTGGTCGGAGCAGGATCCTGCCCACTGGATCCGCGCCACCGAAGAAGCGGTCGCAGGTCTCAAGGCAAAATTCCCGAAGGAGCTGGCGGCGGTGAAGGGCATCGGCCTTTCCGGCCAGATGCACGGCGCGACGCTACTGGACAGCGAAGACAAGGTGCTGCGCCCCTGCATCCTCTGGAACGATACCCGTTCGCATCAGGAAGCTGCAGCCCTCGATGCCAACCCGATCTTCCGCAAGCTCACCGGCAATATCGTCTTCCCCGGTTTTACCGCCCCGAAGCTCGTCTGGGTCGCCAAAAACGAACCTGACATCTTCGCCAAGGTCGCCAAGGTCCTGCTGCCGAAGGATTACCTGCGCCTCTGGCTGACCGGCGAGCATATGTCCGAAATGTCGGATTCGGCCGGCACGTCCTGGCTCGATACCGGCGCCCGCAAGTGGTCGTCCGAACTGCTCGCCGCGACGGGCCTTGACGAAAAGCAGATGCCGTCGCTGGTCGAGGGCACCGAACAGGCCGGCAAGCTGCGCGGCGAACTTTCCTACAAGTGGGGCATGGCGGAAGGCGTCGTGATTGCCGGCGGGGCAGGGGATAATGCGGCGTCGGCCTGCGGCATGGGCACGGTCGCGGAGGGCCATGCCTTCGTGTCGCTCGGCACGTCCGGCGTGCTGTTTGCCGCCAACGCCTCCTATCTGCCGAAGCCGGAAAGCGCCGTGCATGCCTTCTGCCACGCGCTGCCGAAGACCTGGCACCAGATGGGCGTCATCCTGTCGGCGACCGACGCGCTCAACTGGTATTCGAATATTACCGGCAAGACGGCAGCCGATCTCACCCAGGAACTCGGCGATGCGCTGAAGGCTCCCTCCAGCGTCACCTTCCTGCCCTATCTCTCCGGCGAGCGCACGCCGCATAACGACGCGGCCATCCGCGGCGCCTTCATCGGCCTCGAACACGAAAGCAGCCGGTCGGTGCTGACACAGGCGGTCCTGGAAGGCGTGACCTTCGCGATCAGGGACAATCTCGAGGCGCTGAAATCCGCCGGCACCTCGATTTCCCGCGTTGCCGCCATCGGCGGCGGTTCGCGCTCGCGCTACTGGCTGCAGTCGATCGCCACCTCTCTCGGCGTGCCGGTGGATATTCCGGCCGACGGCGATTTCGGAGCTGCCTTCGGCGCCGCACGCCTCGGCCTCATCGCTGCCACCGGCGCCGACCCGCTTTCCGTCTGCTCGGCACCGAAAACCGATGAGACCATCGAGCCGGTCGCAGCACTCTCGGAAGCATACGACACCGCATACGCCCGCTACCGGACGCTCTATCCGGCGATCAGATCGCTGGCGCATTGAGCATCCTTACACATGGAGGTGCGTTGAAAAGACCCCTCCCCAACCCCTCCCCACAAGGGGGAGGGGCTTTATTGCCCCGAGTTCCGCTTTTCCGATTGGGCAAGGCGGTGCCACCAGCGTTCTCCCCCTTGTGGGGGAGATGCCGGCAGGCAGAAGGGGATCCTTGGCGCTCTCAAATACTCGATAGGAGAAACACCCCATGAGCACAGGCTTTTTCGGAGACATCCAGAAGATCAAATACGAAGGCCCGGACAGCACCAATCCGCTCGCCTTCCGCCACTACAATCCGGACGAGATCGTCGCCGGCAAGCGCATGGAGGATCACCTCCGCTTTGCCGTCGCCTACTGGCACACCTTCACCTGGCCGGGCGGTGACCCCTTCGGCGGCCAGACCTTCCAGCGCCCGTGGTTCTCCGACACGATGGAAGCGGCGAAGATGAAGGCCGATGTCGCCTTCGAATTCTTCCAGCTGCTCGGTTCGCCCTTCTACTGCTTCCACGATGCAGACGTGCGCCCGGAAGGCAATAACTTCGCCGAGAACACGAAGAACCTTAACGAGATCGTCGACTATTTCGAAAAGAAGCAGGCCGAGAGCGGCGTCAAGCTTCTCTGGGGCACGGCGAACCTTTTCTCCAACCGCCGCTACATGTCGGGTGCCGCCACCAATCCGGATCCGGACGTCTTTGCGTTTGCCGCTGCAACGGTGAAGACCTGCCTCGACGCCACCAAGAAGCTTGGCGGTGCTAACTACGTGCTGTGGGGCGGCCGCGAAGGTTACGAGACGCTGCTCAACACCGACCTGTCGCGCGAACTCGACCAGATGGGCCGCTTCCTCAATCTGGTGGTCGAATACAAGTACAAGATCGGCTTCGAAGGCACGATCCTGATCGAGCCGAAGCCGCAGGAGCCGACCAAGCACCAGTACGACTACGACGTCTCGACCGTCTATGCGTTCCTGCAGAAGAATGGGCTCGAGAAAGAGGTAAAGGTCAATATCGAGCAGGGCCACGCGATCCTTGCCGGCCACTCCTTCGAACACGAGATCGCTATGGCGAACGCCTTCGGCATTTTCGGTTCGATCGACATGAACCGCAACGACATGCAGTCCGGCTGGGATACCGACCAGTTCCCCAACAACGTGCCGGAAATGGCGCTTGCCTACTACCATGTGCTCGCCGGCGGTGGCTTCCAGAACGGCGGCACCAATTTCGACGCCAAGCTGCGCCGCCAGTCGCTCGATCCTGAAGACCTGCTGATCGGCCATATCGGCGGCATGGACTGCTGCGCCCGCGGCATGAAGGCAGCGGCGAAGATGCTCAACGATGGTGCGCTGAAGGCGCCGCTCGATGCCCGCTATGAGAAGTGGGACAGCCCCGAATACAGCAAGATGCTGCGCGGCGAATACAAGCTCGACGACATCGCCTCCTGGGTCGAGAAGCAGGACATCAACCCGGAACCGAAGTCCGGCCGCCAGGAATACCTGGAAAACGTCGTCAATCGTTACGTTTGACGAAGACAGAGGGTGAGGCGACGCCTCACCCTCACCAAGCTTGCGCCAGACGAGGTGGCGCCGCAATCACCAACCGGAAGATGATTTGCACAAAACCTTCCTGCACGTTCCCGCTTGGTTTACGGCAAATCTGCTTTACGTACCTCAGAATCTGGGCTAGCGTTCTCATGGGAGGAGCTTGGGTGCAGATTATCATATACAGGCGTGCTGTCGGTAACGCAGCGGTTCGCTGTCGGGCCGTGCGTTGCCCTATGGTCACGGGTGCCGCGCGATGAGTTCTGTGGAGGCGAGCCCAGCCGTGCCGCTCTTCGAAGCGACCGGCCTTTCCAAGACATTCGGCATTGTCGAGGTCCTCAAGGACATCAATATCAACGTCCGCGCCGGCGAGGTCCACGCAATCATCGGCGAGAACGGCGCCGGCAAGTCGACGCTGATGAAGATCATCGCCGGCAATTTGGCCCCGACCCGTGGCGAGATGAGGATAGACGGCGAGACCGTCACCTTTTTCGGTCCGGTCGATGCGGAACATCGCGGCATCGTGCTGGTGCACCAGGAAATCCTGCTGGCGCCGGACCTGACCGTCGCCCAGAACATCTATCTCGGCCGCGAGCTGCACAAGGGCGTTTTCATCGACGACCGCGCCATGAACGAGGGCGCCGCAAAAGCGGTCCGCGGGCTCGGCAGCGACATCGACCCGAACACGATCGTCAGCCGCCTCTCGATCGCCCAGCGCCAGCTGGTGCAGATCGCCCGCGTGCTGCTTGTGCCGCACCGGATCGTCATCTTCGACGAGCCGACCGCGTCGCTGACGCCGCACGAGACCGATGCGCTGCTGAAGGTCATCCGGCAGATCCGCGCCAAGGGCGTCGGCGTCCTTTACATTTCCCACCGTCTGCCCGAGGTGAAGGAGATTGCCGACCGGGTGACGGTCTTACGCGACGGAAAGCTCGTCGCCAGCCATGACGTCAGCGAGCTGCAGCCCGCCGACATGGCACGGCTGATGGTCGGCCGCGACGTCGCAAAACTCTATCCGGACCGCCACGCGGCCGAGGCGCGCGAGACGGTGCTCGAAGTCGAGCATCTCAACGTTCCGGGGTATGCGCAGGATGCGTCGTTCCAGCTGAAAAAGGGCGAGATCCTCGGTTTTGCCGGCCTCGTCGGTGCCGGCCGCACCGAGCTGATGGAGGGCATGGTCGGCCTTCGCACCAGCCGTGGCACCGTCCGCCATCTCGGCAAGCCAGTCAATTTCAGGGACGTGCATGCGAGCCTCAAGGCCGGCATCGTCTATCTGTCCGAAGACCGCAAGGGCAAGGGCCTGCTGCTCACCAAGGACCTGATCGTCAACCTGACGCTCGCCTCGCTCGGCAAGTTCATCGGCGCAATGCAGATCGACCGCAAGCGCGAAAGCGCCGCACTCGACAAGGCGATCCGCGATTTCGACATTCGAACCGGCCGCAAGGACATCCTCGCCGGCCAGCTATCCGGCGGCAACCAGCAAAAGCTGCTGCTCGCCAAGATGATGCTGCTCGATCCGTCGATCGTCATCATCGACGAGCCGACGCGCGGCATCGATATCGGCAACAAGGAACAGATCTACAAATTCATCGCCAAGCTGGCAGAGGAGGGGCGTTCGATCATCGTCGTCTCTTCCGAAATGCCGGAACTGATCGGTATCTGCGACCGCATCCTCGTCATGCGCTCCGGCCGGATCGTCGGCGAAGTGACGGGGGACCATATGAACGAAAACGAAATCGTCGTGCTGGCGACAGGCGTCAATAAAGAGGAGGCCGCGTGATGGCGAATGTCGCTACCGAACCGGCCAAGGCACCGAAGACCTCCAAGGACTGGGACATGGCGGCGATCGCGCCGTTCATCGCGCTCGCCCTTCTCCTGGTGCTCGGCTACTTCGCCAACCCGAACTTCATGACCTCCGCCAATCTTCTGAACGTGGTGACGCGCAGTTCTTTCATCGCCGTCATCGCTCTCGGCGCAACCTATGTGATCACTTCGGGCGGGCTCGATCTTTCGGTCGGCGCCATGCTCGCCTTCGTCGCCAGCCTGATGATCCTGTTCCTGAACTCGGGAACGGTCGCCGACCCGGCGCTGGCCCTGGCTGCCGGGATGGCGCTGGCGATTGCGATCGGCGCCGTCTGCGGGCTCGCAAACGGCCTGATCACCACGGTCGGCCGGATCGAGCCGTTCATCGCCACGCTCGGGACGATGGGCATCTATCGCGGCCTCACCACCTGGCTCAGCCAGGGCGGCGCCATCACCGTGCGTGACCGCGATATTCTGGCGCTTTACCGGCCGGTCTATTCCGGCTCGTTCGTCGGCGTGCCGATCCCGATCATCGTCATCTTCGTCACCGCCGCCATCGCCGCCTTCGTGCTTTACCGCACCCGTTACGGCCGGCATGTCACCGCGGTCGGCTCGAACGAGGACGTCGCGCGTTATTCCGGCATTTCGATCAACCGGGTGCGCACCGTCACCTATGTGATCCAGGGGCTCTGCGTCGCTGTCGCCGTGCTGCTCTACGTGCCGCGCCTCGGCTCGACGTCCGCCACGACCGGCAGCTTCTGGGAACTGCAGGCGATTACCGCCGTCGTCGTCGGCGGTACGGCGCTGCGGGGCGGGGTCGGCCGCATCTGGGGTACGATCTGCGGCGCCTTCATTCTGGAAATCGTCGGCAACATCATGCTGTTGTCCAACTTCGTCAGCGAATACCTGATCGGCGCCATCCAGGGGGCGATCATCATCATCGCCATGCTGGTTCAAAGGTCGCTGATGCGGAGATAGGCCGCTGAAGCGGATTAGCCCGCGAAAGCAGGCCAACGAGAACTGACCGAGCTGATGGGTCGCGCCCGGTCCTGAAATATTAAAGACCCTGATATTGTGGGAGAGAGAAACAATGCGCAGACAAATTTTGGGACTGGCCGTGGCGTCGCTGGCGCTTCTCGCCGGCACCGCCTTCGCACAGGACAAGAAGGTGACGATCGGCGTTTCCATTCCGGCCGCCGACCATGGCTGGACCGCCGGCGTCGTGTTCCATGCCGAACGCGTCGCCAAGCTCCTGATGAAGGAACATCCGGGCCTCAACGTCATCGTCAAGACCTCGCCGGACGCGGCAAGCCAGGCGAACGCCGTGCAGGATCTCGCGGTCCAGGGGCTCGACGCGCTGGTCATCCTGCCGTCCGATCCGGATCCGCTCGTCAACGCCATCCAGCAGGTCAAGGACAAGGGCACGTTCGTCGCGCTCGTCGACCGCGCGCCCTCCGTCAACGACAGCACCATCCGTGACCTCTACGTTGCCGGCAACAACCCGGCACTCGGCCAGGTCGCCGGCGAATACATCAAGAAGACCACGCCGGACGCCCAGGTCGTCGTCATCCGCGGCCTGCCGATCCCGATCGACCAGCAGCGCCAGGATGGTTTCGACAAGGGCATTGCCGGTTCCAAAGTGAAGGTGCTCGACCGCCAGTTCGGCAACTGGAGCCGCGACGACGCATTCAAGGTCATGCAGGACTTCCTGACCAAGCACCCGAAGATCGACGTGGTCTGGTGCCAGGACGACGACATGGCCGTCGGCGTTCTCGAAGCCATCGCTCAGTCCAAGCGCACGGACATCAAGTATGTGGTTGGCGGCGCGGGCTCCAAGGACATGGTGAAGAAGGTCATGGACGGCGACAAGATGATCCCGGTCGACGTGCTCTATCCGCCGGCAATGGTGGCAACCGCCATGGAACTCACCGCCGGCAATTTCTATGACAAGGTCCCGGTCAGCGGCACCTACATCCTCGACGCCACGCTGGTGACGAAGGACAATGCCAAGAACTTCTACTTCCCGGATTCGCCGTTCTGATAACGGCTTCCTGACGAAGATCGGCGGCGCCTGCTCATGTGGGCGCCGCTCCTCCCAACCCTCATTTCTGTGAGCACCACGGGAATGAGGGATTGAGGCTGCCATTTGCAGGTCATCCATTTCGGAAGAGGAAACATCATGAAGACGATCAAGGGCCCGGCCATCTTTCTTGGCCAGTTCGCGGGCGATGCGGCACCGTTCAATAGCTGGGACGGGATCACCAAATGGGCGGCGGACAAGGGTTATGTCGGCGTGCAGGTACCGACCTGGGCCGGCCAACTCATCGACCTCAAAAAGGCTGCCTCCTCCAAGGATTATTGCGACGAATTTGCCGGCGTGGCGCGGGCGAACGGCGTCGAGGTGACCGAGCTTTCCACCCATCTCCAGGGCCAGCTCGTCGCTGTGCATCCGGCCTATGACGAGGGGTTCGACGGGTTTGCTGCGCCAGAAGTGCGCGGTAATCCGAAGGCACGTCAGGCCTGGGCCGTCGAGCAGGTGAAAATGGCGCTGACGGCGTCGAAACATCTCGGCATCAAGGCGCATGCGACCTTTTCCGGCGCGCTCGCCTGGCCGTTCATCTACCCGTGGCCGCAACGCCCGGCCGGCCTGGTCGAGACCGCCTTCGACGAACTCGCCAAGCGCTGGACGCCGATCCTCGACCATGCCGATTCCTGCGGCGTCGACGTATGTTACGAAATCCATCCGGGCGAAGACCTGCATGACGGCGTCACATTCGAGATGTTCCTGGAGCGGGTGAAGAACCATCCGCGCGCCAACATGCTCTACGACCCGTCGCATTACGTGCTGCAATGCCTCGACTATCTCGACAACATCGACATCTACAAGGACCGGATCAAGATGTTCCACGTCAAGGACGCGGAATTCAACCCGACCGGCCGGCAGGGCGTTTATGGTGGTTACCAGGGCTGGGTCGGCCGCGCCGGCCGCTTCCGCTCGCCCGGCGACGGCCAGGTCGATTTCGGTTCGATCTTCTCGAAAATGGCCGCCAACGATTTCGACGGCTGGGCCGTGGTCGAATGGGAATGCGCGCTGAAGAACTCCGAGGACGGAGCCCGCGAAGGCGCCGAATTCGTGAAGGCGCACATCATCCGCGTCACCGAAAAGGCATTCGACGACTTTGCCAGCGGCGGAACGGACGAGGCAGCGAACAGGCGGATGCTGGGGCTTTGAGCGATAACGCGCCCCAGGCATTTCCCCTCACCCTAACCCTCTCCCCGTTTTGACGAGGAGAGGGGACGTGCTCCACGAGGCCGTCGAGGGACCGGCAGGCGGCGTCTTGCGTCCTTCTCCCCGCAAGCGGGGAGAAGGTGGCGGCAGCCGGATGAGGGGCATCCCACTGCAAGCAATTTTTCAGGAGAGATAGATGGCAATTGAAGGCAAGGACGAACAGGCGCGGCAGCCGCGCATCCGGCTTGGCATGGTCGGCGGCGGGGCGGGGGCGTTCATCGGGGCGGTGCATCGCATGGCGGCAAGGCTGGACGACCAGTTCGATCTGGTCGCCGGCGCGTTGTCGTCGACGCCGGAAAAGGCGATCGCCTCGGGCCGCGACCTTGGTCTCGATCCGTCGCGCACCTACGGCTCCTACAAGGAAATGGCGATCCGCGAGGCGCGGTTGAAGGACGGCATCGAGGCGGTGTCGATCGTGACGCCGAACCACGTGCATTTCGAGGCTGCCAAGGAATTTTTGAAGCGCGGCATCCACGTCATCTGCGACAAGCCGCTGACGTCCAACATCGCTGACGCAAAGAAACTCAAGAAGGCGGCCGACGAGAGCGGCGCGCTGTTTATCCTCACCCACAATTACACCGGCTATCCGATGGTGCGGCAGGCCCGTGAAATGGTCGCGAACGGCGATCTCGGAAAGATCCGCGTCGTGCAGGTCGAGTATCCGCAGGACTGGCTGACCGAGGCGGTCGAGCAGACGGGTGCCAAGCAGGCCGTCTGGCGCACCGATCCGGCTCAGTCGGGTGCCGGTGGTTCGACTGGCGATATCGGCACGCATGCCTATAACCTCGCCGCCTTCATTACCGGCCTGACGCTCGAAAGTCTCGCCGCCGATCTGGACAGTTTTGTCGAAGGCCGCCGTCTCGACGACAACGCCCATGTGATGCTGCGCTACGAGGGCGGTGCCAAGGGCATGCTCTGGTGCAGCCAGGTGGCGCCCGGCCACGAAAACGGCCTGAAAATCCGTGTCTACGGCACCAAGGGCGGCATCGAATGGGTGCAGGCGGATCCGAACTATCTGTGGTTTACGCCGTTCGGCGAACCGAAGCGCCTGATCACCCGCAACGGCGCCGGCTCCGGTGCCGCGGCAGGACGCGTCAGCCGCATTCCGTCCGGCCACCCGGAAGGTTATCTCGAAGCCTTTGCGACCATCTATACGGAAGCCGCCCGCGCCATCAACGCCGCCAGACAAGGCGTCGCGGTCGACAAGGCGGTGGTCTACCCGACCGTCGACGACGGCGTGAAGGGGGTTGCGTTCGTCGAGGCATGCGTGGCGTCCTCGAAGAAGAACGGGGCGTGGGTGAAGCTTTAGGCGACTAAATAGCAAGCATCCCCATGATTGGTTGCAATAAATCATGACTCTGTAACGCCTCTCGCCAAGGGAGAGGTAGCCCGAGGTAAGCGCGGCATCCCTAACCCTCCCCTTGTGGGGAGGGTGGCCGGCAGGCGGGAGGGGTTTTCCTGTAGAAGATCCTCACGAAAAAGAAGACCCCTCCCAAAATGGGGAGGGAGCAGGCAGCGGCTCTGCAACGTTTCAGAATTCTCATCTGTACAACTGCGCCCCGCTTGGTTAAACCGCCGCGAAAGGTGGTCCGGCAGACCCCTCGCGCAACAGATATGGCGGCATCCTCATGACCGATCCCAAGATGAGCAATCCCCAGCCTCGCAATCTCAAAACGCCCGCCGCCGAAAAATTCGCGGCAGGGTTTCCCGGTGATTTCCTCTGGGGCGTCGCGACGGCTTCCTACCAGATCGAAGGCTCGACCAAGGCGGATGGCCGCAAGCCCTCGATCTGGGATGCGTTCTCGAAGATGCCGGGCCGGGTCTATCAGGGGCACAACGGCGATGTCGCCTGCGATCATTACAATCGCTGGGAAGAGGACCTCGATCTCATCCAGGAGATGGGCGTCGAAGCCTACCGGTTCTCGATCGCCTGGCCGCGGATCATCCCGGACGGCACCGGGCGGATCAACGAGAAGGGGCTGGATTTCTACGATCGCCTCATCGACGGTTGTAAGGCGCGCGGCATCAAGACCTACGCGACGCTCTATCATTGGGACCTGCCGCTTTCGCTGATGGGCGAGGGTGGCTGGGCGGCACGCTCGACGGCCTATGCCTTCCAGCGTTACGCCAAGGTGGTGATGGCGCGGCTCGGCGACCGGCTGGATGCGGTTGCCACCTTCAACGAGCCCTGGTGCATCGTCTGGCTCAGCCACCTCTACGGCATCCATGCGCCGGGCGAGAAAAACATGCAGGCGGCGCTCGCCGCCATGCACCACGTCAATCTCGCGCACGGCCTCGGCGTCGAGGCGATCCGGCATATGACCCCGGACGTGCCGGTCGGCACCGTCATCAACGCCGCATCGATCATCGCCGGCTCCGAGAGCCCGGCCGATCTCGCAGCTGCTGAGCGCGCCCACCAGTTCCACAACGGCGCCTTCTTCGATCCGGTCTTCAAGGGCGAATATCCGGAAGCGTTCCTGGAAGCGCTCGGAGACCGCATGCCGGTCGTCGAAGACGGCGACCTGAAGGTCATCAACCAGAAACTCGACTGGTGGGGCCTCAACTACTACAAGCCGGACCGCGTCCATGACGAGCCCGCGCGCAGCGGCGATTTCCCCTGGACGATAGAGGCCAAGCCCGCCAGCGACGTCAAGACGGATATCGGCTGGGAAGTTTATGCGCCCGGTCTCAAGCTGCTGGTCGAGGATCTCTATCGCCGCTACGACCTGCCGGACTGCTACATCACCGAGAACGGCGCCTGCTACAATATGGAGCCGGTGGACGGCGAGGTGGATGATCAGCCGCGTCTGGACTATTATGTCCAGCACCTCTCGGTGGTCGCCGATCTTATCAAGGACGGTTATCCGATGAAGGGTTATTTCGCCTGGAGCCTGATGGACAATTTCGAATGGGCAGAGGGCTACCGCATGCGGTTCGGCCTCGTGCATGTGAACTACGAAACCCAGGAACGGACGATCAAGAAAAGCGGCAAGTGGTATCGCGAACTCGCTTCGTTATTCCCGAAGGGCAACCATAAACAGGGCTGATTTCGCAGGTGCGAGAAGATTTTTTCTGCTTTGCGAGATAATTGAAAAAACATCCCTGTCAAACGCAGGCGCATCCGGGCATTTATGCGGCATCGAAAAGGCCGCCGGCCTTACTATTGCCCTCTGGGAAAACGACCAAAATGCTCCGGAAAGTCGCCTGTCATCGAATGTGCCGCCTCGTCCGATAGCTGGACAGCGATAAATATCCGGTGTCGGTCGCCGGGATGATCCGACTTAAATCTGAGAGCTGAAATGACAATCCTTCATACTGCGGTCGAAACCGCGCCGTCTCCCTTGGTAACCGAAAGGCCGATGGTGGCGTTCGAGGCGGTAACCAAGCGGTTCGGCGGTGCCGACGACAAGAGCCAGTTCACCGCGCTCGACGGCATCGACCTTTCCGTGGCGCGGGGCGCGATCACCGGCATCATCGGCCGTTCGGGCGCCGGCAAGTCGACGTTGATCCGCCTCGTCAACGGGCTGGAAAAGGCGACCTCCGGCCGCGTCGTGGTGGATGGCGCGGAGGTGGGCGGCCTGTCCGAAAACGGGCTTCGGGATCTGCGCCGCCAGGTCGGCATGATCTTCCAGCACTTCAATCTTCTCTCGTCGCGCACGGCCTTCGACAATGTCGCGCTGCCGCTCGAGATCGCCGGCCTTTCCGCCAAGGAGATCCGCGACAAGGTGGCGCCGCTGATCGATCTGGTTGGCCTTGGCGACAAGTCGGACCGTTATCCGGCCGAGCTCTCCGGCGGCCAGAAGCAGCGCATCGGCATTGCCCGGGCGCTCGCCACTTCGCCGAAACTGCTGCTTTCGGACGAGGCGACCTCGGCGCTCGACCCGGAAACCACGCAGTCGATCCTGGCGCTGCTGAAGCGCATCAATGCAGAGCTTGGCCTCACCGTGCTGCTGATCACCCACGAGATGGAGGTGGTGAAGACCATCGCCTCCGACGTCGCGGTGATCGACCGCGGCAAGATCGTCGAGGCCGGCCGCACCTTCGACGTCTTTACCGGCGCCAGGCACGAGACGACCCGCTCGCTTCTGTCGGCGGCCCTTGGCACCACCCTGCCGGAATGGATCCGCTCGAACCTGAAGCCGCAGCCGTCTGTCGGCGACCGCGTGCTGGTGCGGCTGATCTTCTTCGGCTCGACGGCCTTTCAGCCGCTGACCGCCCGGCTGGTCACCGAACTCGGCGCCGACGTCAACATCCTCGCCGGCACGATCGAGGAAATCGCCGGCGAACCCTACGGCTCGCTGGTCGTCGCCTATCCGGCCGATCCTGCCGTCACGGAACGCGCCGAACGCTTCTATGCCGCAACCGGTCTTTCCACGGAGGTGCTCGGTTATGTCGCCTGACATGCTCTTCAACCTGCTCCTGAAAGCGCTCGGCCAGACGCTGCAGATGGTCGCGGTCGCCGGCCTGATCGGCGCACTGATCGGCCTGCCGATCGGCGTGTTCCTCGCAACCAGCGGTAAGGGCGAGCTTTTCCCCGCACCGGCCTTGAACCGCATCATCGGGGCGATCGTCAATGCGGCCCGCTCTACGCCGTTCATCATCCTGGTTGTGGCGATCATCCCGTTCACACGCCTCGTCACCGGTACCTCGATCGGTACCTATGCGGCGATCGTGCCGCTGACGGTCGCGACCATTCCCTTCGTGGCGCGCCTTGCCGAAGCGGCGATCCGCGAGGTCGACAAGGGCCTGATCGAGGCTGCGCGCGCCATGGGTGCGACGCCGCTGCAGATCGTCTTCAAGGTGCTGCTCGCCGAGGCCAAACCGGGCCTGACGCTGGCGCTGACGCTCACCCTCGTCAGCCTGGTCGGTTATTCGGCCATGGTCGGCGCGGTCGGCGGCGGAGGCCTTGGCGATCTCGGCATCCGTTACGGCTACCAGCGCTTCATGCCGGATGTGATGCTTGCCGTCGTCGTGGTGCTGATCGTGCTTGTCCAGGCGATCCAGAGCTTGGGCGACGCGCTTGCCCGCCGCTTCGACAAGCGCAACCGCAAGACCTGAAATTATTCCGAAAAACCAGCCTCCCAAGACGCAGACCCAAGAAGACTGGCGCATATAAACAAACCCAAGGAGACACTTATGAAGAAGCTCATCATCGCCGCGGCACTTGCCGCCTTCGCTGCCGCCCCGGCGCTTGCCGAAGACATCAAGATCGGCGTCACCCCCGGCCCGCATGCCCAGATCATGGAAAAGGTGAAGGAAGTCGCGGCCACCAAGGGCCTCAACATCCAGATCCTCGAATTCTCCGACTACGTCGTGCCGAACCAGGCGCTGGCCGATGGCGAACTCAACGCCAATTCCTTCCAGCACCAGCCTTATCTCGACAACCAGGTCAAGGATCGCAAGTTCGACATCGTCGGCGTCGCCCAGACCGTCAACTTCCCGATGGGCGTCTATTCGAAGAAGGTGAAGAGCCTCGCCGACCTGAAGCAGGGCGCCACCGTCGCCATCCCGAACGACCCGACCAATGGCGGCCGCGCGCTGCTCATCCTCGCCGACCAGGGCCTCATCAAGGTCAACGCCGCCAAGGGCCTGAAGATCGGCCCGGCCGACGTTACCGAAAACGCCAAGAAGATCGAGTTCGCCGAACTCGACGCCGCCCAGTTGCCGCGTTCGCTCGACGACGTCGACGCGTCGGTCATCAACACCAATTACGCATTGGAAGCCGGCCTCAACCCGAAGACCGATCCGATCGCCAAGGAAGGCGAAAAGGCCCCTTACATCAACATCATCGCCGTCAAGTCCAAGGACAAGGATGCGGCCTGGGTCAAGACGCTCGTGGAAGCCTATCACAGCGCTCCGGTGAAGGACTTCGTCAACACCCAGTTCAAGGGCGCCGTCATCGCCGCCTGGTAATAATATAGAATTTTCGAAAATACTTGGTGGGCCGGCTCTCAAGTGTGGGGGCCGGCCTTTTCCTTTAACGCTATCTGAAGGAATACCCGCGAAAGATGTAGGGCTTCATGAGGTCTTAGATGCGGCTTCTTCCATCCCGCTTTCGCCGCTCCGCAACACTTGGCCGTCGCTCCGCCGTGACGTCGATGCTACTTGCCTTCGCTGTGGTCGTGGTGCTGGTGACGATCTTCATCCTGACCGCGCTCGACCGCATCGCCGACTATGCCAATCGCCTCGACGACGAACGCTCGCGCGAGACGACCTCCGGCGCGATCCAGACGTTTCAGGAGCAGCTGCATGCGACGCTGAACGACTACGCGGCGTGGGATGACGCCGCCCAGTTCGTCTATGCCGGCGACGATGCCTGGGTCGTCGGCAACTACGGCGACATGACCGCCAACAGCGATCTTTTCGACCTGGCGCTCATCATGGATACGGACCGCAATGTTCTGATGGCCTATCAGGACGGCGCTCCCGTCACCTGGTCGCCGCAGAATTATTTCGACACCTCGCTCTGGACGCTGTTCGACAAGGCAAGCAGCGCCAGCGCCGAAACGGTGCCGGAGGCGGCGGGTTTCGTGGGGACCCAAAAAGGCGTGGCGGCCGTCGGCGTGGCACTCATCCGCCCGAAGTCCGGTGAGCTCGCCCAACCCGTCGAAGGGCGCCGGTTCCTGATCTTTGGCCGGCATCTCGACGAGAAGAAGATCCTGAAGCTCTCGGAAACCTATGTCATCGGGGGGCTTCGTTTTGCCGGTGCCGGCGATACGGTCCCCAACATGGTGGAGATTCGCAATATCCACGGCAAGGCGCTGCAGCGGCTCGTGTGGAATTCGCGCATGCCCGGCAATGCCGCCTATCTGCAGGTCCGGCCGCTTGTCTATTGCGCGTTGGCGATGGTCGGCCTGTTTTTCCTCCTCCTCTTCGTCAGCGGCAGCAATACGCTCAACCGCCTCAAGGCGGACGAGGCGGCGGCACGGCATCTGGCGATGAGCGACCGGCTGAGCGGGCTTCTCAACCGCGCCGGCTTTTTTGCAGCACTCGACGCGCTGGTCCAGCAAAGCCGCCGCAGCAACGAGGACGTGGCGCTGCTCTATCTCGATCTCGACGGGTTCAAGGAAGTCAACGACGCCTATGGCCATGGCACCGGAGACAAGCTGATCCGCGGGGTTGCGGCCGGCCTCAAGACGCTGGTCGGAGAGACGGCGATCCTTGCCCGCGTCGGCGGCGACGAATTCGCCATCGCGCTTACGGCCACGGATATCGGCCGGGCGGTGGAGACGCTGAGCGATCATATTCTCGGCTTCTTCGGCGAGCCCTTCGTGATCGGCGAAAGGGTTGCGACCATCGGCACCTGCATCGGCGTCGCCATCTCGCCGCGCGGCAAGGTCTCCGGCGAGGAACTGGTGCGGCGTTCCGACATGGCCATGTATCACGCCAAGGAAACCGGCCGCGGCCGGACCGAATATTATCGGCCGGAAATGGATGCCGAGCGCGAAGATCGCAACATGCTGGAGATCGACCTCAGGATCGCCATCGAGCGCCGCGAGGTCAACGTCGTCTACCAGCCGGTCGTCGATGCCAGGACATGGCGCATCATCGGCGTGGAGGCGCTGGCGCGCTGGCACCGCACCGGTTACGGCCCCGTGTCTCCCGACGTCTTCATTCCGATCGCCGAATCCACCGGCCTGATCGACCAGCTCGGCCTGTTCGTGCTGCACCGCGCCTGCGAGACGCTGACGCTGTGGCCGGAGCTCAAGCTCGCAGTCAACATCTCCCCCGGCCAGTTCCGCGATCCGGCGTTTGCCGTGCACGTCGCTTCGGTATTCCGCAAGACCGGTGCCGATCCTTCCCGCATCACGCTCGAAATGACCGAGGGCTATTTCATCCAGAACCCGGAACGCGCCCGTGCGGCACTTGCCAAGCTGAAGCAGCTCGGGGTGAAGATCGCGCTCGACGATTTCGGCGCCGGCTTTTCGAGCGTCGGCTATCTGCGCCAGTTCGGCTTCGACCGGATGAAGATCGACAAGTCGCTGGTGCACGCGCTGGAAGAGGGCGGCCGCGCCATCGATCTTCTGCAGGCGACCGTGGCGCTCGCTCGCTCGCTGGAAATCCCGGTCACCGCCGAGGGCGTCGAAACCGAGGCGCAGGCCATACAGCTGCGGCTGACCGGCTGCGACGAACTGCAGGGCTACATGTTCGGCAAGCCGATGTCGTCGCAGGAAATCGACATCATCTACCGCGGCAACCGCCTGCCGGGCGGGATGAGCGGAGCGGCGTAGTTTCATACGCCTTACGTGGGCCACTGCGTTCCGCAGACTTGACCCCGGATTCCATTTCGCCGGCTGAGCGGGTTATTCTCTCCTCTTGATGTTTTCAGGAACATACGCCACGTATGTCAATTGACATACGTGGCGTATGTTGAAATAGGAGACGTGCGCGGCGTATGTAAACGCCCGTATGACGAAGCCAAGGCCGGACATGAACCAAGCCGTGTGCACCATCCCCGGTGGCATCGCGCTGCGGAAACCGGCCTTCCAAAGAGGAATGAAGCAATGAGCTCACGCGAGGCAATCTTTCCCGCCGGTCGGCACGCACTCTATGAGCAGCACCGTTATTCGGCGGCCATCCGCTCGGGAGACCTTCTGTTCGTTTCCGGCCAGGTCGGCAGCCGGACGGACGGATCACCGGAGCCCGACTTCGAACGTCAGGTGCAGCTGGCCTTCGACAACCTGGAGGCCGTCCTGAAGGCTGCCGGCTGCACGTTTCGGGACGTCGTCGACGTCACGAGCTTCCATACCGATCCGCAGAGTCAATTCGAAACCATGATGGCCGTGCGGGAAAAGGTGCTCGGCGAGCCGCCCTATCCGACCTGGACGGCCGTCGGCGTCAACTGGCTTGCCGGTTTCGATTTCGAAATCAAGGTGATCGCCCGGATGCCGCAGGCGGCTTGAAACAGCCGTGATCCGCTCGCGCCAGCCCGTCTGGCGCGAACGAACTTCAGCCGCCGATATGCCTAACACCACGCTTTTTGGCGAGCGCGATCTGCAACTGGCGCTGGCGGTAGCGATCGCGGTCTTCCTCGGTGCGGGTCGGGTAGCAGGTCGAGCAGGAGACGCCTTCCTCGTAATGGGGCGAGCTCACTTCTTCAGCGGTGATCGGGCTGCGGCAGGCGTGGCAGAGCTTGTGGTTGCCCTCCTTGAGGCCGTGCTCGACTGAAACGCGTTCGTCGAAAACGAAGCAGGCGCCTTCCCAGAGACTTTCCTCCGCGGGCACTTCCTCCAGATATTTGAGGATGCCGCCCTTCAAGTGGAAAACCTCGTCGAACCCCTGTTCCTTCATGAAGGCGGTCGCCTTTTCGCAGCGGATGCCGCCGGTGCAGTACATGGCGATCTTCGGCTTGTTGTGCAGGCCGGGATTGTTCTTCACCCAGTCGGGAAACTCGCGAAAGGTCTTGGTTTGCGGATCGACGGCGCCCTTGAAGATGCCGATCGCCGTTTCGTAATCGTTGCGGGTGTCGATGACGATGGTTTCCGGATCGGAGATCAGTGCGTTCCAGTCCTTCGCCTCGACATAGGTGCCGACGATGCGCTTGGGGTCGATATCCTCGACGCCCATGGTGACGATTTCCTTCTTCGGCCGCACCTTCATGCGCAGGAAGGGCATCTTCGACGCGCGGCTTTCCTTGTGCTCGAGGCGTGCGAATTCCGGCTGGGCGCGCAGATAGGCGAGAAGGCCTGATATCGCCGCGTCGGAACCGGCAACCGTGCCGTTGATCCCCTCGCGGGCGATCAGCAGCGTGCCCTTGATGCCGTTTTCGTCGCAGAAGGCCTGCAACGGCTCGCGGAAGCTCTCATAGCGGTCGAAACGCGCAAAATGATAGAGCGCGGCAACGAGCCAGACGCCCGTCGCTTCCGGGCGGGTTTGAAAGATGTTTTCGGTCATGGCGCTGAAATACAGTTTCCGGACTATCCGCGCAACGCGGTTTCTTTCTCGTGCGCCGCGACAGCCCTGTGCAGCTTTGCCGCACGGCGCTCCTTGCGAGGTGCGGTGGCCGCCTTTTTCCATAGCAGCGCGATCAGGCCGCTTTCCATCTCGGCGCTGTCGGCAAACACGTGGTGGGCCGCCAGCAGGCCCTCGTGCCGTAGCGCCTGCTGGCGGGCGATGATGGCGCCGAGCACCCGGGCCAGCGTATCGCTGTCGCCGAACAGTTCCGGGTTTTCGTTGACGAGACCGGTCAGCACCGAAAGATCGTGTTCGTGGCCGAGCAGGTCGACCAGGGCCTTCGCCTGCTGCTGTTTGGCGAGCATGGCGGAAGGCCAGATCCCGCCGAGCAGCGACAGGTGCATCCAATAGGTCTGGCCGCATTTGCGCAGCTCGTGATAGGTCTCCGCATCGCCGTGTTCCTCGCAGCCGGCGAGGGCGCCGAGCGCCTTCTCGCGCTGGCTCTTCCAGGCTTTGGCGAGCCGTTTGGCCGTCTTGTGCGGATCGTCGTCGAGGTCGAGGTCGTCGAGGGCCGCGATCGCCGCGCGGCAGGTGGCGGCAGCGGCCGCCATCTTGGCCGGCAGGTCGTGTTCCGCCGAAGCGATCCGGTCGCGACGTTCGGTCAGCGCCTTGGAGGCCGCGGTGAGGGCGGCAAGCTCTTCGGGAGAACCTGCGTGGCCGGCGAGGTAGTCGACCGTCTCGACCAAAGCGGTGGCGTCGCGCACGGCCGACAGCGTCTGCGCCATGTCGCGGATACGGGTGTTTTCCTGCCGGCGGAACGTTTTTGCGTCCGGCTGGATCAGCCGGTAGAGCGCACGCACCCGCTTGAAGCGTTTTCGCGCGCCGTGCACCGCTTCGTGCGGCCCGTCCGGCTGGTCTTGCAGCAGCCGGATCGCGTGGGAAAGCTGGCTTTCCGCAACCGAGCGGAACTCGTCGGTGAAGGATTTAGCGGGCCGCAGACGGTACGCCATGACACAATTCTCCGCTCAAATCTTCGGTCGCCATCACCATGTTGGAATACCGCCGGTCGCCGGTGATCTCTTCGCCGATCCAGTCCGGAATGTCGGGCAGGGCGCCCTCGTCCTCCACCTCGACCTCGGCGACGACCAGTCCCTTGTAGGCTCCGTCATAGACATCCACCTCCCAGGTATAACCCTCGTGCCGGACCTCGTGGCGGGTCTTTTGGAGCACCACGCCGACGGCGGCGTTCGCCATCTCCTCGGCGTCGCCAAGCGGAATTTCGTATTCGAATTCGTCGCGGGCTAGCAGTTCCCGCCCGATCTTGATGGCCAGCTTGGCGCGCTTGCCGTCCATGATCCGCACCCGCACCGAACGGTCGTCGCCGGATGCGACATAGGCCTGCAGGAAATCGGAGGATGACGAGACCTCCGAGCGCCAGCCGTCGCTCTTCACCAGAAATTTCCGTTCGATTTCCTTGGCCATGCTCCACCCGCCGCCTCGGGAACTTCCACAATTGTTGCAACCCTAGTGCAAACTCCGCGTCCCGCAAACCCGTTCGACGTGGGAGGCCTGTTTTTTCTCGACAATGGCGGGCTTGAGGGGTATCTCGACCTCAAAGTTTCAATCGTTTCAGCGGAGACCTTACCATGACCGGCAAGACGGAAAAGCTGCTTTCCATCCTGAAACTGCAGCCGGTGGTACCGGTGCTGATCGTCGACGACGCCAAGTCGGCGGTGGGCCTTGCACGGGCGCTGGTCGCCGGCGGCCTGAGGGCCATCGAGATCACCATGCGCACGCCCGCCGCCCTCGATGCGGTCAAGGCGGTGGCCGCCGAGGTCGAAGGCGCCAATGTCGGCGCCGGCACCATTCTCAACGCCCGCGACTACGAGGCGGCTGTCAAGGCGGGCTCGACCTTCATCGTCTCGCCCGGCGTGACGCCCGGCGTGCTTTCCGCCGCCAAGGACTCTCCCGTGCCGCTTCTGCCGGGTGCTGCGACCGCCAGCGAAGTGATGACGCTGCGCGAAGCCGGCTACGAAGTGCTGAAATTTTTCCCCGCCGAACAGGCCGGCGGTGCCGCCTACCTGAAGGCGCTGTCTTCGCCGCTCGCCGGCACGCTGTTCTGCCCGACGGGCGGCATTTCGCTGAAGAACGCCAACGACTACCTGTCGCTGCCGAACGTCATCTGCGTCGGCGGCTCCTGGGTCGCGCCGAAAGAGCTGGTCTCGGCCGGCGACTGGGCCGGCATCACCAAGCTCGCTTCGGAGGCGGCGGCGCTGAAGGCGTAACCGGAACTCGCTTCGAAGCTCTGACGTGCTATCGGGGAGGGCTTGCATGCACAAGGGATCATGTCTCTGCGGTGCGGTCACCTTCGAGATCGAGGGTGAACTGTCCGCGCCGGACGCCTGCCATTGCTCCAAATGCCGGAAACAGTCCGGCCATTATTTCGCATCCACGGATGTCGAAAGGGGACGGCTGACGGTCAGGGGTGCGGAGAATATTACCTGGTTCCAGTCTTCCGAGAAGGTCCGGCGCGGGTTTTGCGCCACGTGCGGCTCTTCCCTCTTCTGGAATCCGCCGCACAGGGAATGGATCGCCGTTGCCATGGGCGCGTTTGACGGCCCGACCAGGACCCGTTTGAACAAGCATATCTTCGTCGCCGACAAAGGCGATTATTACGACATTGCCGACGGTTTGCCGCAGAACCAGCAATGAGCAACCTGGTGTCGGCTGTCGAGGCAACCTCTTCGAGCCTTTTATTCCCTCGCGGCACCAATCCACCCGCAACCCGTCTTTGTAATTTCACAATCGCATCCCTATCTCTCCCCGGAAACACAACAGGGAGATGTGCGATGTTCGACGCAAAGAAGCTTCTCGACCAATTTCTGGGATCACAGGTTCCGGGCATGTCGGGGGGAAGTGTGAGAGACCGGGCAGGGCAGGCGACCCAGCTTGCCAAGAACAACCCGCTCGCCACCGGCGCCATCCTCGCGGCCGTCCTCGGCACCAAGACCGGCCGCAACATCGCCGGCAATGTCGCAGCTGTCGGCGGCATCGCGGCGATCGCCGGCCTCGGTTATCTCGCCTACAAGAACTATCAGTCGGGCAAGTCTCCCGAAGCCGTGCCTCAGCCGGCGCCTCAGGCCGACAAGCCGCTCCTGACACCGCCGGCCGATTCCCCCTTCCATCCGCAGTCTCCCGCTCTCACCAACGATTTTGCGCTGACGCTCGTGCGGGCAATGATCGCCGCCGCCAAGGCCGATGGGCATATTGATGCCGGCGAGCGCGCCAACATCATGGACAAGGTGCATGCGGTCGATCTCGGCGCCGAGGCGGAAGCCTTCATCGAGAACGAGCTCGCCAATCCGGTGGATATCGACGACCTCGTCGCCGCTGCCCGCACCGAGGAACAGAAGGTCGAGATCTACGCCGCCTCGCGCCTGACCATCGATCCGGACACCCGCGCCGAACGCGGCTACCTCGATCTGCTCGCCGGCCGCCTCGGCTTGGACGATGCGCTGATCGCCCATATCGACGCGACGGTATCTGCGGCCAAGGTCAAGGCGTAGGCGAGCCGTCATGGCAATCCCTTTTTCCCCTGTCGGCATCGATCATGTTGTCCTTCTGATCGACGACATGGAGCGTGCGCTTGATTTCTATTGCGGCGTCCTGGGTTGCCGGCCGGGTTATTCGTACCCGGCCCTTGGGATGGAACAGGTCTGGTGCGGGTCGTCGCTGATCGTTCTGTGGGACATAACGCAGCCGGGCGGGAAAAAGGCTGCTCCTCCGGTCGCTGGTGGCCGCAACGTCGATCATATCTGCATCGCGACCAGCCCTTTCGATCACGACGAACTGCGCCTGCATTTGCAGAGCCATGGTATCGAGATTGCCCAGGAGGCTTTCCACGGCGGGGCTCGCGGCATGGGGCACTCGTTTTACATTCATGATCCGTTCGGCAACAAGATCGAGATCAAGGGGCCGGCGGAATATCCGGATGGGCGCGCTTGACCACGAAGACACGGTCTTCAATCTGTCTCCGTGCATCTTGGCGAAGTCTTGTCGTCTGACCGGCGGGCAGGGCGTGGCCCCACCAGTTGCCTTTCCCCCGTCGCTGGCCTAAGCCTCAGCCACGATGCAAGAGGCTGATATGCGCGATCTGAAGAACTACAAAGTTGCCGCCCCGGCTCCGGTCACCCTCAAGGGCCGGTTCGTGACGCTCGAACCCTATGACAGGGACACCCACGTCCAGGCGCTGTGGGACGGGCTCGGCGGCGCCGAGGGCATCAATCCGCTTCTCAAATATTTCCCCAACGACGATTTTGCCGATGTCGGCGCCTTCGGCGACTGGCTGGAAAACGCTCGCGTCCATTCGAATTTCGTGACGCTCGTGTCGCGTGATAACGCCACCGGCAAGGTGGTCGGCATGGCAAGCTACATGCGGCCTGACCCGAAGAACGGCGTCATCGAGGTCGGCTCCGTGGCGCACGGCGCCGACATGAAGCGTTCGCCGCTGTCGACCGAAGTGCACTACCTGATGGCCAGGCACGTGTTCGAAGGGCTCGACTACCGCCGCTACGAATGGAAATGCCACAACGAGAACGAGCCAAGCAAGGCATCCGCCCGTCGCTACGGCTTCACCTTCGAAGGCGTGTTCCGCCAGCATGTCATCTCCAAGGGCGCCAATCGCGATACTGCCTGGTTTTCGATGATCGATGTGGAATGGCCGCTCCTGAAGGCCGCTTTCGAAGCATGGCTTTCGCCCGAGAATTTCGAGGCGGACGGCACCCAGAAGCGGCGGCTCGAAGATATCCGCGCCGAGCTTGCCAAGGGAGCTGTGGCATGACGCCCGAGGCAAAATCGCAGGCGATCGCCGCGGCGGTGATCCTCGCAGGCGTCGGACTGGTGATCTATTTTCTGCCGACGATCGTCATGTGGATCGCCCAGTTTTCCCCGGTACTGGCCGTGGTCGTCGGCTCGATGCTGCTGCTCGGCTTCTTCGCGATCTTCTGGCTGCGGGCGCGCTACCAGCGCCGTAGATGACCGCATCAAGTCATCAACCGGGGTAGCGCGGCGGCCAAGGCGTCGACCGTCAGGCGGACCTTGAGTGGCAGATGCGGCGTCTGCAGCCACAGCGCATGACAATCATACAGAAACGGTGGCTCCTCCGGCAGCAGCCGCACCAGTGCGCGCTGGCGGATACGTTCGCGCACCAGCCAGGAGGGCAGCCAGGCAAGCCCCATTCCCATCGCCGCCGCATCGGCAACCGCGTCGAGATCGTCAAGCCGAAAACGATTGGGCGGCAACACTTCGACGGGCGGGGCACCATCGCGCGGAAACAGCCAGGGCGGAACGGGGCCGGTCCGGCGATAGACAACCGCCCGATGGGACACCAGATCCTCAATCGCACGCGGCTGTCCGGCCTCGGCGATATAGGCCGGCGAGGCGCAGACGATCATCTGCTGGCGGGCCACTTTGCGGGCGATCACACCGCTGCGGTCGCCAAGCTCACCGGTCCTGACTGCCAGATCGTAGCCGTCTTCCGCAAGGTCGACGAGGCGGTCCGCAAAGGAGAGGTCCAGCTCCAGCGCAGGATAGCCGCGGGCAAATTCCATCAGCACGGGAAGCACGCAATGTCGGCCGAAATGGACGGGCATGGTGATGCGCAGCCTGCCGCGCGGTTCGGACTGATGGTCTGCGGCAAGCGCATCGGCGGCAGCGGCCTCCGACAGGATCAGCCGGCAGCGGTCGTAATAATCCCGCCCGAAATCCGTCAGGCTCTGGCGGCGCGTCGTGCGATGGAGAAGTCGCACGCCGAGCCGCTCTTCCAGAAACTGGACATGCTTGCCGACCATCGGCGCCGACATGTCGAGCGCGGCGGCTGCGGCCGCAAAGGAGCCGAGATCCACCGCCTTGACGAAGACGGCCATGCTGGTCAGCCGGTCCATATTCAAAACACCTGGTTTCTTCTGAAATACCGAAAGGCTGATTTATCGCCGATCTGGAGATCGGCATAGCTCATTCCATTCGATTATTTTGGAGTCTGGAAGAAATGGCACGTGTCGTCCGCTTTCATGAACATGGTGGGCCGGAGGTTCTGCGCATCGAGGCTTTCGAACTTCAGCCGCCCGGCAGGGACGAAGTCCGCATCCGGGTCAAGGCGCTCGGTCTCAACCGCGCCGAAGCGCTGCTTCGCGCCGGCACCTATATCGAGACGCCGGTGCTTCCATCGGGCCTCGGGCTCGAAGCGGCCGGTATCGTCGATGCGCTCGGTGAAGGGGTGAAGAATTTCGTCGTGGGCGATGTCGTCAGCACTATACCGCCGATCTCGATGGTCCGTTGGCCCGCCTATGGCGATCTCGTCACCTTTCCCGAATCGATGGTCGTCAAACATCCGGCAAGGCTCGACTTCGTCGGCGCCGCGGCGCTCTGGATGGCCTATCTGACCGCCTATGGCGCGCTGATCGGCATTGCGGGGCTAAAACGCGGTGATTTCATTGTCATCACCGCGGCATCCAGCAGTGTCGGACTGGCGGCGATCCAGATGGCCAGGCTCGTGGGTGCCATCCCGATTGCGGTAACGCGCAACTCGGTCAAGAAGCAGGCCCTGCTGGATGCGGGAGCGGCCGAGGTGATCGCTTCTTCGGAGGAGGACCTGCAGGCGAGGCTTGAGGAGATCGCCGGGAAGGACGGTGTCCGGGTGGTGTTCGATGCGATCGGCGGGCCGATTTTCCAGCCGCTGACCGCCGCGATGTCGCAGGACGGAATCCTCATCGAGTACGGTGGCCTGAGTGGAGAGCCGACGCCGTTTCCCCTCTTCGAGGTGCTTGCGAAACGCCTGACCTTACGGGGCTATCTTGTCCACGAAATAACCGGCGATCCGGCTCGACTGACGGAGGCCAGGTCCTTCATTGCCGATGGTGTGGAGAGAGGGCTGCTGAAGCCGGTCGTCGCCAGGACGTTTCCGTTCGAGGAGATCGCCGCAGCGCATCGCTTTCTGGAATCAAACGCACAGTTCGGCAAGATCGTCGTTACGGTCTGATTGGCGTCAGCCGCCGGAGCCGGAGGCCTGCAGCGCGGCGCCGAGCAGCGACAGACCGACCAGCAGCACGAACAAGGCGCCGCCGATCTCGATCGCATGGGTGACACGCCGCCCAGCGCGCGAGCCCGGGCCGGCAAAGCGGACGGCGAGGTCCTTGGCGGTGACCGCGAGCGTCGCAAGGATGGTGACGGTGATTGCAGTGCCGATCGACATGGCGAGAACCGAAAGCACGCCGCCGAGATAGAGGCTGTTCAAAAGCGCGAAACTCATCACCAGGATCGCGCCCGAGCAGGGGCGTAGGCCGACAGCAATGATCGCCGACCAGGCCTCGTGCAGGCTGAAATCCCTGGACTTCAGCAGGGCGGGATCGGGCATGTGGCTGACGCCGCAGGTTTCGCAATAGTCGCCGGTGCCCTGGTAGTCGTGATCGTTGATCTCGACGGCCTGGAAATTGAGCCCGGTGGAGCCGCGTCCGTTACCGGCAGGGGCTGCCATGGGCATGTTGACGACGCGCATCCGGAGCGCCCGGATCTTCTTCACCAGCAGCCAGGCGCCGAAAAGGGCGACCATGGCGAAGCTGGCGATCTCCATCGCCTGGGTCGCCGCCGTCATGGTGATGCCCGAGCCGCGCAGTACCAGATAGGCCGCGCCGACGAGCAGCACGGCCACCACGCCCTGCAGCAGCGCGGAGATGAAGGAGATGACGACGCCGCGCCGGAGTTCGATCTCGTTGGCGATCATGTAGGAGGAGATCACCGCCTTGCCATGGCCGGGGCCGGCGGCATGGAAGACGCCATAAGCGAACGACAGCCCGATCAGGCCGGACAGCGCCCAGGGATCCTCGCGCATCGCCTTCAGCGAACCGGTCAGCGCCCGGTAGAAGGACTGCTGGTAAAAATTGATCCAGGCGAAGAACGGACCGAGCGGCCCGCCGACCGAGAACGAGGGCTCGGCCGAACCGACGCCGAGAGGCGATTGCGCATGCGCCGAACCCGTCATCAGGATGCCTGCCGCCGCAACAAAGAGAAGGGCAGGGATCATGGCCGAAGGGGAAAGGGCACGGCGGATCGTCAGCATGTCAGTTCCAGTCGGGTGGCGAAGAGTTTCGACATGTCGGTGCCGGTCGGATCGTTGAAGAAGGCGTCCGTCAGCGACTTGCTGTTCTGCGAGATCACCTCGTCGGGGTCGGGGCGCACCACTTTGTGCTGGCAATGCGAAAAACCATCGCCCTTGACGTTCAGGTCGCCATCGGTCGGGAAGTCGATCGAGGTGTACATGGAGGGGTCGTAAACGCCGAAGGTCAGCCGGCCCTTGAGCGGCACCGGCTTTTCGGGCTTGACCGCAAACAGGACAAGGAGCTGGTTGCCGTCGAGCGAGACGTGGATCACGTCCGGCTTCTGCACCCCGACGGTCGCGCCGTTCAGGGTGATCGTCGTGAAATAGTGGTAGTCGCCGAGCGATTTGCGCATGACCTCGCCGAGCGCTGCAAGTTCCTTGGCGTCGAGCTTCAGGTCGGTGTTCTTGTCGAAATCCAGCAGCACGCTCGACGAGAACACCTCGTCGAACCGCCAGACATTGTGCAGTTCCGCGATGTTGCCGTCGGTTCCGGCCACCACTTCGAGCCGCGCCTCGGCGAAGATGTGCGGATGGGCGATAGCGGGCAGCGGAAGACAGGCTGCCGCCAGCGCGGCAATGGTCATGACTCGATATCGCATTCGCCCTGTGGCTCCCGGTTCGTCCGCCCCTTGCAGTGCAGCGCAAATGAGACGGAATTTCGACTCGAACCGGTCACATGTCCAGCCCCGGTCTAGTGCCGGGTGAGATTTTCCAGATGCTCCATGCGCTTGCGGAACTGGCTCTCGAAATCCCAGCCCTGGGCGAACTGAAGCGCATTCTCGCCGCACTCCAGGATGGACGAGCGGTCCTTGTCGAGGGCGGCCAACCGGTCGGCCACCGCCCTGATGTCGCCGAGCGGGGCGATCCAGCCGGCTTTCGACTCGGCCATCAGCGCCGACCACATCCTGTTGTCGTACCCGACGATCGGCACGCCACAGCCCATCGTCTCGATATAGGTGCAGGAGGGATCCGACTGCCTGTGGCAGCTGAGGAAGATATCGGCCCGGTTGCGCGTCAGCGGCACGAGCTCCTGCTCGAAATCGACCGGATCCTTGAGGAAGACGCAGTCGTGCAGCCAGTGCCTGCGGATATCGGCGTCGATCGCACCGGACAGGCTTCCCTCGCCGTAGATCGTCAGGGTGAAATCGACGCCCCGTTCGCCAAGCAGCCTGGCGATCGGAACGAGGTCCTGCACGCCCTTCATCGGTTCGAGCCGCCCGGAATGGATGAGCCGCAACGGCTCGCCGCTCAGGAGATGCCGTTTTCGGGCATTCATCTCCTGCGGCGTCGCGAACATCGCCGGTTTCATGCGGTTGTCGAGATAGAGGAGTTGGCTGCCGCCCATGTCGCGGTAGGCCGTGTGGGCCGGGTAACCGTTCGCCTGAATGCCGCGGGCGGCGCGGAACGCGCGCTTGCGCTTGTATTCCTGCATCACCGTCCAGGCCATGCCGTAGATTTTCCGCGGCAGGCTGCGCGTATCGTCGAGCGAGATGATCTGCAGCCGGGTCTGGTGGGTGTATTCGATCGAATAGACGACGGCGCTCCGAGCTTTCCGAATCGCCTCGGGGGCTAAGAGGTCGAGGTAGGAATCTCCCGACAGCAGCGCGAGGTCGAAATCGGCGAGATGGTCCACCGATACCCGTTCCTCCGGCTCCAGGATACGCACCCGGAAATCAAGTTCGCCGATGTCGTAGCGACCGCCGAACGGTATGTCGGTCGCGCCGCGCCGGATGAAACAGGTGACCGGCCCCGACCAGTGCCGCACATGCAGGGCCATGCCGGAAACGAACTTCTTGTCGAGCACCAGCTTGCCGTTCGCGGCCTCGATCACCGGTGCCGACACGAACATCGCCAGGCTTTTCTGCATGGACGTCGATCCTCCGCGATGCCGAGACTTTCGCACGCTGAGCCGCACTATGCTGATCGAAGCCAAGCTCCGGCAAGCCGGCCAATAGGTCGACTTGCCACGAAGGCATTACCTCATTTGCCGTAGGGACCGGCGAGGCGCCGGGCGCCCGCCTCGGTCAATGCTGGCGGCGGAACCAGGTGGAGAGGAAGTCGACGAAGCTTCTGACCTTGGCCGGCAGGTAGCGGCGATGCGGATAAACCGCGTAGATACCTCGGTCCTTGGCAATATAATCGTCGAACAGCGTCACCAGCTCGCCTGACTGGATCGAGGCGTTGGCGATGAAATCCGGAATGATCGCGACGCCGAGGCCCGCGCGGGCGGCACGCAACGTCGCCTGCGGGCTGTTGATCTCGACCGGGCCGCTGACGGCGACCGAGATCGTCGAGCCATCCTTGTCGGTGAAGCGGACATTGTTGTGCCAGCGGGAATTGGTGTCGATGATGAAGGGGACGCGGTTCAGGTCCCGGGGGTGTTCGAGCGGACCGTATTTGGCGACGAAATCGGCGGTTGCTACCGTATAGACCCGGAAGTCTGAGAGCTTTCGGGCGATCAGCCCGGAATCCTCGAGCTTGGTGATTCGGATCGCGAGGTCGAAATTTTCCTCGATCAGGTCGACGAACCGGTCCTCGGCGACGATTTCCAGCGACACTTCCGTGTGGCTCTTGGCGAAATCGATCAGCGACTGGCCGACCTCGGCATCGATGAAGGTCCGCGGCACGGAAACGCGCAGGCGTCCCTTCAGATCGGCATTGTTCTCGCGCACCAGGTCGGCGAGATTGTCGATCTCCTTGAGGATGTCGGCGGCAGTCCGGTAATAGGTGTGGCCGGCCTCGGTCATCGAGAACTGGCGGGTGGTGCGATTGAGCAGTAGCGCGCCGAGATCGTCTTCCAGTTCGCGCACGTATTTGGAAAGCAGAGCCTTCGACCGCCCGGTCCGCCGGGCTGCGGCTGAAAAGCCTTCTGCTTCAACCACATCGATGAAGGCCCGCATGCGCGTTAGAGTGTCCAAATGTCGCCCCTTTTAGTCTGGTCGATCCTAGTTGGGATTTAGCATGGAATTGTGCAATGCGAAATTTCGGTGACGGGCAAAAAAAACTCTTGATTATGACCGCGAATATTCTTATCTCCCGGTCAGCCCAAAGTCGCACGTGCCCGTGGGTGTCCGCCGACCCTCTATTTGGTGAGGTCATCGGTAAGGTACCTGGAACTAACCCCTCCAGTCGCTATTCCGGCCATCCGGGAAATGCGAGGACATCTGAAGCAACGACGGTGCGGGCCTTTTTGTTCTCTCCCTGCTTTCCATCAGCGGGGGTTACTGAAGAGGCACACCATCATTGCCGGAAGTGCGGTAGGGACCTCCCTCCAATCCATGGCAGACAAAGCCGGATCATTGTTCGTGGCAGAGCGTTGATCCACTTATCGCGCGTTTGAGCGTGTTCACGGTACCGGTGTCTCCACCAACCGGGCTGAACGCATTCTCATCCGTCCTTTGTCCTCCGGTTCACAGCCGGAGCTTTGAGATTTTGAAGGGACTGATCGATGACCACTGCTCGCATCCTTGACTTCATCAAGACCCAGCGTCCCGAAGGACCGTATCTTGTTGTCGATCTCGACGTCGTGCGCGACAATTTCACCGCCTTCCGTCATGCATTGCCGGACAGCGCGATCTATTACGCGGTCAAGGCCAACCCGGAACCGGCAATCCTGAAGCTGCTCGCTTCGATGGGTTCCAACTTCGATTGCGCCTCGGTCGCCGAAATCCAGATGGCGCTCGACGCCGGCGCTTCCGCCGACCGCATCTCCTTCGGCAACACGATCAAGAAGGAACGCGACATCGCTCGCGCCTTCGCGCTCGGCGTTGGCCTCTATGCCGTCGACAGCCATGAGGAAGTCGAGAAGATTTCCCGCGCTGCCCCGGGTGCCAAGGTATTCTGCCGCGTGCTGACCGACGGCGAAGGCGCCGAATGGCCGCTGTCGCGCAAGTTCGGCTGCGTGCCGCAGATGGCCGTCGACGTGCTCGTCTACGCGCACCAGATGGGCCTGGAGTCCTACGGCGTGTCCTTCCATGTCGGCTCGCAGATGACCAAGGTCGATGCCTGGGATGCGGCTCTTGCCGATGCCAAGCGCGTCTTCGGTTCGCTCGCAAAGCAGGGCATCGTTCTGCAGATGGTCAACATGGGCGGCGGTTTCCCGACCAAGTATCTGCGCGACGTGCCGAAGGCCGAGGAATACGGCAAAGCGATCTTTGCTTCGCTGCGCAAGTATTTCGGCAACAACCTGCCGAAGACGATCATCGAGCCGGGTCGCGGCATGGTCGGCAATGCGGGCGTCATCAAGGCTGAAGTCGTCCTCGTGTCGAAGAAGTCGGACAACGACAATCACCGATGGGTCTTCCTCGACATTGGCAAGTTCGGCGGTCTGGCCGAAACCATGGACGAGGCCATCCGCTACCCGATCCGCACCGAGCGGGACGGCGACGAGATGGAACCCTGCGTTCTCGCCGGCCCGACCTGCGACAGCGCCGACGTGATGTACGAAAAGAACATGTATCCGCTGCCCGTCACCCTGACGATCGGCGACGAGGTTCTGATCGAAGGCACCGGCGCCTATACGACGACCTACTCGGCCGTCGCCTTCAACGGTTTCGACCCCCTGAAGGCTTACGTCATCTAAATACCGCCGGCCCCGTAACCAGCCGGGGCGGCAAATTCACAATTCCTCTTCATCGCCGCTCATAACGGTATTGGGTACGGGAGGCCACGATGGCCGCTGTTCTTGATTCTGTACGCGCATTCTTTGCGCCGAACTCCACTTTCACCATCGACGCCGAAACGCCGGCCGACGTAGTCGCCCGCGAAACCCTGCTCGACCGCGCCATGGGCCCGGATCGTCGCCGGAAGTCGTCGGAAAAGATCCGCCGCAACCGCGTGCCGGCCGAAGGGCTCGCCATCGTTGCCCGCGACGGCGCCGGCCACGTGATCGGCACCGTGCGTCTTTGGAACGTAGAGGCCGGCATTTCGTCTGAAGGCCAGGCCATCGATGCGCTGCTGCTCGGCCCGCTCGCGGTCGATTGCGCTCACGAAGGCAAGGGCATCGGCGCGGCTCTGATGCGTGCAGCGATCACCGAGGCGCACAAGCGCGGCCACGGTGCTGTCCTGCTGGTCGGCGATGCGGCCTATTACGAACGGTTCGGCTTCTTCGCCGACAAGACCCGGCATCTCGTCATGCCCGGCCCCTTCGAGCGCTCTCGTTTCCTGGCGCTCGAACTCAAGGCCGGCTGGCTGGAAGGTGCGGCCGGCATGATCGTCGCCAACGGGCGCAAGCTGGCCTGAGGAGGTCGCGTTCTCGACCGTAGGCAATTCAGCACTCAAGGCCTCGCGCCCCGACGATCTGCCCAGACCCCGCCTCTCCGGTGGAGCGTTCCTGTTGGAGCGCCCGCGAGGAGGCGGGGTTTTTCGTGCGACAAATTCTCCGTTTCGGGCCGCCGCCGCGCATCCGCCGGCAGCGGTTGATCCTGATCAATCCGACTCTCGCCGCCCGCTCCTAAGCCTCTCCCTGCAAGATCAAACGCAAGCAGGAGAGCTTACATGGACACGAGCGGGGCACGGCATCTGAGATGGATCGCGGGCGCGGGTGCGGCTTTTTTCGCATTCGGGGCGGCAGCGGCGGATCTGACGCCTGTTCCCGTCGCCCCTGTGGCGCAGGAGGCCGCGACCGGCCGGAGCCCCTGGCAGATCCGCGTGCGCGGCTTGGGCGTCATCACTGGGAACCGCGGCTCGGTCAACGGCGTGCCGGGTTCGGACCTCTCCTTTTCCGACTCGGTCATCCCCGAACTCGATATCAGCTACTTCTTCACCGACAATATCGCCGCCGAACTGGTCCTCGGCACGACCTATGCGAATATCAAGGAGGACGGTGCCGTCGGCGTGCCGGTCGGCCGCGCCTGGCTGTTGCCGCCGACGCTGACGCTGCAATACCACTTTACTAATTTCGGCGCCTTCAAGCCCTATGTCGGTGCCGGCGTCAATTATTCGCTCTTCTACAACCAGTCGGAAAAGCCGGGCTTCCACAATCTCGACGTCGAGAACAATGTCGGCGCGGCCCTGCAGGTCGGTTTCGATTACATGATCGACCAGCACTGGGGTGTGAATTTCGACGTGAAGAAGATTTTTCTCGAAACCAAATGGAAAGCCGGCCACGACGTGCTCGGGCCGCTGAGCGGCAAGGCGAAAATCAACCCCTGGCTGATCGGGGCAGGTGTCACCTACCGCTTCTAAAAAACAAAAAAACGTCGGTGGGGGACGGGGCCGGCGCCAGACAGGTGGCGCCGGCCTTTCTGTTTTCAGGCCTTCGACGATGCACGGCGGGCGTGTCGCCATCGACGACGAATGCTTCGCCGTCGGTCACTCCCGCCCGGTGGGAGGACCCGGCGAGAGCGAGAGCGTCCAATATCTCAGGCGCCGTCTTTGGCGCGATAGGCATCCGGGATCACGAAAATCTCGTCGGCGCGGCCGTATCCGCCGTCCTTGACCTCCTCGATCAGCACCATGGTATGAGGCCGCGCGGCCTCGCTCATGTATTCGACCAGCATCTCGGTCGTGCGGTGGACGATCTCCTGCTTCTGGGCCTTGCTGAGTGCGGCTTCTGGCGTCTTGATGTTGACGAATGGCATCGGGTTTTCCTTCAGGTTGATGTGTTGGTGTTTCAGATCATGCCGCCATTGGCGCGCAGAACCTGGCCGTTGACCCAGCCGCCGTCGGGGCCGGCGAGGAAGGAGACGACGCTGGCGATGTCCTGCGGCTGGCCGAGCCGGCTGAGCGGGATCGATTTGACGATGTTCTGGACCAGTTCCTGGGACTTGCCGGTCATGAACAGCTCGGTTTCGACAGGGCCCGGCGCGACCGCGTTGACGGTGATCTTCCGCCGGCCGAGTTCCTTGGAGGCGACATGGGTCATCGCTTCGACAGCCGCCTTGGTGGCGGCATAACCGCCATAGGCCGGACCGTAGGCACCGACCACGCTCGACGAGAAGTTGATGATGCGACCGCCGTCGCGCAGGCGCTTGCCTGCTTCGCGGATGCCGCGGAACGTCCCGGTCAGATTGATGGCGAGCAGGGTATCGAAGGCCTCGTCGTCCATCTCGGCGAGCGGCGCAAGCCGCATCACGCCGGCATTGTTGACGAGGATGTCGGCACCGCCGAAACTTTGTTCGGCGGCGTCGAACAGGGTTGCGGCAGCGGTCGGGCTGCCGACGTCCGCCTTCACCGCGACCGCCTTGCCGCCGCCGGCTTCGATCTGTGCAACGACATCGGCGGCGGCCTGCCGGCTGGTCGCATAGTTGACGACGACGGCGATGCCGTCCTCAGCAAGGCGGAGCGCAATGGCTCTGCCGATGCCCTTCGAAGCGCCGGTGACGATCGCGACGCGTTGTCCGTTGGTGGTCATGGGATCTCTCCTTGGTTGGTGGGCAGGAGATATTGCTGACACGGCTTAAGAACAATTGGCGGCGAATTGACATCAGAATTCGCCTGTGGTGAACAAGGCCATGGATCGCCTCGACCGCATGCAGCTCTTTGTCCGGATCGTCGAACGGCGCAGTTTTTCCGCTGCGGCCGCGGATCTCGGCCTTGCCCGTTCGACCGTCACCGAAGCGGTCAAGCAGCTCGAGGAGGGGATCGGAACGCGACTTCTGGAGCGGACGACGCGTTACGTCACCCCGACGCTCGACGGCCGGGCCTTCTACGAGCGTTGCCTCGCGATCCTCGCGGAGGTGGACGAGGCGGAGAACATCTTTCGGGACGCGCAGCCGCGCGGCCTGCTGCGGGTCGACGCGCACGGGTTTCTTACCCGCACCTTCCTTTTGCCGCGCCTTCATGAATTCCTCGACCGCTACCCGCTCCTGGAACTGCAGATCGGTCAGGGCGACCGGCTGGTGGATCTGGTTCGCGAAGGCGTGGACTGCGTCATCCGGGCAGGCGAGATCGACGACAGCGGGCTGATCATGCGCAGGCTCGGAACCATCACCGAAATCACCTGCGCCAGCCGCGCCTATGTCGAGAAGCATGGTATGCCGAAATCACCCGATGCGCTGGAAGGGCATCTCGCCATCGGCTTCCTCTCGTCGCGCACCGGCCAGATCATGCCGCTCGAATTCACGGTGGGGGAGAAGGTACGCTACGTCACCCTTCCAAGCCGGCTGACGGTCAACAATTCCGACACGATGGCCGATCTCGCCCGCCGAGGCTTCGGACTCATGCAGGCGCCCCGTTATCGCCTGCAGCGGGATATCGACGAGGGCGTGCTCGTCGAAGTGCTTGCCGATTTCCCGCCGCCGCCGACACTGCTTTCGGCGCTCTATCCGCAGAACCGCCAGCTTTCGCCGCGGGTGCGCGTTTTCCTCGACTGGATCGTCAAGGTGTTCGCCGAAGCGGGGCTTTGAGATCCGGACGCCCCCAGGGTCCTGCGGGCGCCTTACGGCCGATAGATCGCCTGCAGCCTGGCAAGGTCGGCGATCTTCAGTTCGACGGGATCCAGGTCGTCGCGGGAAGGCTTGAACCAGGAGGCCGCCTCCTGGATATGCCGGCCGTAGGGCTCCGGATACATGCTCAGACCCAACACCCACCGGCGAACGATTTCGCGGTCCATGCGCCCCGAGGCATAGCGGTCGTGCATGGTCTTGGCGGATGTGGTGAGGTCTTCGACATTCTTCATCAATGCACCGCGGGATTGGGTTCGGGTTCGCCGAAAAAGGAGCGGATGCCGTCGCGCTCGACGGTTGCCAGGAACTCGTCGAAGGCTTCGCGGTCGGTCGGAAACGGCTCTTCCCAGGTGGTGACGTCATCCTCTTCGGTGATGACTTCGAGTGTCCAGTCGCCCTGGGTGCCGGCAGGGCGGTAGATATCGACCAGCACGGTAATGCCGTCGTCGGTGAATTCGCCGGCGAGTTCGGAATGTTCGGTCTTGGGTGCCTTGGCCATGTCGTATCCGATCGTATAAACGGCTGTCCCGCGCTGCGGGTCCGGCCCAGTGAGGGAATCGGCTACGCAACGAAGACGGTCGGGATGGTGCAATACACTGCTTTCCGTTTTTGCTCCACTGGTGGATGACCCTTGAAGGTGTTCGTTGCTGGGGGAATCGGAATGAGGCTTCGTATATGCAGGGAAGTGGCTTCACACTCCATCATCTCTGCGTGAAACGAGCCTTTCCGCCATGGTCCCGGCCGCCTGGCCGTCCTAGCTTCGCTGGATGATCACACGCCGCGCAACCCTCCTGTCCCTCCCATTCGCCTTGACTGCGGCCCGCAGCCTTGCGCAGGACGCTCCCCTGCCACCTGTGCCGCAGCCGCCGGTGACGCTCGATACCGTGCTCGGCGATGCGGCGGAGTTGGAGCCGTTGAAGGTCGTTCTGGTCGCCCGTAGTGGGGAGATGCTCGCCGAGCGGGCGTTCAACGGTCATTCGCTGGACGCCTCCACCAACATCAAGTCGGCCTCGAAATCGATCATCTCGGCTTTGACGGGCATTGCCATCGACCGCCGGCTGCTCGAAGGTCCCGACCAGAAGGTCGCGCCGATCCTGAAGGCCGACCTGCCGGCAAATCCGGACCCGCGCATCCACACGATCACCATCGGCAATCTGCTCTCGATGCAGGCGGGGCTCGGAAGGTTGTCCGGGCCGAACTATGGCCGCTGGATCGCGAGCCGCAACTGGGTGCGGTTCGCACTCGCCCAGCCGTTCGACGACGATCCCGGCGGTTCGATGCTCTATTCCACCGCCTCCAGTCACCTGCTTTCGGCGGTCCTCACCAAGGTGGGCGGGAAGTCGACGCTGGCGCTGGCGCGGGAATGGCTGGGGCCGGTCGACGGGTTCCGGATCGGCTCCTGGGAACGCGACCGCCAGGGCATCTATCTCGGCGGCAACCAGATGGCGATGACCGCCCGCTCGCTTCTGGCCTTCGGGGAACTCTACCGCAACGGCGGCAAGACGAAGGACGGCCGCCAGGTCGTCTCGAAGGATTGGATCTGCCAGTCCTGGACGCCGCGCACCAATTCGCGTTTTTCCGGCGACGGTTACGGATACGGCTGGTTCCTGCGCAATATCGGCGGCGAGGAGGTCAAGTTCGGCTGGGGTTATGGCGGGCAGATGCTCTATATCGTGCCGTCACTCGGCCTCACCGTGGTGATGACGTCAGACGAAAGCGGTCCCTCGGCCCGCAGCGGTTATCGCGATGACCTGCACAACCTCCTTGCCGAAATCATCGGAGCCATCCGCGTCGTTTGAAGCCAGTTCGTATAAACTTGAATGACCAGACACACCGAATCGTAACCGCTCAACGCTAGTATGCCCCGCGTCGCCATTGGGGGTGTTTCATGCTGGATCTGCGGACGATCTATATCGTCTCGGCTATGACCTGCTCGGTCCTGGGCATCGTCCAGATGATCGCCTATTCCAGCGGCCGGTTCGAACGCTGGCTGTTCTGGTGGAGCGCCAGCGGCATCGTCATCGGCGCCGGCCTGTTCAGCGTCGGCCTGCGAAACGTGTTGCCGGACGTCGTCTCGGTCCTGATCGGCAACAACCTGATTCTGGTCGGTTATCTGTTGCTGATCGTCTCCGTCCGGCTTTTCGGCGGCCGTCCGGCCCGTTGGGGCCTGAGTTGGCTGATCCTCGCCGTTCTTTCGGCGCCGCTGATCCTCTTGTGGCGGGACGATGCCAGTACCGCGCCGCGCATCGCCATCTTCTCGCTCGTCTGTGCCCTCGGCGATCTCCTGGTGATGCTGGAGGGTATTCGCCTCGCACGGCAGGAAAGGCTGCGGTCGGCATGGCTGGTCGCTGCGATCTACATGCCGACTGCCGCCATCTTTGCGGCGCGCGCCCTTCTGGCGGTGACGGGCTGGATCGGCGAGGGCGGCCTCTTTGCCGCCGGCAACGGCGCCGATGCCTGGCTGGGGCTCTGGGCGGCACCCTTCCTGGCGTTGCGAAGCATCGTCATCAATCTGATGGCGGCCGAACGGGCGGGAAACAAGCTCACCTACCTGGCGGATCGCGACGCCCTGACCGGCGTGCTCAACCGCGGCGGGCTGATGCGCTCCTATGCTGGTCTCGAGCCGGGGCCGGTCGCCCTGATGCTCATCGATGTCGACCGTTTCAAGCTGCTCAACGATACGCATGGTCATGCGGTCGGCGACGAAGTGCTGCGGCGGTTCGCATCCTCTGCGTCCCTGCACCTGCGCAGCAGTGACCTCTTCGCCCGGCACGGGGGCGACGAGTTCGTGATCGTGCTCAGAGGATGTCCGGTCGAAAAAGCCGTCGAGACGGCCCAGAAGATCCGCGCCGCCTTTGCCGCTTCCCTCGCCGAGATGGAGGGCCTTGTCGTGCAGCCGACACTCAGCATCGGCGTGGCGACCGAGATATGCGGTCCTGGCGACCTCGAAACCCTGCTGCAGCGGGCCGACCTGGCGCTTTATGCCCGCAAGCGCAACGGCCGCGACGGCATCGATACGTTCGAGGAAGACCGCCAGGCGGCGTGAATGAGGGGACGCTTTCGCTGCGGCGAACAGAAATTCCCTTTTTCGTTTGAAGCATTTTTCCGTCGAAAGAATTCCGCGGCATCCTCGCCTGCGCCGGCGCGGTTATAGTGGTCGCGTCACAGGGCAGGGGCCGGGTCGCGAACCGGGTCGCATCCTACGGAGAGCATCCGGCGTCCGGTGATGGTCGTAAAGGTGAGGACGGCGCCGTCAGGGCGCCGACCGTCGAAAGGTTCAAGTTTCGGATCCAGACCATCCGTTACCCACCTTTCGAAAAAGCCGGAGCGATCGGGCAGGCAGCACGGCCTGACACCCATACCACTTCATACACGCTGCCTGCCCATCCCGCATGGACCAGGCCGCGGCGGAGATTTTTCCGCCGCGGTTATTCGTGCTGCAAGCTTTCAGGCTGCGATATCGATGACGCCGCAATCGCCGGCATCGGAAGCGAAGGCGACGAGCTTGCCGCTGGCGCTCCAGCTCAATCCGGTAATGCCGCCCTTGCCGGGTCGGCGCAGCAAAGCTTCCTTTGCGTCGGCAAGCCTCACGCCCAGGATCATGCCGTCGATGAAACCGATGGCGAGCACTTCCTCGGCCGGATGGAAGGCCACCGATGTGACCATGATATTGGCGCGGGTGCCGAGTTCCTGCGGCGCCTTGCCCATCGGTCCGTCCTTTGCCGAAAACGGCCAGACGATCGCCGCCGGGGCGCCCGACGAGGCAAGCCATTTGCCCTTCGGCGACCAGGAGAGAGATTTCACCTTGGCCGGATAACCGGTCATCCGCATATGGCGGTTTTCGCCCGGCTTGCCGTCGAGCTTCCAGCCATGCAGGGCATTTTCCTGCATGGTCGTCACCAGGAAACGCCCGTCCGGCGAGAAGGTGACGGCGTTATGGGCGCCCTTCCATTCGAGATCGACCGGTGGCGCATTGGTGCCGACCCAGTGCAGCGAAACGCCGTTGTAACGGGCGGCAGCGATCCTGAGCCCCTTGCCAGCGAAGGCGAGGCCTTCGACGCTGCGTTCTTCGGGAAACTCCTTCAGCGTGCCGTCGCTCTGCTTCACGAAACTCGATTTGCCATGCGCATAGGCGACCGCATTCTGCGGGCCGCCGGCGACGACGCTGATCCACTTGCGGGGAGCTTCGGCGATCAGGGTCGCCTCGCCATTGCTGCCGATGCGCATCACCTTGCCGTCCTCGCCGCCGGTCAGCAGCGTGGCGCTGAAGGGATCGCGGATGCAGGTCAGCAGACCCTGATGGGCCTCCGTAACTTTCTCGCCGCCATCCAGGCGGTGGATCGTGCCGGCGGCGGTAGCGAAGAATGGGACGTCGCCAAGGAAATGCGCGGCGACGACATGGCCTTCGAGATCAAGCGGTGCAACAGTCGGCATTACGCAGCATTGCTCCCGGGCATGACGTGGTCCGAAAACCGCTTCACACTTTTCGGCGTCATGCCGCTACCTCACAAGCCCTGAAGCTCTTCTCGATCTTGTCGACATCGAGATCGCGGCCGATGAAGACGAGGCGCGATTCGCGCTTCTCGCCATCCTTCCACGGACGCTGGTGATCGCCCTCGACGATCATGTGGACGCCCTGAACGACATAACGTTCCTCGTCGCCCTTGAAGGCGATGATGCCCTTCAGGCGCAGGATGCTCGGGCCGTCCGTCTGGGTGATCTTCTGGATCCAGGGGAAGAACCGTTCCGGGTTCATCTCGCCGCCGCGCAGCGAGATCGACTTCACGGTCACGTCATGGATCGGCGACATTTCGCCGTGGTGATGGTGGTGGTGATCATGGCCGTGATGATCGTGATCATGGTCATGCGCGTGATGGTCATGGTCATGATGATGGTGGTCGTGCCCATGGTCGTGGTCGCAATCCGGGCCGCAGACATGGTCGTCATGGCCGTGATCCAGGAAGTGCGGATCGTTTTCGAGCGCGCGTTCCAGGTTAAAGGCGCCCTGGTCGAGCACGCGGGCGAGATCGACGCCGGAACGGGTGGTCTTGTAGACGCGGGCAGTCGGGTTGATGGCGCGAACGACATCTTCGATGATCGCCAGTTCTTCCGGCGAAACGAGGTCGGTCTTGTTGATGACGACGACGTCGGCAAAGGCGATCTGGTCTTCAGCCTCGCGACTGTCCTTCAGTCGCAGCGGCAGGTGCTTGGCATCGACAAGGGCGACGACCGCATCGAGCTCGGTCTTGGCACGCACGTCGTCATCCATGAAGAAGGTCTGGGCGACCGGTACCGGATCGGCAAGGCCGGTGGTCTCGACGATGATGCCGTCGAAGCGGCCCGGGCGGCGCATCAGTCCCTCGACGACGCGGATCAGGTCGCCGCGCACCGTGCAGCAGACGCAGCCGTTGTTCATTTCGTAGATTTCTTCGTCCGACTCGACGATCAGATCGTTGTCGATGCCGATCTCGCCGAACTCGTTGACGATGACCGCGTATTTCTTGCCATGGCTTTCGGACAGAATGCGGTTGAGGAGCGTCGTCTTGCCGGCGCCGAGATAACCGGTGAGCACGGTGACGGGAACGGGCTTGACGGGGGCTGTTTCGGTCATGGAAACCTCGAGGACTTGAGAGCGCCCGGTCGGCGCGGAAGCTTTGTTCGTCTCATATAAGGGCAAGCCGGGACGAGTTCAAAGGGTTTGTATGTTATAAGATCACATCGGAATGGCGTCCGACGCCGGGCATGGCCGCTACCCTGCCGGTAGCGGTTGTGGAGGGCCTCGGCGGCTTGATCCTTACGGCCTCGTTTCGGCGTCCGTCTGGCGCAGAAGCTGGTCGAGGGTCAGAAGCGGCTGCTCCGTTACCTTGGCATGGGCATAATGAAAGCAGTCAAAATTGCTGAGATATCGGCGCCCAATCCCGTGCCTCTCGGCGACCGCGACGGCATAACTCAGAAGCTGCCGAGGCGATCCGGCCTCGCGAATCTCAATGCCCCGTGCATCCAGCCATTCAACGACCGCACCTTCCGCCTCCCGGTAACGGCAATCCAGCTGATCCGGTCGGGACAGGACGATAATCGCTTCCCAAGCGGCCAATGGTGAAGTGAAAGGCGAATTTGCCTGCAGAAGCGCCGTTTCGTAGGCTTCCGCAGTCTCCTCGCCGGCCATCATCGCGACGATCGCGCAGGCATCGACGAACATCAGCCGTCATCCCCGATCTGGTGATCGAGATCATGGTAGGCCTCGGGCGGTACAGGCTGCCTGTTCGCCTTGAAGGCAAGGCCCCGTTGCGTGAGAATTCTCGTTGCGGTCTCGCGAGGCGTTTCCTGGCGGATACGTTTGTCGATGGTTTCCTTCAATGCGGAAATCACCGCGTCGGTGATGGTCGTTCCGTCGATACGGGCCAGTTCACGGGCCAATGCATCGGCCTCTTCGTTTCGGATATTCAGCGTCATCCGCGGCTACCTCAAGCGTGTAGCCTAATATCGCACATTGTGTAGCTTCTTCCTACTTCAATGTTCCGACATCAAACTGCGCTACATCCCCCAGCAACTCGATAATCCCCTTCACAGCATGCGCGACCAGCATCTCGCCCCGTTCCGCCGTCGCCGCCGCCGCGTTTCCGGCGACGCCCTTGGGGTTGAGGTCGGACATCTTCCAGCCGAAGGCGTGCGGGCCGTAGGCGCGCAGATGTCTGAAATCGCGGAAAAAGTCCGATTGGCGGGACCGGAAGTTTTCGGCCCTGGCCATGTCGACCCGGTCCGGATGGAGCGCCAGCATCACTGACGTCTCGATGTCTCCGCCGTGGATGTCGATCGCCTTGTCCTCCGGGGCGATCCAGCCGGCGGGCTGGCCGAAGCGGGTCCAGCTCGTGGCGACGACCAGCATCCCGAACCGCACCCGCGCCTCGGTCGCGACGACGGTCATGAGCGGCGAATTGCCGCCATGGGCGTTGAGCAGCATCAGTTTGCGGATACCCTTGGCGTGAAGATCGCCGGCAATGCCGAGCCAACGGTAAACGGCTTCGTCGAAGGCAAGTGTCTTCGTACCGGCGACATCCATATGCTCTATCGAATAACCGACGGGCTCGGTGGGCAGGAATGTCACCGGCAGGCCGGCAGGCAGGGCAGGGATCAGGCGCGAGACGAGACCTTCGGCGATCAGCGTGTCGGTCTCGAACGGCAGGTGCGGTCCGTGCTGCTCGTGGGCGCCGAGCGGCAGGACGGCGACCCAGTCTCGCCTTTCTGTGGACGCAAGTGTCGTATCATTGTCATGATAGCGTGGCGAAGGGTGCGACATCTGGCGGTGGTTTCCCGGTTTCGATATGGATAGCGCGCCACAGATATAACGGCTACTTCTTTAGGGCAAAACGGGCGGAGCGAATGAGCAAGAAGAAGGGCGACAAAAAAGCCAAGTCCGGCAAGAAGAAGGAACTGGAAGGCCTTTCGGCCACCGACCTTGCGCCGGCGATCACCCAGGCCGCCCGCTCCATGCGCACCGCGCTCAGCCGCAGCCTCGGCGAAAGCGGGCTTTATGCCGGCCAGGACGGCGTGATCCTGATCCTCGCGGAAGAAGACGGCATGACCCCCGGCCAACTCGCCATACGGCTCGGCGTCAAGGCCCCGACCATGACCCGCACGATCGGCCGCATGGAAGCTCAAGGGTTTCTGGAACGCCGCGCCGACGGCACCGACGGGCGCCTCACCAAGGTGCATCTGACGGAAGCCGGATTGCAGACCGTCGAACAGATCGGCCGCTCGGTCTCCGAGTGCGGTTCGATCGCCGCAAAAGGTCTCTCCGACAAGGAAATCCGCACTCTCCTCAAGCTCCTCAAGACCATCGAACAAAATCTCCAGTCCGAGCCCTCGGACGACAGAGGTTGATTTCCCTCCAGATTTTCGCGGTCACAGGATTGTCGCACGGAATTAAATTGTTTATTTAAAGTTTAATTCGAGCATCGGATAGCGATGCCGGCCATTGCGGGTGGGGGAAATGGCGCAAAAGATCAAGTTGTCGACGATTGGCGAGAGCCTTGGTCTTTCAACTGCCACGATATCGCTTGCGCTGCGCGACAGCCCGCTCGTGGCGGCCGATACCCGGGAAAAAATCAAGGAACAGGCAAGAGCGCTCGGTTATATCTACAACCGCCGGGCCGCCAGCCTGCGCACCTCGCGTTCTGGCATTATCGGCGTCGTGGTACACGACATCATGAACCCGTTCTACGGGGAAATCCTGAAAGCGATCGAAAGCGAGCTCGACCGCAGCCGTCATACCTTCATCCTTTCCAACCATTACGATTCAGTCGAAAAACAGCGTACCTTCATCGAAACGCTGCTGCAGCTCGGTGGTGACGGGGTGATCATGTCGCCGGCGATCGGCACGCCGATCGAGGATATGAGGCTCGCCGAAGAGAACGGCATGCCGGCCATCCTCGTCGCCCGTTCAATGGAAGGCGTCGAACTGCCGACCTATCGCGGCGACGACAGCTACGGCATTTCGCTTGCCACCAACCATCTGATCGGCCTCGGTCACCGGGTGATCGCCATGATCGGCGGCACGGACCAGACGTCGACCGGCCGAGACCGCTATCAGGGTTATGTCAACGCGCTGCGCAAGGCGGGCATCGAGGTCGATCCGAACCTTCGTCTCCCCGGTCCGCGTTCGAAGCAGGGCGGGTTCGAGGCGGCGGTGCATTTTCTCTCCCTGCCGCAGAAGCCGACAGCAGCGGTCTGCTGGAACGATCTGGTGGCGATCGGCCTGATGAACGGCATTGCCCGTGCCGGGCTGATGCCCGGCCATGACATCTCCGTCACCGGTTACGACGATCTCGAGGAAGCTTCGATCGCGACGCCAGCGCTGACGACCGTGTGGAACGGCCAGACAGAAGTCGGCCGGCTTGCGGCGCGCGCCCTGCTCGACCGCCTCGCCGGCAGCCACGAGCCGGATGGCATCCATCTGATCAAGCCGGAAATGCGCATCCGCCAATCAACCGGCGTGCACCGGCCGCGGGCCTGAGATTTCAACACACTAGTCGCATCAAGCTGCGGCATTGGTCAGCGTCTTGCGGGCAGCGTAGGCGCGGACAGCCTCGCCGAAGGCCTGGAACAGTGCCCGTGACGGCGCATCGGTTTCCGCCCAGTATTCCGGGTGCCATTGTACGCCGACGGCGAAATTTTTCGCGTCGATGACCGAAACGGCCTCGATCGTGCCGTCTTCGGCCGTCGCTTCGACCTTCAGCCGGGGGGCGGTTTCGGCGATCGCCTGGCGGTGCAGCGAGTTCACCTGGACCTCGCCTGTCAGCCCGAGATGGTTGGCGATGCAGGAGCCTTCCTGGATGAATACCGGCTGGCGGATCGCATACATGCTGTCGCGCTCCTTCACATCGGGTTTGCGGTGGTCCCAGATGCCCGGCTGATCCTGGATTTCGCTTGCCAGCGTTCCACCCAATGCTACGTTCAGCTCCTGAATGCCGCGGCAGATGGCGAGCAGCGGAATGCCGCGATCGATTGCCCGGCGGATGAGGGGCAGGGAGGTCGCGTCGCGGGCCGGGTCGAAGGGGCCGTCGCCGGCCGTTGCCTCTCTGCCATAGAGCGAAGGGTGAACATTGGTCGCCGAACCGGAAACCAGCACGCCGTCGACCCGGTCGAGGATGGCGTCGGTCTCGTTGCCTTCTTCGAAAGCCGGAATGATGAAGGTCATCACATCCGCCACTTTCAATGCCGCCTGGACATACTGGTCCGGTGAGGCATGCCAGATCGCTCCATCCAGTTGGCGGATATCGGCAGGCAGGGCGACGATCGGTTTCGGCATCAGGCTCTCCAACGAGGCTCGCTAATCGCGTCTCTCTTGTTGTGCCGCGGCCCCGCGCTTCAAGTCAAGATCGAGGTCCGCTTCGGGGAAGGCGTTGCCCAAAGAATAAGCACTGGCGCTTTGAAATATCTTGTGAATCCAGTTTGGGCGGGACGCTACCAAAGTCTAAGGACAAAAGACGTTCCCGCATTAAGGAATATTAGCTCCGGCGCTTGCAACCCATAGGCCAAAATGTTTACCTCGCCCCAGGATCGGGGGAGTGGGAACGGATAATCCCTCCGGTTTGTCTTACTGGGAGGTATTTCATGGATCGTCGTTCATTCTTTAAAAAGGCCGCCGTCACCGGCGCCGGCGCAGCTGCCGCTACAGTGCTCGCCGCACCGGCCATCGCGCAGTCGAGCCCGAAAGTCACCTGGCGTTTGACGTCTTCATTCCCGAAGTCGCTGGACACCATCTATGGCGGCGCGGAAGACATTGCCAAGCATGTCGCTGCAGCAACCGACGGCAATTTCACCATTCAGCCGTTTGCCGCCGGTGAAATTGTTCCAGCCGGTCAGGCTTTGGATGCCGTCAGCAACGCGACGGTCGAAATGTGTCATACTTGCTCCTACTATTTTGTAGGCAAGGATCCAACGTTTGCCATTGGCACCGCAATTCCTTTCGGCCTCAACGCACGACTGAGCAATGCATGGTTCTACGAAGGCAACGGCAACAAGTTCCTGAACGAATTTTACGCCAAGCACAATGTCTACGGGCTTCCCGCGGGTAATACGGGCGCCCAGATGGGTGGTTGGTTCCGGAAAGAAATCAATACCGTAGACGATTTCAAGGGCGTCAAGATGCGCATCGCAGGGCTTGCCGGCCGGGTGGTCGAGAAGCTCGGTGTCGTGCCGCAGCAGATCCCTGGCGGCGACATCTATCCGGCGCTCGAAAAAGGCACGATCGATGCGGCGGAATGGGTCGGCCCCTATGACGATCACAAGCTCGGCTTCTACAAAGTGACCAAATACTACTACTACCCGGCCTTCTGGGAAGGTGGCCCGGTCATCCACGCCTTTATGAATTTGGACAAGTGGAACGCCCTGCCGAAGAGCTACCAGGCGGCGCTCTCCGACGCCTGCGCGTTTGCCAATACCAGCATGATGGCGAAATACGACACGAAGAACCCGACGGCGATCAAGCAGATCGTCTCGCAGGGCACCACCCTTCGCCCGTTCAGCCAGGAAATCCTCGAAGCCTGCTACAAGGCATCTCTTGAGGTCTACAAGGAAATTTCGGCTTCGAACGAGACGTTCAAGAAGATCTACGAAGATCAGGTCGCCTTCAAGAAGGAAGCCTATCTCTGGATGCAGCTGTCGGAATATACCTACGACACCTTCATGATGATCCAGCAGCGTAGCGGCAAGCTCTGATCCCAGATCAGGCAAGTGTCATTTCAGGAACCCCGGATCGAAAGGTCCGGGGTTTTTGTCTGTGCTGATGCCGCCGGGACGCATCAAGCCGAGGAACGGGAGGCCGAAGGGCGGTTCGTGAAGCGGCTGAAGACGTCCGGGGAAGGAAAGGCCAGTATGTTTTCATAGGTCCGCGCCTCGGGGCGATCGAACCGTTTGAGAACCGGTGCGCCGCCATGGCGGAAATTCCATTTTAGCTTTTCCAGCGCTGAAGCCGAGGCAGGCGCATATTCCAGGTCGTAGAATTGATAATCCGGCAGGCAGGCGGTGAGCTTGCCGAAGTCGTCAGGCCCTGCGAGATGGCCGTGGAACTCGAAGGACACGATAGGCCGGTTGAAGGCGATGGTTTCGCGCAGTCCTTTCAGAACCCGCTGCTCGAACCCCTCGACATCGATCTTGATGAAATCGACCCTGGTTATTCCGAGCTGCCTGACGAGTTTGTCGGCTTGGAAAACCGGCAGGCGCAGGATGCGGCTATGCCCCGATGGCCGGTCATCGTCCACAAAGCCGCTGGCGCCCAGGTTGCCTTCGAGATTTTCGCGGAACAACAGCGTGTCGTCGCAATCGCCGAGAGCTGCCTGATGCAGTCGGATGTTGGCGAGCCGGTTCGAGCGAATGTTGTCGGTCAACCGCCTGAAGACTTCGGGGTTCGGTTCGAAGCAGTGGATCTCGGCGAAGTCTCGATTGAGGTGAATGGCGTGGTTGCCGATATTGGCGCCGACATCGAGTGCCACGGCGCCGGGCTCGAATCGGCCCTGCAGGAATTCCAGAAACCGTCCTTCAAAGCAGCCTTCGACGAAGATCGCCTCGTCGATGCTTTGTGCGGGGTCGAGTTTGAAGATGTATCCCCGGTTGGTGCAGTGAATGAAGACGTGGCTCTCTTTTGCAAACCGCCTGCGCCGCAACGGCTCGACTATGGTGCGACCGATGGACCTTCGCACAACGTACATAGCATTCGGCAATACGTGGCTTATCTGCATGTCAGGCCCCGAGCGCTTCAGCCAAACTGATTTGGAGACGACCGACTTCAGCATCGTGCCGTTTGTCAAACTTTATAGGCTCGATGGGCCGGTTAGTATGGCTACCTAAGTGTTAGCTGCGCCGGGATCTGGCGCCGGACCTCGATCCGCATACGACTATTGCGGTAGAGGAACGGCCAAAAGGCGAATTTGACGTAGGGGCTCCGGGCTGGCCGGACTTCGCCGGGCTCCGTTGCCCGGCGGGAATAGCGATGGAGGACAGAACGTCAACTCTGTCCTCCCAAGATATAGTCTCTGTCCAGGGTGGACGGGAGCTGCCCTTACGGGTTGATCTTCGGTGGCTCGCCGAAGTTCGGCATCCCGGGCAGGCCCTGCTGGCCTGGCTGGGCCGGGGCGCCGTCCATCGGCGGCAGGCCGAAATTCGGCATCTGATTGCCGCCGCCGTTGCCGAAGCCGGGGATCTCGATCTTGATCGTGTTGAGATCGACGTCCGGCGCCTTGTCCAGCCAGTAGGTGACGGACTCAGGCCAGAAGATCACGATGGCGACGAGAACCAGCTGCATGCAGAGCCACGGAATGGCGCCGAGATAGATATCCTTCGTCTTCACCGATTTCGGCGCGATCGAGCGCAGGTAAAAGAGCGCAAAGCCGAAGGGCGGGTGCATGAAGCTGGTCTGCATGTTGATGCAGAGCAGCACGCCGAACCAGATCAGGTCGATGCCGAGAGCGCTCGCGACCGGCGCCAGCATCGGGATGACGATGAAGGCGATCTCGAAGAAATCGAGGAAGAAGGCCAGGAAGAAGATGAAGATGTTGACGAAGATCAGGAAGCCGAGCGCTCCGCCGGGAACGTGCGACAGAAGATGCTCGATCCACAGGCCGCCGTCCATGCCCTGGAAGACCAGGCTGAAGCAGGTGGCGCCGACCAGGATGAAGACGACCATCGAGGTGATCGTCATCGTCGAATGCATGCCCTGACGCAGCAGATCCCAGGTAAGGCGGCGATGCATCGCGGCGATCACCATGGCGCCGACAACGCCGAGCGCGCCTGCTTCCGTCGGGGTCGCGAGGCCCATGAAAATGGTGCCGAGTACCAGGAAGATCAGCACGATCGACGGGACCATGCCCCAGAGGACCTTGATGACCAGGGCCATGTTCATCTCGCCCCGCGCTTCGAGAGGCAGCGGCGGAACGTCCTTCGGCCGGAAGATCGACAGGCCGAGGATGAACAGCATGAAGATCGTCACCTGCAGGATCGAAGGTCCGATCGCGCCGAGATACATGTCGCCGACGGAACGGCCGAGCTGGTCGGCCAGTACGATCAGCACGAGCGAGGGCGGGATGACCTGGGTGATTGTGCCCGAGGCAGCGATGACGCCGGTCGCAAGCCGCGGGTTGTAGCCGTATTTCAGCATGATCGGCAGCGAGATCACGCCCATGGTGATGACTGACGCCGCGACCGTGCCGGTGATCGCTCCGAGGATGGCGCCGACGATGATAACCGCATAGGCCAGGCCGCCGGGTACGGCGCCGAACAGTTTGCCGGTTCCCTCGAGCAGATCTTCGGCCAGGCCGCAGCGCTCGAGGATCGCTCCCATGAAGGTGAAGAAGGGAATGGCAAGCAACAGGTCGTTGGAGACGATGCCGAAGATGCGGAACGGTAGCGCCTGCATGAAGGCGAATTCGAAATGGCCGGTGGCGATGCCGAGGAGACCGAAGAAGAGACCGACGGCCGAGAGCGAGAAGGCGACCGGGAAGCCGTAAAGCATGAAGATGATCATGCCGAGGAACATTGCCGGCGGCATTATACCGTATTGGAACATGAGCGGTTATCCCCCGAAAATGGTGTTATTGCAGCGGCTTTTCGTAGGTCGTATCGACCTGGAGGACGCCCAAAAGACCGGCGATGCGCTTCACCAGTTCGGAAAATCCCTGCAGCGCCAGGAGGCTGAAACCCGCGACGATGATGAGTTTCACCGGCCAGCGGATAAGGCCGCCGGCGTTCGAGGACACTTCGCCCTGCGCGTAGGAGAGCGCGAAGAACGGCCAGGCAAGCCATGCGAGATAGATGCAGGCCGGAATGAGGAAGACGATCAGGCCGATCGTATCGATCCACAGGCGGGCACGGTCGGAAACGGCGCCATAGATGAGGTCGACGCGTACATGCTCATTCAGCCTCAGAGTGTGGGAAGCGCCCAGAAGCACGATGAACCCGAAGAGATACCACTGGATTTCAAGCCAGCCGTTGGAGCTGTAGTTGAAGAGGTAGCGGATGAGCGCATTGCCGGCGCTGATGAGGGTGCAGGCGAGAACGAGATAGCCGGAAAATTTGCCAATAATCTCGCTGAGGCGGTCGATGAGACCGCTGATCTTCAACAGTGCAGCCATGGTTTCCCCAATTCAACGGGTCTCTCTTATCCCGCCCGCCCTGGCATGGCGATGTAAACCAAGGTCTAATAAAAGGAAAGTCCTAAAAGCCTGGGTTTTCGTCTACAAAAAGCAGGGATCGAAAGGCCTTGCACAAGCCGGGAAGAGGTTGCGCCTCCGCCGAAGGTTGCGTGACCGAAATTTTAGCTATCCTGTTGTCAATTTATTCAGCAAACTCTCAAGAACCCCCCAATGAAAGGGGGGCTGCGGCCCGCGGACAAGCAATTTTTAAAAGGTTTCCCGCAGTGTCGACCGGAAGACAAGGGATGAACCCGATGAAAGAGACAGAAGCGAAGACGCTGTCGACGGATGTGTATCTGTCGTTCGTCACGTCGCTATTTGGAAATCGCGGCACATTATGGACCGGCGTGGTCGTTCACGTCCTGTGGTGCCTGCTCGTTTTCCACTACAGCGGTGCGCAATTCTATCTCCTGTTTGCCTGCGGCTTCGCGGCTGTCTTTGCCTATCGCATGTACTGGTTCCAGCGGTTCGACAAAGTGGACAAGGGGGCGCTCACCTATGACGGCATCGCCGCCTGGGAGCAGCAATATGTGATCGGCGCGTTCCTCGCAGCCTTTCTGCTCGGCATCGCCAGCGGCTATGCCCTGCTGGTGCTGGAAAACCCGTTCGTCGGCTTCACCTGCATCGCCATGACGCTCGGCTCGATGATGTCGATCGTCGGCCGCAACTATGGCTCGCGCATCGCCGTCGATCTCCAGACGCTCGGCTGCTGCGGTCCGATCCTGATTGCCTGCCTCTTTACTGAGGATCTGCATCTGGCGCTGATGTCGCTGCTGCTCATCCCCTTCGGCCTTACCACCAGGTCGATGGCCAATGGCGTGCGCGAATTCCTTTATGAAAACGTCATCGCGTCGCGGAAGATGGCGATCATCGCCGGCCGCTTCGATATCGCCTTGAAGACCATTTCCCACGGCCTGGTGATGCTCGACGGCGAAGGCAAGATCCAGGTGATCAACCGCCGCGCCCGCGATCTGCTCGGCCTCGACAAGAAGAGCGATCTCAAGGACCGCGATTTCGCCGCCGTGCTCTGCGAGGATGCGGAGAATGCGCCCGAGACCATCCTGCGCCAGCTTTCCAAACTGGCCGACGGCTCGCTCGAACGCGCGCTCTTCAAGTTCAAGGACGACCGCCATCTCGAATTCTCGGTCAGCCCGCGTACCGACGGCGGTGTCGTGCTGATCTTCGAAGACGTCACTGCCCGTCTCGCAGCCGAGGAAAAGGTGCTGCACATGGTGCGGTTCGACGCCTTGACCGGCCTGCCGAACCGCGGCCACTTCGCGGATCTCGCGACCAAGAAGCTGAAGCGGCGGGGCGAAGCCCTGGCGGCGCTCGCGATGTTCGACGTGGACGGGTTCAAGCATGTCAACGACCTGCGCGGCCATGTGGTCGGCGACCGATTGCTTGCGGCGATCGCGGCAAGGCTTTCGAGCCTGAAGAGCGACGGCCTGCTGGCGGGCCGTCTGGTCGGCGACGAGTTCGTTGTGTTGCTGACCGGCGGCGACGACGATTGCGAGCTGGAGCGCCAGATCCGCCGCATCCACGCCGAGATCCAGGGCGACTATTACGTCGACGGGCTTCGTCTTCCCGTTTCGATGAACAGCGGCTGCGTCATCCTGCCGTCGCAGGATTTCGACATGGAAAACTGGCAGATCAAGGCGGACCTTGCCCTCAACCACGCGAAATCCACCGGCAACGGCACGCTGACAGTGTTCCTTTCGGAAATGGACGCTCAGTATATCGACGAGCAGAAGCTCCGCGTCGACCTTCGCCAGGCGATCGAGAACCACGGCCTGCATGTCGTCTATCAGCCGATGTATCGTCCCGACGGTTCCGGCATCGAATGCAGCGAGGCGCTGGTGCGCTGGCGCCATCCGGAGCGCGGCATGGTAGGGCCGAACGTCTTCATCCCGATGGCCGAGGACATGGGGCTGGTCTCGCATATCACCCATCTGGTGCTCGACCAGGCCTGCCGCGACTGCGCGACCTGGCCGGAGCCGATGGCCGTTTCCGTCAACCTTTCGATCCAGGACCTGCGCAACGACGACATCGTCGGTTATGTGGCGGACGTGCTGAAGCGCTATTCGCTCGATCCGTCGCGGCTGCATCTCGAAGTCACCGAAAGCTGCTTCATGGACGAGCCGGTGGCGGTCAGCGCCATTCTCAACCAGTTCCGCGTGACCGGGGTGACGATCGCGATCGACGATTTCGGCACCGGCTTCTCGAGCCTCAGCTATCTCGACTCCCTGCCGCTCGACGTGGTCAAGATCGACCGGGCGTTCATCCGCAATATCGCCGAGGACCAGCGCAAGCTGAAGCTCCTGCGCGGCATCGTGCATCTGTCCCGCGAACTCGGCCTCAAGATCGTCGTCGAAGGCGTGGAGACCAAGGAACAGCTCGCGCTGATCAACCGCCATCGGTTCTCCGATCTGGTCCAGGGTTACGTGTTCTCCGTGCCGGTCGCTTCCGAAAAGATCATCGAACTGGCGGCTGAGGCTGCTCCCGCCGCCAAGCTTTCGTCCATCCGGCGTGGTGCCAAAAATGCACAGGCCTCGCCTCTTCGGGCCGCCGCGCGCTAGATCCCGCCTGAAATTAGAACAGTGTTAACGGTTTTAGGACGCCGGCGAGGGGTCGTTAACCGTTTGTTAACCATAACGTTTAGAATTTTATTCAATTCGTGGGCCATTCATTGCGGGCTATGGGTCTTTTAGGGTTAATCCATGGTTAAAGCTCATGGAACAAAACCCGATGCCCTTAGGCCAATCATTTTCTGACGGAAACTTTTCAGCAAAACTTCTCTCCACGCTCGACCATGTCGAATACCGGCGGATCGAGAGCAACGAGGATTTCGAAGATATCGCCAGGCTGCGATACAGGGCCTACAAGACCCACAACGTGCTGCCGGTCGCTGCGACCAAGCTCATTGACGAGATCGACTTCGACAAGAATGCGCATGTCTTCGGCGTCTATTACGACGAGGAACTGGTCAGCACGATCCGCCTCCACCACGTCACGCCGGAGCACAGGGTCTGCCAGTCGATCAGCATTTTTCCCGAGGCCGTAAACGGCCTTCTGGATGCCGGGATGACATTGATCGACTCGGCGCGTTTTGCGATCGCCCCGGAATATGCCAGCGAACTTTCGGCCATGCCTTACCTGACGGTGCGGCTGACGCCTGTCGCGGCGATCTATTTCGACGCGGACCGCGTGCTGCAGCCGATCCGTCCGGCGCATGCGGCATTTTATCGCCGGTTCTTCTATGCGCAGCCGGTGGTGCCGCCGCGGCGGATCCCGCAATACGATTTCGACCTGATGCTGCTCGCATCGCAGACCCGCGAATTGCGCTCCAAGATGATGAAGCGCTTCCCGGCGTTTCAGTCGGAGGCCTATGAACGCCGCCTGCTGTTTGCGCGCTCCTCGAATTTCGACACCGCGCCGCTCACCATCCTGCCGACGGCCCGCATCGCCGGCCGGCCGAATTCCCCCGAAATGTCCTACCTGACCTGAAGCTCTGGCGTACCGGAAGCCATTGTGGCGGCATTGCGCTTTCCCATGGCTTTGTGTAAGGCCTGAAGTGACCTCCATCGTGCCGAACGAGGCATGATTCCGGATGTAGACAAGGGTTTTCCCCGCAGGCGCCGACGCTTCGATCGAGCGGGCGCGTGCGGCTGATGAAGGAGACGGGACTGATGGACAATCACCATAGCGGGCCGGTGGAAACGGGTGCTTCGATGGATTATGCGGAACACGACAGGACCTACAACGCCTTCATCGCAGGTGCGAAATGGGGCACGATGGTCATCGTCGTTCTGATGATCGCCATGGCTGCCGGTTTCTTCGGCGGAGCGGGCTTCATCGGCAGCCTTCTCGTCTTCATCATTCTCAATATAGCCGGCGTTTTCCTGCTGCGTTGATCCGGTTCGGCCAGTCCGGCCACCGGCTTTGAGGCAGGGCGAAGTTTTTCGCCCGCCTTGCGATATCGACTGGGAGGAGACAGTCTTTGCCGAAGATCGTATTTGTATGCCGTGAAGGTTCCGACGAACCGCGCGTCGCCGCTTCGCCCGAGAGCGTCAAGCGGCTGACGGGGCTAGGGCTCTCGGTCGTGATCGAGAGCGGCGCAGGCCTTGCCTCCGGTGTTCGCGATGCGGATTTCGAAGCCACCGGTGCCCGCATTGCCGGTGCCGGGGAGGTCGGTTCGGCCGATATCATCCTGAGGGTCAACCGGCCGACGGCGGCGGAGATGGCGTCCTACAAGCAGGGTGCCGTGGTGTTTGCCGTCATGGACCCCTACGGCAACGAGGCCGCCCTTGCAGGGATGGCAAAAGCCGGGCTCACCACGTTTGCCATGGAACTGATGCCGCGCATCACCCGCGCCCAGTCGATGGACGTGCTGTCCTCCCAGGCGAACCTTGCGGGATATCGCGCCGTCATCGACGCATCCCATGAATACGGCCGCGCCATGCCGATGATGATGACTGCCGCCGGCACTGTTCCCGCCGCAAAAGTCTTCGTGATGGGCGCCGGTGTTGCCGGCCTGCAGGCGATCGCCACGGCCCGCCGTCTCGGCGCCGTGGTATCGGCAACCGATGTACGCCCCGCCGCCAAGGAACAGGTCGCCTCGCTCGGCGCGAAATTCATCGCGGTCGAGGACGAGGAATTCAAGGCGGCCGAAACCGCCGCCGGTTACGCCAAGCCGATGTCGGAACCCTATCAGGCAAAGCAGGCGGCCCTCGTCGCCGAGCATATCGCCAAGCAGGACATCGTCATCACCACGGCTCTCATTCCCGGCCGACCGGCCCCGAAGCTGGTGACGCGCGCGATGTTGGCGTCGATGAAGCCCGGTTCGGTGGCGGTCGATCTGGCTGTCGAACGCGGCGGCAATATCGAAGGCTCGGAAAAGGGCAAGGTAGCCGATGTCGAGGGTGTGACCGTGATCGGCTACGTCAATGTCGCGGGCCGCATCGCCGCCTCCGCTTCGGCGCTTTATGCCCGCAACCTGTTCGCCTTCATCGAGACCATGGTGGACAAGGGCACCAAGGAATTTGCCGTCAATCTTGAGGACGAGCTCGTCAAGGCGACCATGCTGACCCATGGCGGCCAGGTCGTGCATCCGAATTTTGCTGCGGCCGCGCTCGCCGAGGAGGCGCCGGTTGCTGCGCCTGCTCCAGCCGTAATCTCCATAGAGGAGCCGGCGGCGGCCAAACCGGTGCGCGCCCGCAAAACGCCGGTCGCAGATGAAGCCGCAAGCAATGGAGATCTGTGATGGCCGGTGAAGCAATGGACAAGGCCCTGGAGCAGCTCGACCAGGCTGTGACCGCCGTGATGAGTGCCGCCGCCCAGGCACCGGAAGCGGCGAGCGCCGCAACCGGCGGGGCGATTGATCCCTTCGTGTTTCGACTGGCGATCTTCGTGCTGTCGATCTTCGTCGGCTATTACGTCGTCTGGTCGGTGACGCCGGCGCTGCACACGCCGCTGATGGCGGTCACCAACGCGATCTCCTCGGTCATCGTCGTCGGCGCGCTGCTTGCGGTCGGCGTATCGGCGAGCGGCTTTGCGACTGGCTTCGGTTTTATCGCGCTGGTGCTCGTTTCGGTGAACATCTTCGGCGGCTTCCTGGTGACCAGCCGGATGCTCGCCATGTACAAGAAAAAAGATCGCTGAGGGTTCGGATACCATGTCGCAGAGCCTCGCAGCCTTCCTTTACCTCGTCTCCGGCGTGCTGTTCATCATGGCGCTCCGGGGCCTTTCCCACCCGACGACCAGCCGCAAGGGCAATGTCTACGGCATGGTCGGCATGGGTATCGCCATCGTCACTACCCTGCTGCTGGCCACGCCCACCTTCGGCGGCTTCATCCTGATCGTGCTGGCGCTCAGCCTCGGCGGCGGGGCGGGGGCTTATATCGCCCGCACCATTCCAATGACGGCGATGCCGCAGCTCGTCGCCGGCTTCCATTCGCTGGTCGGCTTTGCCGCGGTGATGGTGGCGGCAGCAGCACTTTATGCGCCCGATTCCTTTGGCATCGGAGCGATAGGCCATATTCACGGCCAGGCGCTGATCGAACTGGCGCTCGGCGCGGCGATCGGCGCGATCACCTTTACGGGCTCGGTCATCGCCTTCCTGAAGCTCGACGGGCGGATGTCCGGCAAGCCGATCATGCTGCCCTACCGGCACTTCATCAACATCGGCCTGCTGGTGCTGGTCGTCGTCTTCGTCTTCGGCCTGGTGCAGACCGAAAGCCATTTCGACTTCTGGCTCGTCGTGGTGCTGGCCTTGGCACTCGGCGTGCTCCTGATCGTGCCGATCGGCGGCGCCGACATGCCGGTCGTCGTGTCGATGCTGAACTCCTATTCCGGCTGGGCAGCCGCCGGCATCGGGTTTACGCTCGGCAACTTGGCGCTGATCATCACCGGCGCGCTGGTCGGCTCCTCGGGAGCGATCTTGTCCTACATCATGTGCAAGGGGATGAACCGGTCCTTCATCTCGGTAATTCTGGGCGGCTTCGGCGGCGAGACGGCATCTGCCGCCGGCGACGACGGTGTGCAGCGGACGGTGAAACAGGGCTCGGCCGACGACGCGGCCTTCCTGATGCAGAACGCCGAGAAGGTGATCATCGTGCCGGGTTACGGCATGGCCGTCGCCCAGGCCCAGCATGCGCTGCGGGAACTTGCCGATACGCTGAAAAGCCACGGCGTCGAGGTCAAGTACGCGATCCATCCGGTCGCCGGCCGCATGCCCGGCCATATGAACGTGCTGCTCGCCGAAGCCAATGTCCCCTATGACGAAGTCTTCGAACTGGAAGACATCAATGCGGAGTTCGCGCAAGCCGACGTCGCTTATGTCATCGGCGCCAACGACGTCACCAACCCGGCGGCCCGCGACGACAAGACCTCGCCGATCTACGGCATGCCGATCCTCGACGTCGACAAGGCGAAGACCTGCCTGTTCGTCAAGCGCTCGCTCGGTTCGGGTTATGCCGGCATCGACAACACGCTGTTCTACAAGGACGGAACGATGATGCTGCTCGGCGACGCCAAGAAGATGACCGAGGACATCGTCAAGGCGATGAAGCACTGAGCGCGAATGGAATATTGTGATTGGAAAGCCCGGCATTGCCGGGCTTTTTTGTGGAGGCGGTTCGTGCGAGATTAAGCGCGAAACAGGAGGCCACGATGGCAAATATAACTGTATCCCTTCCAGACTCGACAAAGGAATGGATTGAAGTGCAGGTTCGCGACGGCGGTTATGCCAGCGTCGGGGATTACGTGAACGACCTCGTGATGCGTGAGCGCATTCGGCAAGGTGAAGAACTGTCGTTGGAAGAGTTGCGCCAGCTTGTGGCAACGTCACGCGAAAGTGGGATCAGTCCGCGTAAGGTGGACGAGATTTTTGCGGAGGCCGAGAAGATCGTAGCGCTTCGGAAGGCCAAGCGTGTCTGAATTCCGGCTGACACGTCAAGCGGACAAGGACATGCTCGACATACTCGTCTTTGGCCTCGATGTATTCGGTCAGTTTCAAGCCCGGAAATATGCCGGCGACCTCCAGCATTGCTTTGGGCTTCTGGCAGACAATCCGCGAATGGGGCGGGTTGCTGCCGCGCTTGGCCCGGAAGTTCGTCGACACGAACATCAAAGTCATGTCATTCTTTACGAGATAGCAGAGTTTGGTGTTCTCATACTGGGGATCGTTCACAAGCGAAACGCGCGTCGATTGACGCCACACTGATGAAACCGACTCCGCGAAACATCTGATGACCATCTCCACCAAACACCCTTATGATTTCGACCCCACCTATGGCATGGGGCTGAAGCAGCTTCAGGCCGTGGTGCCGCCGCAGGCGCCGGAGGGTTTCGATACGTTCTGGAGGGATCGGTATCGGCGGGCGATGACCGTCGATCCGGAGCCGGGCCTGCGCAAGAGCGGGCTCGACCATCCGAAATGGCATGTCTTCGACATCGCCTATATGTCGACCGGCCGGTTTCCGATCGGCGGCTGGCTTCTTTTGCCGCGGCAGGGAGAGATCAGGCGCGGGCTCGTCGTCGGCCATGGATATGGCGGGCGCGACGCGCCGGATCTCGACATCCCGGTCGAGGAGACCGCTGTCCTGTTTCCCTGCTTCCGCGGCATGTCACGCAGCACCCGTCCGCCGATCTCGCCGGACTCCTATTGGCACGTGCTGCACGATATCGACAAGCCGGACCGCTACATCATCGGCGGCTGCGTCGACGATCTGTGGGTCGCGGCGAGCATGCTGATCGCCCTTTACCCCTGGCTTTCCGGCCATATCGGCTATAGCGGCATCAGCTTCGGCGGCGGCATCGGCGGGCTGGCCATCCCTTTCGACAACCGGATCGATAGAGGACATCTGTCCCTGCCGACCTTCGGGCATCAGGAGCTGCGGCTGAAGCTGAAAAGCATCGGCAGTGCGGCCTCCGTCCAGGCCTATCAGGCGAAATACGGCAACGCGTTGAAGACGCTGCGCCTGCATGATTCGGCGGTGGCGGCGAGCCGCATCACGGTGCCGATGCTGACGAGCGTAGCCCTGTTTGATCCGGCGGTTGCGCCGCCCTGCCAGTTCGCCGTCGCCAACGCAATTCCGAAATCAAAATTTAATGAAATCTTCATCCTGGACGCCGGACATTTCGACTATCCTGGTAGCATGTTGCAAGAGGCGGCCCTTCGCGAGAGGGTCGGACAGTTCTTCAAGGTGTCATGAACCGCGAATATCTGCGCTGGTACAGCCAGCGGCTCCATCGAGACATGGAACTCCTGGTGTTCGGCCATGCCGGCGCCAAGGTGCTGATGTTCCCGACCCGCGAGGGGCGTTTCTGGGAATATGAAGAGCTTGGCATCGTCGGAAGCCTTGCAGACAAGATCCGGGCCGGCCAGTTGCAGCTCTATTGCGTCGATGGATTGGCGACCGAGACCTTCTACGACGCACACCAGCATCCCTCGGTGCGGATCCGCAGGCATGCGGCATTCGAGGATTATATCCTCAATGAGGTTCTGCCGCTGATGGCGACCCGGAACGGACATGACTGCACGATCGTGCAGGGCTGCAGTCTTGGTGCCTTCCAGGCGGCCAGCATCGCCTTTCGCCATCCGCACCTGTTCCGCAAGCTCGTTGCATTTTCGGGACGGTACGACCTGACGCTGAAGGTCGAAGCGTTCGGCGACCTGCTGGACGGCTATTACGACGATACCGTCTATTTCCACACCCCGTCGCATTTCCTGCCCGGCATCAGCAGCGGGTGGCAGCTCGAAAGGCTGCGGCAGGTGGAGATCGTGCTGACGATCGGTGACGCCGACCCGTTCCTCGACAACAACCAGCATCTCAGCCAGGTTTTGTCCGAAAAGGGTGTCGGGCATCGCATGCATGTCTGGGACGGCCGCGCGCATCGAGCCGGTGCCTGGCGCAAGATGGCGGCGCTTTATATCTGAGAGCAGGGCGGAAAACAGCTCGGCCGACAGGCGGGGATATCAGGTGCTGGCGCGGGTGCGGGCTGCGCCGTCCTGGGCCGGCTTGTAGTTCGGGTCGAGACGCATGGCGTGCGAATAGGACTTGTAGGCCCGCGCCTTGTCGCCGCGGCGCTCATAGACGAGTGCCTGGTTCGCCCAGGATTCGGCGAGCTTGTCGTTGAGCTCGATCGCGCGGTTGAAGTCCGCAAACGCGTTGTCATCGTCGTTCAAGGCGACATAGGAAATGCCGCGGCCGTTATAGGGTTCCGGCGAATTCGCCGACAGCGAGATGGCCTTGGAGAAATCGTCGATCGCCTGGGCGTGCTGGCCGCGCCCCTGGTAGATCAGGCCGCGATTGTGCCAGGCGCGACCATCGGTTGTTTCCAGCTGGATCGCCTTGTTGAAGTCATTGAAGGCTTCGTTGGTACGGCCGGCCTGGCGATAGATATTGCCGCGGCCGATATAGGCGACGTCGTAGTTCGGGTTGATCTGCAGCGAGCGGTTGTAGTCGTTGGCCGCTTCGACGGGCTTGCCCATATTGCGATAGACCAGCGCCCGATTGGCATAGGCCTGGTAGAATTGCGGATTGAGCTGGATGGCGCGGTTGAAGTCCTCCAGCGCCTTCGAAAACTCGCCGGCGCGTCCATAGGCCGTACCACGGACATTGTAGGCTTCCGGATCCTGCGGGCTGGAACTGATGACGGAGGAGAGCGAGGCGATGTTCTCTTGGGACCCCTGGGCGCGATCGACGGTGATCATGTCGGTCGAGGTCGTGGTCGAGCAGCCGGCGAGCGCCAGAAGGGCGATCAGCGCGGCAGGCAGTGCTGTCTTGCGACGGACGGGAGAAACATGGTTCAAGAGGCCGGAAATTTCGGTTCCACGATATAGAACGGGATTTTTGGCGGCCATCAGGCGCATTTCCTCATGTCGGGGCAAAGGCATTGTAAGTCTCGGACCAAATCAAAAGAGCGGCGGCGCCCATGTCGCCACCGCCCTGAAAGCACATGAAAACGTCCAAAAAACGGCCGATCAACGAGCCGGGCGTGCTGGAACCGTACGAGCCGGAGCTGCAATCAGGCCTTCGCGCTGCATGCGCTTGCGGGCCAGCTTGCGAACGCGACGAACAGCCTCAGCCTTTTCACGGGCGCGCTTCTGCGACGGCTTCTCGTAATAATCGCGCATCTTCATTTCACGGAAAATGCCTTCGCGCTGCATCTTCTTCTTGAGAGCGCGGAGCGCCTGGTCGACGTTGTTGTCGCGGACTAGTACCTGCACGTGAATCCCGTTCCTTTGGTTTGTTGCTCGCCTGGATCGGTACGATTCGAGGCGAAAGAATAACGTCCGCTCGGCCTGGAGCCGTGCGATTGATGACGGCAGATAGCAGAAGAGATGTGCGAAGTCCAGACGCATTAAGGTTGATTGCGCCAATTCTGCGGCCTTTTGCGGGGGTGGCATGAATGGGAAGAGCCTGTCGCCGCCGATGATCCGAATGCGGCCCTGGCCGGAAGCGATCGATCCGATGGTCATCCGGGTCGGTTTGGCAAGATTTCGGCGGGGCGCCGCAGCGTCCGGCAGTCGGTCGGATATCGTCCAATCGGCGGACGATCTTGCCCGTGTCGATGGAGAAGGCGAATGCGTCGCAATAGAGCCATTGCGACGCATATTGATTTGCGATGGGTATGGCACTACCCAAATGCCGGCCCTGCGATTGGGGCTGACGATCCGAGGAGTTCGAGGCGAGATGCGCAGATATTCGGTTTTCGCCGTGGCCCGCGAGGCGATGCGTGCCCACAAGGGCTGGGAAGCGCAGTGGGCCTCGCCGGAGCCGCGCAGCGCATACGACGTGATCATCGTCGGCGCCGGCGGGCATGGCCTGGGCGCTGCCTATTACCTGGCCAAGGAACACGGCATCACCAATGTCGCGGTGATCGAAAAGGGCTGGCTCGGCGGCGGCAATACCGGCCGCAACACCACGATCATCCGCTCCAACTATCTCTATGAAGAGAGCATGGACATCTACGAGCATTCGCTGAAGCTCTGGGAGGGGCTGAGCCAGGATCTCAACTACAATGTCATGTATTCGCCGCGCGGCGTGATGATGCTGTCGCACAACACCCATGACATGCAGAGCTTCAAGCGGCATATCAACGCCAACCGGCTCTACGGCATCGACAACGAATGGCTGACGCCGGAGCAGGCCAAGGCCTTCGTGCCGCCGCTCGATATTTCAAAGACGGCGCGTTACCCGATCAACGGCGCCGCCCTGCAGCGGCGCGGCGGCACTGCCCGCCACGATGCGGTCGCCTGGGGTTATGCGCGTGCAGCGTCCGACCGCGGCGTGCACATCATCCAGAATTGCGAAGTGACCGGCATCCGTCGCGGCCCGAACGGCGATGTCCTGGGCGTCGAAACGAGCAAGGGCTTCATCGGGGCGAAGAAGATCGGCGTTTCGGCCGCCGGGCATTCGTCCGTCGTGATGGAGATGGCGGGCGTCAGGGTGCCGCTCCATTCAACTCCGCTGCAGGCGCTGGTCTCCGAGCCGCTGAAGCCGATCTTCCCCTGCGTCGTCATGTCGAACACGGTGCATGCCTATATCTCGCAGTCGGACAAGGGCGAACTCGTCATCGGCGCCGGCACCGACCAGTACAATTCCTATTCCCAGACCGGCGGGCTGCAGATCATCACCCACACGCTCGACGCCATCTGCGAACTCTTCCCGATGTTCCGGCGGGTGAAGATGATGCGCCAGTGGGGCGGCATTACCGACAACACGCCGGACCGTTCGCCGATCCAGGGCATCACGCCGGTGCCGGGTCTGTTCGTCAATTGTGGCTGGGGAACCGGCGGCTTCAAGGCGACGCCGGGTTCGGCCAATCTCTTCGCGCATCTGATTGCCAAGGGCGAGCCGCATAGGCTGGCGGCGGGGCTGAACCTCGACAGGTTCCGCACCGGCCGGCTGATCGACGAGGCGGCCGCCGCCGCGGTGGCGCATTGATGTTGGCGGTTTTGGACATGTTTGCGAGCGGTGGATGGGGTCCTTTTTCTCCCCAGCGGAGAGAAGGTGGCGGCAGCCGGATGAGGAGGGCTTCAAGGCAGGCTCGTCCTTCGCTTGTCGCTCGGACGCTCGCGCCTTTCGTCGCTCGCCCCCTCATCCGCCCTTCGGGCACCTTCTCCCCGCTGGGGAGAAGAAGGAGTACGAGGCTGGCCTTTACACCGACCCTATGTGCCGGGAGACTTTCATGCTGCTGATCCATTGCCCCTATTGCGAGGAAGACCGCTCGGAACTGGAATTCCGCTGGGCCGGCGAGGCGCATATTGCGCGGCCGGAGAATATCTCGGCGATTTCCGACGAGGAATTCGCCGAGTATTTCTTCCTGCGCAACAACGAAAAAGGCCTCACCTATGAACGCTGGCGGCATATCCACGGCTGCGGCCGGTTCTTCAACGCGGCGCGCGACACGGTGAGCGACAGGTTCCTGATGACCTACAAGGCGGGAATGCCGAAGCAGCCGCTCCCGGAAACCGGAGCCTCCGAAAAGACCGTCGAGACCTATGAAGCGACCGAAGGAGACGCACGATGAGCGCCTCCTCGAATTCCGGCAGTTTCCGCATCAAGGGTGCGGGCCGGTTGACGCCCGCCCGCACGGCGCGATTCACCTTCGACGGCAAGAGTTATACGGCGCTGGAAGGCGATACCGTCGCCTCGGCGCTCTTGGCGCATGGCGTGCATCTGCTTGGCCGATCGTTCAAATATCACCGGCCGCGGGGCATCTTGTCTGCCGGTCCGGAAGAGCCGAACGCGCTGATCGACGTGTCGCGCGACGCGGCGCGGCGCCAGCCGAACGTACGGGCCACCGTGCAGGAAGTCTTCGACGGCGCCAAGATCGCCTCGCAGAACCGCTGGCCGTCGCTCAAGTTCGATGTCGGAGCGGTCAACAATCTGTTCTCGCCGTTCTTTGCGGCCGGGTTCTACTACAAGACCTTCATGTGGCCGCGCGAGGCCTGGGTGAAGATCTACGAACCCTTCATCCGCCGTGCGGCGGGCCTCGGCGTTGCGCCGACCGAAGAAGATCCGGATCACTATGCCAACCGCTACGCCCATTGCGACGTGCTGGTTGCCGGTGCCGGCGTTGCCGGCCTGACGGCGGCGCTTTCGGCGGCTGCGACGGGGCAAAGCGTTTTCCTGGTCGACGAACAGCCGGAAGTCGGCGGTGCCCTGCATTACGACACGGCGACCACGATCGACGGACAGAACGGTTACGACTGGGCGCAGGCGACGGCGGCAAAGCTGAAGGCGATGCCGAACGTGACGGTGCTGACCCGCACGACGGTGTTCGGTTATTACAATCACGGTTTCCTCGGCCTCGTGGAACGGGTGACCGACCATGTCGCCAAGCCTGGCAAGGACAGCCCACGCGAACGGCTGTGGCAGGTGCGGGCGAAAAAGGTGGTGCTGGCGACCGGTTCGATCGAGCGGCACATGGTGTTTGCCAATAACGACCGGCCTGGCATCATGCTGGCGTCTGCGGCACGCACCTTCCTCAACCATCATGGCGTCGCTGTCGGAAGACAGATCGGCGTCTACACGGCGCATGATTCGGCTTACGAGACGGCCTTCGACCTGAAGCGGGCGGGCGTCTCGATCGCGGCGATCGTCGACTGTCGTGCCGATCCGGGCGAGGCGCTGCTGGCGGAAGCCCGGGCGCTCGGCATCTCCGTGCTAAGCGGCCATTCGGTGACCGATACCGGCGGCCGGCTGCGGATTTCCTCGATGACCGTGGCGCGCAACGGCGGCAGCGATGCCCGCAAAATCTCGGTCGACGCGCTGATCGTTTCGGCCGGCTGGACGCCTTCGGTGCATCTGTTTTCGCAGTCGCGCGGAAAACTGCGATTCGACGACGTCAACCAGCGCTTCCTGCCGAATATCTATGCGCAGGATTGCGTTTCCGTCGGCTCCTGCAACGGCACGGACGACTTGGCCGAACTGATAGACGAGGCGATTGCGGCCGGCGGCGGTTCGGTGGCGCTTGCGGGCGAGAACCGGTTCGAATGGACCGGCGGCATGATCGGGGCTGCGGAAGGTGCGGGGCCGGATACGACGGTGAAGGCCTTCGTCGATTTCCAGCACGACGTGACCGCCAAGGACATCCGTCTTGCTGTGCGCGAGGGCATGCACTCGATCGAGCATATCAAACGCTTTACCACCAACGGCATGGCGTCTGATCAGGGCAAGCTTTCCAACATGCACGGCCTCGCCATCGCCGCCGAAATGCTCGAGCGGCCGATCCCGCAGGTGGGGCTGACGACGTTCCGCGCGCCCTACACGCCGGTCACCTACGGCACGCTGGTCGGCCATTCGCGCGGCGAGCTGTTCGATCCGGCGCGCAAGACGCCGATGCACGCGCTCGAAACGGCCGAGGGCGCCGAGTTCGAGGATGTCGGCAACTGGAAACGCGCCTGGTATTACCCGAAGCGCGGCGAGGATATGCTGGCTGCCGTCAACCGCGAATGTCGGACGGTGCGCGAAGTGGCGGGCGTGTTCAACGGTTCGACGCTCGGCAAGATCGAGGTGGTCGGGCCGGATGCGGCGCAGTTCCTCGACCTCCTCTATACGAATGCCTGGGGCAGCCTGAAGCCGGGCAAGAGCCGCTACGGGATCATGACCCGCGAGGACGGTTTCGTTTATGACGACGGCGTCGTCGGCCGGCTTGCCGAGGACCGGTTCCATGTGACGACCACGACCGGCGGAGCGCCGCGCGTGCTGCACCACATGGAAGACTATCTGCAGACGGAGTTCCCGCATCTCAAGGTCTGGCTCACCTCGACCACGGAGCAATGGGCGGTCATCGCCGTGCAGGGGCCGAAGGCGCGCGAGATCATTCAGCCGTTCGTCGAAGGCGTCGATATTTCCAACGAGGCCTTTCCGCATATGAGCGTGGCGGAATGCAGCGTGATGGGCGTTCCGGCGCGGCTCTTCCGCGTCTCGTTTACCGGCGAACTCGGTTACGAAATCAACGTGCCGGCGGACTACGGTCCGGCGGTCTGGAAGGCGATCTGGGAGCGGGCGGAGCCGATGGGCGCCTGCCTCTACGGCACCGAGACCATGCACGTGCTGCGCGCCGAAAAGGGCTATATCATCGTCGGCCAGGATACGGACGGCACGGTGACGCCGCACGATGCGGGGCTCGGCTGGGCTGTCTCCTCCAAGAAGCTGGATTTCGTCGGCATTCGCGGGCTGAAACGCCCGGACCTGGTGCGCGAAAACCGCAAGCAGCTTGTCGGGCTGCTCACCAAGGAGCCGGCACTGGTGCTGGAGGAGGGCGGCCAGATTGTCGCCGATCCCAACCAGGCCAAGCCGATGACCATGCTCGGCCATGTGACATCGGCCTACTGGTCAGAGAATTGCGGCCGCTCGATCGCGCTGGCACTGGTTGCCGGTGGAAGGGCGCGGATTGGCGAGACGCTCCATGTGCCGCTGAAAGACAGGACGATCGAAGTGGAAGTGACCGACATGGTGTTCTTCGACAAGGATGGAGGCCGTATCCATGGCTGATTCTGGGGCTGATCTGGCAAACCGCACTTCGCCTCTTTCCGGTTTCCACGGCGGTTCGTCGACCGTCCGCCTCGAAGCCGCACCGCCCGCCGAGCGCGTTTCGCTGCGCGCAAGGGCCGAGGATGTCGCGGCGCTCTCCTCGGCGCTCGGCGTCGATCTGCCGGTCAGGCCGAAAACCTCGGCTTCCGCCAATGGCCGCTCCGCGCTCTGGCTCGGGCCGGACGAATGGCTGGTGATCGCGGAAGGGAACGGCGGGCTGATGCAGGCCGCGAAGAATTGCGGCGCGCTGCATTCGGCAACGGATGTTTCCCACCGCAATACGGCGATCCTGGTGTCGGGGCCGGGGGCCGCGGCAGCGATCAATGCCGGCTGCCCGCAGGACCTGTCCTTGAAAGCCTTTCCGGTCGGCGCCTGCTCGCGAACCATTTTTGGCAAAGTCGAGATCGTGCTGCTCAGGACTGCGGACGACGCCTTCCGGATGGAGGTCTGGCGGTCGTTCTCGGACTACGCCTTCGGTCTGCTGGCGGAAGGCGCACAGGACGCGGCCGTCTAAGACAATCGCCTGGCTTGACTTCATCCTGCAGAACCTCACTCTCCTCATGAGAACGGGGAGGATGTCATGGGACAATTCACACTAATGGCAATTGCCGTCGTTGCGGCGGTGATCGGCGGGGCTATTGCCGCAAAGCTTGCCGGAATCGAGATCTGGAAAGGTGCGCTGATCGGCGCCTGCGCGTCTGTCGCAGGGGTGATCGCCTTCTTGGTGCCGGGAATCGACCGGGGCCTCTCGATCCCGATTGCCGGCTTGATCGGGGCCGGCATTTCCGGCGCGGCCGTCGGCCTGACGCCGACCCGCACCGCCCACCTCGCGATCGGCGCGGCGCTGCTGCCGCTCATCGGTTTCGTGCTGATGGAAATGGGGGCTTAGAGGGCTGCGGGGATCACTCGCCGGGCTGGCGGGGTTTGTGCTTGCGGTCGAGATCCCACTCGTGCAGGCGATACGCCGTATAGGCGACGATCCCGATAATGGCAGGCATTCCGAATGAGACGAAAAGCCATTCTGCCGTCATGCCAGTCTCCTCAGGGTTAGCCTCGCCAGGTAATATAGGAAGCCAGCAGTTTCGTCTGCTCGATTTCGGCCGGGTTCAGGTCACTCAAGTTTGCCAACCCTTCCATCTTACCCAGCGACCGTGGGGATCGATGCGACCGAGTTCGCGGGTCTCGCCGGTCGGCCAGATCTGCAGGCTGAGCGCCGCGCTGTTCGGATCGTCGTCCATTTCCATCTGCAACCGGGCAAGTGGGGCATCTTCCGTCGCACGGCTGCCGGCCTCGGCCAGGATCGCCTCGCCCGAGGCGCGGGCTTCCGGCGGTAAATACTGCCAGGCGATCGAATGGTAGACGACATGGACGGTGCCAGACACAAGCACCTTCAGCCGCTTGTCGCGCAGCCAGGCGAGCGCATCGCCTTTTTCGACGATCGCCGGATGTTGTCTGGCGATCTGCAGCGCGGCGCGCGTACGTTCCACCCGGTCCACCTGGTCCGCCCAGATGTAGGAGAGGAGCCGCAGGCTGTCTTGCGGGGAGTTCGGGTCGAGCGGGTTGAGATCGCAGCCGGCGCGGTCCGTAACTGTGATCTCGACATCAGGCGGGGGCGGACCCTGCCAATCGGGCTTCAGCCAGACTGGCGATGACGGATCGCCCCAGAGCAAACCGCCGAGATCGTGATGATAGCGGTCCCAATTGAGATTGAGGCCCATGCTGGCACCGAATTCCGACAGGATCAACGGCCGACGGAACAGATCGGCAATCGTGAGGAAGCCCGCGAGCAAGCCGCTCGACCGACGCACCTCGTTGGTCTGCGGGGCGAAATTCAGCCGTTCGAGAATGAAGGCTTCATGGGTTTCGAAGGCGCTGGCGATCGCGGTCCAAAGCACGTCGTCGCTTACCTCGTTCGGCGGGTAGGCGGCCTTCAGGCGATCATCCTTGCCGTCGATGATCAGCGCATGCAGGGCGCCGGCGAGGCGGGTGGGCACCAGGTCGCCCCTTGTGCCGGGATCGCCTTCCCAGCTCAAAATCCGCCTGCCGACTTCGGTCGAACGGTCGAGATGCTCTAGCATCAACTTGCCGAGGCGCGCGGTAAAAGGCGATCCGAGGATCTGGCCGGCGACGATCTGTTCACGGAACGCCTGCCTGATTTCCTCTTCGGACGCCATGGCGGTTACACTCCTTCGGGCCGGTCCTTCGGATCGAACTGGATGATGGTGATCCAGATGGCCGTCAGCGCCGGTTTCCTCTCGTTCTCGATCTCGATCGAGATGTCGTAAGTGGTCATCAGCATGCCGGCGCCGCGGAAGCGGGTTTCGGCCAGGGTGAAATGTCCGCGGATGCGGCTGCCGCTTTTGACCGGCGACATGAAGCGGATGCGGTCGAAACCGTAGTTGATGCCCATCGTCTGTTCGCGGATCCTCGGCACGCAGTCGAAGTTCATGGCAGACAGCAGCGACAGCGTCAGGAAGCCGTGGGCGATGGTGCCGCCGAAGGGGCTCTCTGTCAGCGCCCGTTCCGGATCGACATGGATGAACTGGTGGTCGTGGGTGGCCTTAGCGAAGAGGTCGATCATCGGCTGATCCACCGTGAGCCAATCCGATACGCCGACTTCCGTGCCAACCAGACCCCCGACCTCGGTTAGCGAAATTTCACGCATGCGACCTCACTGATTTCTTCCAGAAAGCTGACGCAATTCCGGACGGAATGCCGCTTGATACTTTCCCGGAACTGCTCTGATGGCTGGCGGACTTTACAGGGTTTGCCTTGGTTGGCGAGTGATTTTTGCAGCGCATCATTCCTCGATGCAGAAACGGACCGAACGGGCGGGAAGCACCTGATTCCACAGCTCGCGGGAGGCGAAATGTTTCCATCCCCAGCCGGGAAGCGCGAAGCTTGCCTGCTCGTGGCCGCGGTTGAAGAGGATGGCGATGCGGGTGTCTTTGTCGGTCTGCCGGTCGAGCGTCTTCAGCACCATGCCGAGCACCGGGTTGCCGGGATTTTCCCAGTCGCCGACCTCCATGGGCTTGCCGGAGGCGGACAGCCATTCGACATCGCCGTTGCCGGTGAAGAGGGAGGTTTGCGAAAAGACCGCGAAGCGCTTTCGAAGCGCGGCGAGCATGGCGGTGTGTTCGACGAGCACCTTGTCGATCTTGCTCCAGTCGAACCAGGTGATGGCATTGTCCTGGCAATAGGCATTGTTGTTGCCGCGCTGGCTGCGTCCGGCTTCGTCGCCCATCGTCAGCATGACGGTGCCGCGGCTGGCAAACAGGGTGGAGATGAGGGCCGCGGCATCGCGGCGGCGGTTGTCGTTGATCGCCGCATCATCCGTCTCGCCTTCGACGCCGTTGTTCCAGGAAAAATTCTCGCCGTGGCCGTCGCGGTTCTGTTCGCCGTTCGCCTCGTTGTGTTTTTGCTCGTTAGAGACGAGGTCCATGAGGGTGAAGCCGTCATGGGCGGCGAGGAAGTTGACGGTGCGGCTGCGGCCGGACTTTTCGAAAATATCCGATGACCCCGAAAGCCTTGTTGCGAGCGCGCCCGTCGTCCACTGGTCGCCGCGCCAGTAGCGGCGCATGTCGTCGCGGGCGCGGTCGTTCCATTCGAGGAAGGGTTCCGGAAAATTGCCGAGCTGGTAGCCGCCAGGCCCGATATCCCAGGGCTCGGCGATCAGGACGCGGTCCTTCAGCGCCTCGTCGGAGATCATCGCCTTCAGCGTCTCGCCCTTGGCCTCGAAACCGCTTTCCGTGCGGCCGATGACCGGGGCGAGGTCGAAGCGAAAACCGTCTATGCCGGCATGCACGACGAAATGGCGGAGCGTGTCGATGATCAGCCGGCGGACATAAGGGTGGTCGCAGGCGACCGTGTTGCCGGTGCCGGTATCGTTGACCAGGTGGCCGGGCTCGCCGTGGACATGGCGGTAATAGGAGCGGTTGTCGATGCCGCGCATGGAGAGCGTTGCGCCAAACCGGTCGCTTTCGCCGGTATGGTTGAAGACGAGATCGAGGATGGTGCCGATGCCGGCCTGGTGCAGCGTTGCGACCGTTTCGCGCAGTTCCCTGATGCCGCCGGGGCAGAGGCGTGGATCGAGCGCCATGAAGGCGATCGGATTGTAGCCCCAGCCGTTGGTAAGGCCGAGCGGCGGCAGGTGGCGTTCGTCGATCCAGGCGGTGATCGGCATCAGCTCGATCGCGTCGACGCCGATCTTCTTCAGGTGCGCGACGATCGAGGGATGGGCAAGCGCTGCGACCGTGCCGCGCTGTTTTTCCGGGATCGCCGGGTGGAGCATGGTGAAGGGTTTTACCGCGATCTCGTAGACGAAGCCGCCGGGCGGCAGGATCGGACGGCCGATCTTGGCGAGCGGGTCGCGGGTAATGACCGTCTTCGGCACCAGATCTGCGGTATCGACGCCGAACATCGTGAGCCGGGCATCGTGGCGGAAGGGACGGTCGAGTTCGCGGGCATAGGGATCGACCAGCAGTTTCGACGAATCGAACCAGGAGCCGTTATCGGGATCGTAGGCACCCCAGGCGCGGTAGCCGTAACGGGCGCCGGCACCGAGCGCCGGCACCGAGATGCGGTGGATATCGTCGCGGCCGCGCACCAGCCGGTGGCGGGCGGTTTCCTTCTTTCCCTCGGCGTCGAAAAGGCAGAGCTCGATCCGCTCGGCATGGTGCGACCAGACGGCGAAATCCGCGCCGTCTGCCGTCAAAGTCACGCCGCCCTGGATCGCCGTTTTCGCCATAGGCTCAGGTAATCACGGTCGGCTTGTCGCGGCCTGTCCTCTTGCGCAGATCGGAGATCTGGTCGGCCACAGCGATGAGGTCCGCGAGCGCTTCCTGGGTGTCGATCGCGTGGCGTGACGGATCCGGCTCGTAGCGCTCGACATAGACGCGGATCGTGGCGCCCGAGGTGCCGGTGCCGGAGAGGCGGAAGACGACGCGGGAGCCGCCTTCGAAGAGGATGCGGATGCCCTGGTTCTTGGAGACGGAACCATCGATCGGATCGTGATAGGCGAAGTCGTCGGCGGTTGCGACCTTCAGCGCACCGAACGACTGGCCGGGGAGGGTCGCCAGCTTGTCGCGCAGGGCGGTGATCAGCAGGGTGGCGGCGTCCGAATCGACTTCTTCGTAGTCGTGGCGGGAATAGTAGTTGCGGCCGTATTCGGCCCAGTGCGACTTGACGATCTCGGCGACGCTTTCGTTGCGGGCGGCCATGATGTTCAGCCAGAAGAGCACCGCCCAGAGGCCGTCCTTTTCGCGCACGTGGTCGGAGCCGGTGCCAAAACTTTCCTCGCCGCAGACGGTCGCCTTGCCGGCGTCGAGCAGGTTGCCGAAGAACTTCCAGCCGGTCGGGGTCTCGTACATGCCGAGCCCGAGCTTTTCGGCAACGCGGTCGGCGGCAGCGCTGGTCGGCATGGAGCGGGCAATGCCGGCGAGGCCGCGGGCGTAGCCCGGAGCGACGGTGGCGTTGGCGGCGATGATCGCCAGGCTGTCGGAGGGGGTGACGAACATGCCCTTGCCGACGACCATGTTGCGGTCGCCGTCGCCGTCGGAAGCGGCGCCGAAATGCGGCCCGTCGGGGCTCATCACGTCGTCATAAAGCTCCTTGGCGTGGACGAGGTTCGGGTCCGGGTGGTGGCCGCCGAAATCCGGCAGGGGCACGGCGTTGCGCACCGAGCCTTCCGGCGCACCGAGCCGGTTTTCGAGGATATATCGTGCATAGGGGCCGGTGACGGCGCCCATCGAATCGATGACGACATTGACGCCGCTGGCGATCAGCGCCCGGATCGACGGGAAGTCGAACAGCTGTTCCATCAGCTCGGCATAGTCGGCGACCGGGTCGATCACCTCGACCGCCATGCCGGCAACGTCGAAGGAGCCGATCGCATCGAGGTCGAGATCGGCGACATCGGCGATCTTATAGGTATCGATGACCTTGGAGCGGGCGAAGATCGCGTCGGTGATCTTTTCCGGGGCCGGGCCGCCATTGCCGATATTGTACTTGATGCCGAAATCCTCGGTCGGACCGCCGGGATTATGGCTGGCGGAGAGGATGATGCCGCCGAAGGCCTTGTATTTGCGGATGATGTTGGAGGCGGCGGGCGTCGAGAGGATGCCGCCCTGACCGACCATGACCTTGCCGAAGCCGCTGGCTGCGGCCATCTTGATCGCCTTCTGAATGACCTCGCGGTTGTAATAGCGGCCGTCGCCGCCGATCACCAGCGTCTGGCCTTCGAAGCCTTCGAGGCTGTCGAAGATCGACTGGATGAAGTTCTCCGCATAGTTCGCTTGCGCGAAGACGGGGACCTTCTTGCGCAGGCCGGACGTGCCCGGCTTCTGATCCTGATAGGGGGCGGTGGTGACGGTCTTGATCATGGTCAGGAACCTTTTTTGGCAATAAGGCTGGTATAGAGGCCGGCGTAAAGTCCGGCGCTCCTTTCCCAGGATACATCGGATTTCATGCCCTGCTTCTGCATCCCCGTCCAGACCTTCGGCTGATGGTAGAGGCGAACGGTGCGGCGAAGTGCCCGGCGCAGGTTGTCGGTGGTGACCGGGCTGAAGGATACGCCGGTGGCTGCCTTGGCGGCGATCGCGGCGTGGCTGGCGTCGATGACGGTGTCGTTCAAGCCGCCGGTTCGGGCGACGACCGGAATGCAGCCGTATCTGAGGCCGTAGAGCTGGGTGAGGCCGCAGGGCTCGAAGCGCGAGGGGATGACGATCGCATCGCAGCCCGCCTGCATCAGATGGGAGAGCGGCTCGTCATAGATCGAGAGGACGGCGACCTTGCCGGGATGGCGCTTGGCCGCGGCATGGAAGGCGTTTTCGAGCGCCCGGTCGCCGGAGCCGAGCACGGCGAGCCGCCCGCCCATCGCGACGAGGTCGTCGAGCGTTTCGGCCAGCAGGTCCATGCCCTTCTGCCAGGTGAGGCGGGAGATGACGCAGAACAGCGGCCCTGCCTCCTGGTCGAGGCCGAAACGCTCGGTGACGGCCCGTTTGTTCTCGGCCCGGGTCTTTAGCGTCGCGGCGTCGTAGTGGGTTTTCACGGCGGGGTCGGTGGCCGGGTCCCAGATCTCGGCGTCAATGCCGTTGACGATGCCATGCAGGTCGCCTTGGCGGATCGTCAGCAGGCCTTCGAGACCCATGCCGAATTCGGGGGTAAGGATTTCCTCGGCGTAGGAGGGGCTGACGGTCGAGATCGCCCAACTCGTCTGCAGGCCTGCCTTCAGGTAACCGACGCCGCCGAAATATTCGACGCCCTCGATGCTGAAGGCATGCGCCGGGAGCTCGAGATAGGGGAAGATGTCGGCGCCGTACTGGCCCTGGAAGGCGATGTTGTGGATGGTGATGAGCGTCGGCACTTCCGGCTTATCGGAATAGCGCATGTAGGCTGGCACCATCGCCGCCTGCCAGTCATGGACGTGGACGATGTCAGGCCGCCAGCCCTCAGTTCCGTCCGCCATTGCCCCTTGCGCGATCATCGCGCCGGCCTTGGAGAGGGCCGCGAAACGACGCCAGTTGTCGAAATGGTCCTTGCCGGTCGCATCGACATAAGGGCCGCCGGGGCGGTCGAAGAAGGTCGGGGAATCGAGGATGAGGAGGTCGAGCCCCTGGTGCTCGACTTCGAGCACGTCGGCCCTGGCGCCGAGCAGGTTTTCGAAGCTGACAACGACTTTCGCGTCCTTGACGGCCCGCATCACCGCAGGATAACCGGGCATCAGCGTCTTGACCGAAACGCCATGGCCCTTCAGCGCCAGCGGCAGCGCCCCGGCCACATCGGCAAGTCCGCCGGTCTTGACCAGCGGATAGACTTCGGACGCAACCGAAAGCACTTCCATAACGCGTTACAGGTCCAGTTTGTCGATCATCGTCTGGGTGATCAGGCAGATGCCGTTTTCGGTGCGGCGGAAACGCTTCGCATCGACTTCGGGATCCTCGCCAACCACCAGGCCTTCCGGAATGGTTACACCGTGATCGATGACGACATTGCGAAGCTGCGCGCGTCTTCCGATCCGGACATTCGGCAGCACGACCGCGCCCTCCAGGCGGGAATAGGAATTGGCGCGTACCCCGGTGAAGAGCAGGCTTCGATTGAGCGACGAACCGGAGATGATGCAGTCGCCCGACACGACCGACGAGGTCGCCGACCCGCGGCGGTTTTCGTCGTCATGGACGAATTTCGCCGGCGGGTTGATTTCCGCATAGGTCCAGATCGGCCAGGACTTGTCGTAGATATCAAGCCCCGGAACGATTTCCGTCAGGTCGATATTGGCCTGCCAGTAGGCATCGACCGTGCCGGCGTCTCGCCAGTAGGGTTCGCGCTCGAAATCGGACCGGACGCAGCTATCGGCGAAACGATGGGCGACGGCCTTACCGTGCTCGACGATATAGGGAATGATGTCCTTGCCGAAATCGCGGCTGGAGCCGGGCGTTTCGGCGTCGCGCTTCAGCACGTCCATCAGGAACTTGGTGTGGAAGACGTAGATGCCCATCGAGGCGAGCGCAAAACCGGGATTGCCGGGAATGCCGGGCGGATCGGCGGGCTTCTCGACGAAGGCTATGATCTCGTCCTTCTCGTTGACGTGCATGACACCGAAGCCGGTGGCTTCCATGCGCGGCACTTCCAGGCAGCCGACGGTGACCTGCGCGCCGGAATCCACATGCTGCTGGAGCATGTATTCGTAGTCCATCTTGTAGACGTGGTCGCCGGCGAGGATGACCATGTATTCAGGTGCGTAGGCCTCGATGATGTCGATGTTCTGGAACACGGCGTCGGCGGTGCCTTCATACCATTGCGTCTCGGAGACGCGCTGGGAGGCGGGCAGGATGTCGAAGCTCTCGTTGCGCTCGGGGCGGAAGAAGTTCCAGCCGCGCTGCATGTGGCGGATCAGCGAATGGGCCTTGTACTGCGTCGCCACCCCGATGCGGCGGATGCCGGAATTCAGGGCGTTGGAGAGCGCGAAATCGATGATGCGCGCCTTGCCGCCGAAATAGACTGCCGGCTTGGCGCGGCGGTCGGTGAGTTCCTTCAATCGGCTGCCGCGGCCGCCGGCAAGCACATAGGCCATGGCATCGCGCGACAGAGGCTGAATTCTTTTCTCGTTCATCGGTCCCTCCCAAAGTCCCTTATGCTTGTTCCAGTTCGAGCATGATCGTCGCCAGCGGCGGCAGCGTGACTTCGGCCTGAACGGTTCCTCCCGCGTTCACAGCCTGAACGCGACCGCCATTGCCTTTGCCGCTGCCGCCGTAGATCTCGGCGTCGGTATTCAAGATTTCCCGCCATCTGCCTTCGATTGGCAAGGGGATGCGGAAATTTTCACGGTAGACGGGCGTAAAATTGCTGATCACCGCCACCGGCTTTTCTCCCGGCGACATGCGCAGCCACGCATAGACGGAATTTTCCGCGTCGTCGGCGATCAGCCACTGGAAACCATCGCCCTCGCAGTCGCGCGCATGCAGCGCGGGTTTGGAGCGGTAACAGAAGTTGAGATCGCGGACCAAGCGGCGCATGCCCTCGTGCGGATGGTACTGGAGCAGGTTCCAATCGAGCGAGCGGGTTTCGCTCCATTCGCTCCACTGGGCAAATTCCTGGCCCATGAACAGCAGTTTCTTGCCGGGATAACCCCACATGAACCCGTAATAGGCCCGCAGGTTCGCGAATTTCTGCCAGTCGTCGCCGGCCATCTTGGCAATCAGCGAGCCTTTGCCGTGCACCACTTCGTCGTGGGACAACGGCAGGACAAAATTTTCGGAATAGGCGTAGATGAGGCCGAAGGTGAGTTCGTGGTGGTGATGTTTGCGGTGGATCGGTTCGCGCTGCATGTAGCTCAGCGTGTCGTGCATCCAGCCCATGTTCCACTTGAAGCCGAAACCAAGGCCCCCTTCGTGGACGGGATGCGAGACCTTTGGCCAGGAGGTCGATTCCTCGGCGATCGTCATCACGCCCGGATGGGCGTTGTAGGAAAGCGAGTTCATCTTCTGCAGGAAGCGCACCGCCTCGAGGTTCTCGCGCCCGCCATATTCGTTCGGCACCCATTCGCCCTCTTTGCGCGAATAGTCGAGATAGAGCATGGAGGCGACGGCATCGACGCGCAGCCCGTCGAGATGAAATTTCTCCGACCAGTAGAGCGCGTTATTGACGAGGTAGGAAAGCACTTCGAGCCGGCCGAAATTGTAGATCGCGGTGTTCCAGTCCGGGTGGAAACCCTGGCGCGGATCGGCATGTTCGTAGAGTGCCGTACCGTCGAAGAAACGCAGGCCGTGGGCATCGGTCGGGAAATGCGCCGGCACCCAATCGAGGATCACGCCGATGCCGACCTTGTGGCAGCCGTTGACGAAGCGGGCGAACCCCTCCGGCTCGCCGAAGCGGGCGGTCGGGGCGAAAAGCCCGGTCGTCTGGTATCCCCAGGACGGATCGAAGGGATGTTCGGTGATCGGCAGGAATTCGATATGGGTGAAGCCCATGTCGGTGCAATAGGGGATCAGTTCCGAGGCGAGCTCGTCCCAGGAGAGGAAGGAGCCGTCCGGCTTTTTGCGCCAGGAGCCCGCATGCACCTCGTAGATCGAGATCGGCTGGCGGCGATGGTCCGCCTTTTCCCAGAACTCCCGGTGGGCGGCATCGTCCCATGCCTGGGAGAGTTCCGGTGCGGTGACCGAGGCGGTGTCGGGGCGCAGTTCGGCCCGCCGGGCGTAAGGGTCGGCTTTCAGCGGCAGGACGGTGCCGTTCTTGCCGACGATTTCGAACTTGTAGGCGGCACCCGGCCTGATGTCGGGGGCGAAGATTTCCCAGATGCCGGTATCGACGCGTAGCCGCATGACGTGCCGCCGGCCGTCCCAGCCGTTGAAGTCGCCGACGACGGAAACGCGCTTGGCGTTCGGCGCCCAGACGGCGAAGTGGAAACCCTCGACGCCCTCGTGTTTCAGGGCATGGGCGCCCATCTTGTCGAACAGGCGCAGATGCGAGCCCTCGCGGACGAAATAGTCGTCCATCGGGCCGAGCACCGGGCCGAACGTATAAGGGTCGGTGACCGCCCATTCGTCATCGCCACGGCGGGCGCGGTAGCGGATGGGCTGCAGGTGGGTGGCGTTGACGAGGCCTTCGAAATATCCGGCATCGTGGCGGCGAGTCAGTTCCCCGAGTTCGGCGCCGCCGAGCGACAGTGCGGTGACGGCCTCGGCACCCGGAACAAAGCAACGGACCCTGAAACCATCCCCGAGCTTGTGGAGCCCGAGGACGGCAAAGGGATTGGTATGCCTGCCTTCCAAAATCGCCTCGATCTCGGATAACGGAATCTCCCCAGGGACTCTCCCGTCATCGACGCGCGGCGATTTTTTCATCAGGCTCTCCAGATTTCAGACGCATACTGACGAATAGTTCTGTCCGAGGAGAACCATCCCATCCGGGCGGTATTGCGAATTGTCTTCGAATACCAGGATTTAGGGTCGGACCAGATTTGGTCAACGTTGCGCTGGGCGTCCGCATAGGCGTCGAAATCGGCGGCGACCATGAACCAGTCGTGATTGTAGATGCCGTCGGTGAGGGTCGTGAAGCGGGAACGGTCGTCCGGCGAAAAGACGCCCGTGGCGATGGCATTGAGCGCCTGTGCAAGTTCCCGTGACTTCTCGATGATGGCGCGAGGCTGGTAGGTCTCGGAACGGACCTTGGCGACCTCGTCGGCGGTCATGCCGAAGATGACGATATTTTCCTCGCCGACATGGTCGCGCATCTCGACGTTCGCACCGTCGAGCGTGCCGATGGTCAGCGCGCCGTTCAGTGCGAACTTCATGTTGCCGGTGCCGGAGGCTTCCATGCCGGCGGTCGAAATCTGCTCGGAGAGATCGGCGGCCGGAACGATGATCTCGGCGAGCGAGACGTTGTAGTTCGGCACGAAGACGACCTTGAGCAGGCCGCGGACGGCCGGGTCGTTGTTGATGACGCGCGCCACGTCATTGGCGAGCTTGATGATCAGCTTGGCGTTGTGATAGCTCGGCGCCGCCTTGCCGGCGAACAGTTTTACGCGCGGGACCCAGTCCATTTCGGGATGCGAGCGGATCTGGTCGTAGAGGGCGACGGCTTCGATGATGTTGAGCAGCTGGCGCTTGTATTCGTGGATGCGCTTGATCTGGATGTCGAACATCGCCGACGGATCGATGCGGATGCCCATGCGGCTGCCGACGAGGTTGGCGAGCTGCACTTTGTTGGCCCGCTTCACGGCGGCGAACTTTTCCTGGAAGGCCGGGTCGTCGGCATGGGCGTTGAGCCCCTGCAAGGCGTCCGTATTGTCGAGGAACTCGTCGCCGATCGCTTCCTGGATCAGCGAGGTGAGGCCTTGGTTGCATTGCATCAGCCAGCGGCGCGGCGTGATGCCGTTGGTCTTGTTGTTGATGCGGGCCGGATACATCGTGTGCAGGTCGGCGAACACCGTCACCTTCATCAGGTCCGTATGCAGGGCCGAGACGCCATTGACGGAATGCGAGCCGACAAAGGCAAGGTTGCCCATGCGGACGCGACGGTCGCCGCTTTCGTCGATCAGCGAGATCGAGCGGATCTGGGTGTCGGAGAAGCTCTTCTGCTTGCGCGCCTCGATCAGGATCAGGGCGTTGATCGCATAGACGATCTGCATGTGACGCGGCAGAAGGCGCTCGAACAGCGGTACGGGCCAGGTTTCCAGCGCTTCCGGCAGCAGCGTGTGGTTGGTGTAGGAGAAGGTCTGGCGGGTGACCGACCAGGCCTGCTCGAAATCCATGCCGTGGATGTCGGTCAGGAGGCGCATCAGCTCGGCGATCGACACGGCCGGGTGGGTGTCGTTGAGCTGGATCGCGACCTTTTCGTGCAGGTTCGTGAAATCCGGATATTGCTGCAGGTGGCGGCGCAGGATGTCCTGAAGCGAGGCCGACGAGAAGAAGAATTCCTGGCGCAGGCGCAGTTCCTGGCCGGCCGGGTTGGCGTCGGCCGGATAAAGGACGCGGGTCAGGCTTTCGGCCTTGTTGCTTTCGCGCAGGGCGCCGATGTGGTCGCCGGCGTTGAAGGCGTCCAATAGAATCGGGTCGATCGGCTGGGCCGACCAGAGGCGCAGCGTGTTGACGCGTTTTCCGCGCCAGCCGACGGCCGGCGTGTCGTAGGCCATGGCGATGACGCGTTCGGCCGGCTTCCAGACGTAACGCGGCGTCTCGTCATACCCGCCGACGGTTTCGACCGTGCCGCCGTAACCGATTTCGTAGGAGCTCTCGCGACGTTCGAATTCCCAGGGGTTGCCGTGGGCAAGCCAGCTTTCCGGAAGCTCGACCTGCCAGCCGTCGGCCATCTGCTGGCGGAACAGGCCGTGGACGTAGCGGATGCCGTAACCGTAGGCCGGGATGTCGACGGTCGCCATGCTCTCCATGAAACAGGCAGCGAGCCGGCCGAGACCGCCATTGCCGAGTGCGGCATCCGGTTCCAGAACCGCAATCACGTCGATATCCACACCGAGCGAGGACAGCGCGTCGCGGATTTCCTGCATCAGCCCCATGTTGCTGACGGCATCGCGCATCAGGCGGCCGATCAGGAATTCGAGCGAGAGGTAATAGACGCGCTTGCCGCCGGTCCGATAGACCTTGCGGGTGGATTCCATCCAGGTGTCGATGATGCGGTCGCGCACCACCAGGATGGTGGCGGTCAGCCAGTCGTGGGGCTTCGCCACCTTGGCGTCCTTGCCGATACGGTAGGTCAGGCGCTCGATGATCTCTTCCGCCATGATTTCGGGACGGGAGCTGCGGGGGGCCGGCTGAGGAATTTCGACCGGAGAAGACGTGTTGTTCATATGTCGCCAACTTTCTGGGGGAGCGGGAGGAAGGGCGTCCGATTCAGTCCATCTGGCAAGATGTATAAGGACAGTTTATGCACCGTTATGACACTGCGCAATGACCGATTTATCTTTGCGTGTATCGCTCGGATAAGACCAACGAAAAACGCCCCGCCGGTGAGGGCGGGGCGTTTTTGCGGCCTTTCTGGAAGGCAGGTTCAGTTGGTCAGGCGAGTGCCGGTCTGAGCAGCCTTGCGGGCGATCTCGCCGAAGGTTTTCACGAGGGTCGTCATGTCAGTCGGCTCGTAATAATATCCGGGGCCGCTGGCGCAGTAGTTCAGCAGCTTCTTGCCCCTGTCCGGTGCCATGAAGGCGATCGTGTAGATCTTGATGCCCTTTGACATTTCCTCTTCCGTGAGCTGCTGCCCGTTCTTCAGCTTCAGCTTTGCGGCATCCGTCAGGCCGTCGCTTTTCGCGTTCAGGCAGATGTCGCGGACTCTGGTGTCGATCGTCGAATTCCAGGTCCCGCTGTTGCCGGTCATCTCGCCGTCGGTCATGAAGACGATGTAGCGATCGAAATTGGTGTTGCCCTTGCCGTCATGGGCGGTCTTTTCGGTGGCGTTGGCATTCTTCAGCGCATTGAACGCGTTGGTCAGCGCGCCGCTGGCGTCGGTGCCGCCCGATGGTGGTTCCGGCAGCCTTTTGACATAGCTGTCCACTAGGGAAGTGCCCCACTGGATGCTCTGCTGGGTCTTCGTCTGGTCGTCGTAGGAATCGGCGCCGACACGGATCAGTTCATGGTTCGAATCGGCTTTTTCGAGTTCGGCGAACATGACACCAGCGGCAGCCTTCAGAGACTCCATTTTTGTCAGATAGTTGGGGACATCTCCGTAGCAGATCTTATTGTTGTTCCTGCCGCACGGATAGGATTGCTGAATGGTCGGCTGGGCGGAGTTGATCGTCGTCGTGTCCTCTTTCATCGAGCCCGATTCGTCGAGCGCCAGGTACATGGAAAGGGCGTTGCCTTCGCGGCCGCTCGCGGAGACGCTTTCGACGCTGACGCGCACGGTCGGGAAACCGAGGAACGAGGTCAGGCCGCTGAGCGCTACGTCGTAACTCGACTTCATGCGGACCTCGTAGCTGGCAGCCGTCGTGGAACTGCCCGAGGAGGTTACCAATGTCTCGGTGTTCGCTCGAAGCTTGGCCTCTTCCGCAGCCAGCGTCTCAGCGGAAGCACCGGAATTCTTGAGCTCCTTAATCTTCTGGGCGATATACATGTCGGTGCCAAGCTTCTGGGCTTCCGCCGTCGTCATGGTGCCCTTGGCGGCCATGGCGGACGCCGCAGCGAGAGTGGCGCCGTCCGCCAGCGCCTGGAGCTGGTTCTTTTGATCCATCGCTTCTGTCAGATCGACCGCGACACCGCCGACCGCCAGCAGGACGGGAAGCAGTGCAGCCGTCATGATACCGAAATTACCGGCGCGGTCCTTCGCCAGCCGCGCAAAAATTGTGTGCTTCATCATGGCCCCCAGAGTTCAAATCATTTGAACACCCGTGGTGTATTCCTGCCGGGTATAGGAAGGCCTAAACCATTCGCTGCAATTTTACGGAATGTTAAGAATCAGCGCCAAAACGGAGCGGGATTTCAGGATTTCAGCGGAATGACGTCCACCGCCTGCACGGCGTTCTGGTTTCCGTAACCCTTGAGCATGCCGATGACCGGGGCGACGTCGGAATAGTCGCGGCCGTAGCCGACGACGATATGGTCGCTGCCGGCTAGAATGTTGTTGGTCGGGTCGAGTTCGACATAACCCATGGTCTCGCCGCACCAGATCCGCACCCAGGCATGCATGGCGTCGGCGCCTTCGAGGCGCTCCTTGCCGGGCGGCGGAATGGTGCGCAGAAAGCCGCTGACATAGCCCGCCGGAATGCCGAGGCTGCGGAGCGCCACGATCATGATATGGGTGAAATCCTGGCAGACGCCGCGCTTCAGCCGGAAAGCCTCCTTCGGCGTCGTATCGACCTCGGTCGCCTTGGCGTCGTAGGTGAAGTCCTTGTGGATGCGGGTGCAGATGCCAAGCGCGATTTCTAGCACGGTCTGGCCCGGCTTGACGATCTCGCGCGCATAGGCGGCGATCAGCGGCTCCTCGGCAAGGCGCGGGCTTGCGCCGGTCAGGTGATGCGGGGAGGCGGCATCGACCGACCAGAAATCCGCCAGTTCGTCGGCGAGCGTCGCCAGTTCCGGCGACAGGTCCGCCGTCATCGAGGTGGTTTCCACCATGACGCGGGCCTGCATGCGGATGTCGAGCTTTTCGTGCGGCGCACGCAGCAGCACGGATGTCGCCTGCTGGCCGAAGAAATCGATGAACGTGGTGCGCTCATCGGCATGCGGGCCGACGGTGATCGAGCCGGCGATCAGCCGCTGCCGGTCGGGCAGGGATAGCGGCAGGAGGCGGATTACATGGCGGGCGCCGGAGGCCGGCACGTCGTAGGTATAACCCATGTGGAGGGAGAGATCGTAAAGCATCAGCTGAAATAAGTCTGGCCGAGGATATCGGACAGCTTCTCCATCTCCAGTTCGATCTTCTGGTAGGTATCGTCGTTCATGCCCTCCGGGGTCATCACCGCAAGTCCGGAATGCAGCCGCATCGCCTCACGGTAGAAGGGCGACATCTGGCCGTTGACGAAGGCGTTCGGCAATTGCTCCACCTCGGTGCGGATTTCGTTCAGCTGGAACAGGATCGAGCGCGGGTTCAGGGGATCGAGCGCCAGGAGGTCGGCGACCGTTAGCCTGGCCGTGGCGACGTTGTAGCGGCGTCGGTGGGTCATGACGCTGTCGCCGATCTCGAGCAGCATGTCGAGCGAGCCATCCGGCGCGTCGGGGCCTGACATGTGGCCGAGCAGCCGGGTCATGTGCATGCCGCGCTCCAGGTGGCGGCCGATCGACAGGAAACGCCAGCCGGTGAAACGGTACATGTTTTCGTGCACCAGACCGGCAAAACCCGCGAGCTTGCGCAGGAGCACGGTCATCGCATGCGAGGCGTCGTCGCCCGCATGTACGGTGTCGTGGAAGCGGCGGGCGGTCTTGGCAAGGTCGGTCAGCGCCAGCCAGCCGTCCGGCGAGAAACGGTCGCGAATGTTGCTCGCCGAATAGATGGCGCTGTCGATGTTGCGCAGAAGCGATGCCGGCACCGCCTTGGTCATCTCGACATCGATGCCCTTCAGGTAGCGGGTGACATCGGCCAGAAGCGGTGCCTTCGGATCGGCAGACTCCGCGTAGCGCAGGTGCCAGGCGCGCAGAATGCGCAGGGCGCCTTCGGCCCGCTCGATATACCTGCCGAGCCAGTAGAGATTGTCGGCCGCGCGGCTCGGCAGGCTGCCGGGCATGTTGCGGGTGAAACTTTCCTCGGGCGGCAGGAGCGTCGCCTTTGCGACCGGCTTGTCGCTGACAATCCAGACGTCGGCAGCGGCCCCGCCCGACTGCATGGCGATCGCCGCCACGTCGTCGCCGGCACCGATGCGGGCAAAGCCGCCCGGCATGATCTGCCAGCCGTGTTCGGTGCGGGCGGCAAAGACACGCAGCGACATCGGCCTCGGCGTGAGCTTGCCGTTGACATAGGCGGGCGTGGTCGAAAGCGTCACGACCTCCTGGCCGACCAGCTTGGCGCCCTCTGTCGCGAGCCAATCGCCGACCGTGTCCCTCGCCGTCTTGCGCAGCGACGAGCCGAGCACCGATTGGCCGTTGTCGTCGAAGAAGGGCAGCCGCGAATAGGCCGGCCCGATGACCATGCGCTCGATATTCTTGGCAACGTGCTCGCGTTCCTTTTTCTGCCCGCACCACCAGGTGGCGATCGAGGGCATGATCAGGTCCTCGCCGATCAGCCGCCGACAGACGGTCGGGGCGAATGCCAGCAGCGCGCGGGTCTCGAGAATGCCGGAGCCGAGCGCATTGACGAAGGTGAGCGCGCCGGAGCGCAGCGCCTGCACCATGCCGGGGGTGCCGATATGGGAGTGCTGGTTGAGCTCGAGCGGATCGGCGTAAGCCGCGTCGAGGCGGCGCCAGAGCACGCCCACGGGCTTCAGTCCAGCCACGGTGCGGACCATGACGCGGTCGTTGACGACGGTAAGGTCTTCGCCTTCGAGCAGCATGAAGCCGAGATAGCGGGCGATATAGGCGTGCTCGAAATAGGTCTCGTTGGCAGGGCCCGGCGACAGGACCGCGATGCGGTCCTCCGGGTTCTGCTTGTGGGATTGCAGCGCATCGCGGAAGGCGCCGAAGAACGAAGCGAGGCGGTGGACATGCGATTCGGCGTAGATGTCCGAAAAGGCGCGGGTGGTGGCGACGCGGTTTTCGAGCGCGAAACCGGCGCCGGACGGCGCCTGGGTGCGGTCGGCAAGCACCCACCAGTTACCGTCCGGTCCGCGGCCGATCTCGAACGAGCAGAAATGCAGGTAGTGGCCGCCCACCGGCTTGACGCCTACCAGCGGGCGGAGGAATTCGGCGTTTCCGGCAACCAGCGCCGGCGGCAGGAAACCCTCCTGCACCAGCTTGTTGTCGCCGTAGATATCAGCGATCAGCGCTTCCAGGAGATCGGCGCGCTGGGTCAGGCCCTTGCAGACCGTCTCCCATTCCTTGCCGTCGATGAGGACCGGCACGTGGCTGATCGGCCAGTTGCGCTCGCCGCCGCCCTGGGCGCCGTAAGTGCGGTAGAAGACGCCCGCATCGCGCAGGTAGCGGTCGGCACGGGCGAAGCGCTCCCGGCGCTCGTGCTCGGCCATGCGGCCGAGATGAGAGATCAGGTTGCGCCAGACCGGCCGGATCTGGCCGTTCGCATCGAGCATTTCGTCGGCAACGCCGGGCAATGCGGCATAACCGAGAAGGGGATCGCCAGCGATCCCCCCTTTTGCCTTGCGTTCGGTTGCCGGTGCCTTGGACATCGGGCGTTTCAGACTCCTTGCGGCCGGCGCAGATCGAGCGTCAGCGGAAATTCGGGCGAGGGCGTTTCGGCCAGAAGCGTATAACTTCCAGCGGTATGACCCCATGGTTCGAACCGGGCGAGTCGGCGTGCTTCCGCCTCGTTGCCGTTGACCGGGAAGGTGTCATAACTACGCCCGCCCGGATGGGCAACGTGATAGATGCAGCCGCCGATCGAACGGCCGGACCATGTATCATATATGTCGAACGTGAGCGGCGTGTTAACCGGCAGGACCGGATGCAGGCCGGCGGACGGCTGCCACGCCTTGAAACGGACGCCGGCGACCGAGACGCCGGAGGTGCCGGTGCCTTTCAGCGGTACGGCACGGCCGTTGCAGGCGACGGTGTAGCGGGACGGATTGGTGGTTTCGAGCCGGACCTGGAGGCGTTCCACCGACGAATCGACGTAACGCACGGTGCCGCCGATCGCGCCCTGCTCGCCCATCACGTGCCAGGGTTCGAGCGCCTGGCGCAGTTCGAGCTTGGAGCCCTCGTATTCGACCTCGCCGAAGAAGGGGAAGCGGAATTCGAGCTGGGCCTCGAACCATTCGGGACGCAGGTCGAAGCCGTTTTCGCGAAGGTCCTGGAGGACGTCCATGAAGTCGGCCCAGACATATTGCGGCAGCATGAAGCGGTCGGCAAGCGCCGTTCCCCAGCGCACGAACCGGCCCTGTAGCGGGTTTTTCCAGAACCTTGCGATCAGCGCCCGGACCAGCAATTGCTGGGCAAGCGACATGCGCGCGTTCGGCGGCATCTCGAAGCCGCGGAACTCGACGAGGCCCAAGCGGCCGGTCGGGCCGTCCGGCGAGAACAGCTTATCGATGCAGATTTCGGAGCGATGGGTATTGCCGGTGACGTCGGTTAGCAAGTTGCGGAACAGGCGGTCGACCAGCCATGGCAGCGGGGGAGCGCCCTGGCCGGGCACCGGCACCTGGGCAAGCGCGATTTCCAGCTCGTACATCGAATCGTGGCGGGCCTCGTCGATGCGCGGCGCCTGGGAGGTCGGGCCGATGAACAGGCCGGAGAACAGGTAGGAGAGCGACGGGTGGCGCTGCCAGTGCAGGACCAGGCTCTTCAACAGGTCGGGTCGGCGCAGGAACGGGCTGTCGTTCGGATTGGCGCCGCCGACCACGACATGGTTGCCGCCGCCGGTGCCTGTGTGGCGGCCGTCGATCATGAACTTGTCGGCGCCGAGGCGGCTCTGGCGGGCTTCCTCGTAGATCGCGGTGGTGGTCGCAACCGTTTCCTTCCAGCTTGCGGCCGGATGGATGTTGACCTCGATGACGCCCGGATCGGGCGCGACGCGGATGACGTTGATGCGCTCGTCATGGGGCGGGGCGTAACCCTCGATATGAACGGCGAGCCCGAGCGCCGTCGCGGCGTTTTCGGCAGCGGCGATCAGTTCGAGATAGTCTTCGATCTTTTCCACCGGCGGCATGAAGACGCAGAGCCTGCCGTCGCGGGCCTCTACCGAAACCGCGGTGCGCACCGCACCGCCGATTTCGCCGAGGGTTTGTTCGACGCGGCCGGGATTGGCGGCATCACCTGCCTTGAAGGAGGATTCCGGCATGGCACGGCCGGCCGGGATGATCGCTTCGGGCAGCGGCTGGCGGGGGATCGAGGGGTCTGCTTCGTGGATATAGGGAAATTGCGACGGCGGAACGTAAGGCAGCGTGCCGAGCGGCAGGCGATAACCGACCGGGCTGTCGCCGGGCACCAGGAAGATGCGGCCGCGGCGGGTGCGCCATTTCTCGCTGATCCAGCGCTTGCCGGCCGCTTGCGCGTTCCAGGCCTGGACGGGCAGGACATAGCCGCTCGGGCTTGTCAGGCCGCGCTCGAAGACGCGGGCGATGCGATTGCGCTCCTCCGGGTCCTTGAGCTTTGAATTCGACGGATCGACATTGTCCGGCAGCGAGCCTTCCTTGATGATCCATTCGGCCGGGTCCTCATAGGCCGGCACGACCATGTCAGGGGCGATGCCGAGTTCGGCGGCGATGCCGGTCAGGAGCTTGGCGGAATCCTGCTCGCCGACGCCGTAGTCGCGGCCTTCCTCCGCCACCAGGTCCGGATTGCTCCAGATCGGCCGTCCGTCCCTGCGCCAGTAGAGCGAGAAGGTCCAGCGCGGCAGGCTTTCGCCCGGATACCACTTGCCCTGGCCGTAATGCAGGAAACCGCCGGGAGCGAAACGCTCGCGCAGCTTGCGGATCAGGATGTCGGCCTTTTCCCGCTTGGTGGGGCCGACGGCGTCGGTGTTCCATTCGCCGGCTTCGAAATCGTCGATCGACACGAAGGTCGGTTCGCCGCCCATGGTCAGGCGCACGTCCTGCGCCTTCAGCACGCGGTCGACCTGTTCGCCAAGCGCGTCGAGTGCATCCCAGGATTCGTCCGAGAAGGGCTTGGTGATGCGCGGATGTTCGGCGACCCGGTTGACCTTCATGTCGAAGGCGAAGGAGGTTTCGGCCTCGCCGAAATAACCGCCTGATATCGGCGCTGCGTTGCGGAAATGCGGCGTGGCGGCAAGCGGGATATGGCTTTCGCCGGTCAGAAGCCCGGAGGTCGGATCGAGGCCGACCCATCCGGCGCCGGGAAGATAGACCTCGCACCAGGCATGCAGGTCGGTGAAATCGACTTCGGTGCCGGAGGGACCGTCGAGCGCCTTGAGGTCCGGTGTGAGCTGGATGAGGTAGCCCGAGACGAAGCGGGCGGCGAGGCCGAGATGACGCAGGATCTGGACGAGCAGCCAGCTGCTGTCACGGCAGGAGCCCATGGCCGAGGTCAGCGTCTGCTCCGGCGTCTGCACGCCCGGCTCCATGCGGATGACATAGCCGATCGCCTGCTGCAGGCGGGCATTGATGCCGACGATCATGTCGACCGTCGGCTGGTCCGGGGACATGTCGAAGGTTTTCATGTAGTCGGCCAGCGCCGGTTCAGGCGGCTCCGGCACCATGTAGATCGACAGGTCCTCGACCAGTTCGGGCGGGTAGCTGAACGGCCATTTCATCGCTTCCTCTTCGACGAAGAAGTCGAAGGGATTGTAGACCGTCATGTCGGCGACGAGATCGACCTCGATCTTGAACTCGGTGACCGGGTCCGGAAAAACGAAGCGGGCGAGGTAGTTGCCGTAGGGATCCTGCTGCAGGTTCACGAAGTGATTGGAGGGCGTCACCTTCAGCGAATGGCTGAGCACCTTGGTGCGCGAATGGGCAGCCGGTTTGAGGCGGATGATCTGCGGTCCGAGACGGACGGGCTTGTCGTACATGTAGTGGGTAAGGTGGTAGACACTCGCCTTGATCGACATACTTCCCCTTGCCGGCCGCTTTACCGGGCCGATCGATGATCGTTGCAAGGATTTTGTGCAATGCACGAGAATAAAGCAAGGCGGAATCCAAGCTTATACCGCAGACGCGAGATAACCGGCTTTATTCCTCAATCCAGCGTGCGGCGGAAACGGCGCACGGCGATCAGCATTGCGACGGTCATCAGGGCGGCGAGCGCCCCCGTGTCGTAGCCGAGGCCGCCGATATCGGCGCCCTTCAGCATCACCGCCCGCACGATGCGGATATAGTGGGTGAGCGGCAGGGCTTCGCCGATCCACTGCGCCCAATTCGGCATGCCGGCGAAGGGGAACATGAAGCCGGAGAGAAGGATGTTCGGCAGAAAGAACATCATCGCCATCTGCATCGCCTGCAACTGGTTCGCCGCGATCGTCGAGAACGTGTAGCCGATCGACAGGTTGGTGATGACGAAGAGGGCGGTCGCGGCGGTCAGCGACAGGGGATCGCCGAGGATCGGCACGCGGAAGACGAGGATGCCGACGCCGATGATCACCAGCGCCTGGATGAGGCCGATCAGCACGTAGGGGGCGATCTTGCCGAGCATGATCTCCAGCGGATTGATCGGCATGGAGAGCAGGTTCTCCATCGTGCCGCGCTCGACCTCGCGGGTGACGGAGAGGGCGGTGAAGATCAGCAACGTCATCGTCAGGATCGTACCGAGCAGGCCAGGGACGATGTTCAAGGTCGAAGAGCCGGCCGGATTGTAGCGGCGGTGCTGGACGATCTGGAAGGCGGGTTTCACGGGCTCGGCAAAGGTGATCTGGCGGTCGTTTTCCAGCGCCGTCGAAATGATGCCGGAGAGCGCGCCGAGCGCGGAACTGGCGGCGACCGGGTCGGTGGCGTCGGCGGCGACCAGCAGCGAGGGAGAATCGCCCCGGCGGAGCGACCGTTCGAAACCTTCGGGGATCTCGACGACGAACAGGGCCTCGCCGGATTGCAGCAAGGCATCCATGTCCTCGGCGCGGGTGACGACCGATTTGACTTCGAAGAAATCGGTGTTTTTCAGCGCGGCGAGGATGGAGCGGCCGACATCGCTGTTTTCGCGCATCAGCACCGCGGTCGGCAGGTTATGTGGTGTGGTGTTGATGGCAAAGCCGAACAGGAAGAGCTGCATGATCGGCAGCATGACCATGGTCGCGAGCGTGATACGGTCGCGGGTCATCTGGATGAATTCCTTGACCGTCATCGCCCAGAAGCGGCCGAAGGAGCCGCCGCCCGAAGAACCATTTTCGTTGGTATTGCCGGGGGCCGCGGTCATTTGAAATTGTCCTCCGAGCGGCGCATCAGGTCGATGAAGGCGTCTTCCAGAGTTGGTTCGCCCTTTTCCCATTTGAGGCCCGGCCTGTCGCGATAGGGAGCGATCGCCTGTTCCAGGGCCGCGGCATCGCGCCCGGCGACATGCAGGCTGGTGCCGAAGGGGGCGACCATGTCGACACCGGGCTGGTTTTCGAGTTCGGATTGCAGACGGTCGGCGCCCGAGCCTGACACGGTGAAGGTGACGAGGCCCGTGCCGGCGATCACCTCGTCCACCGTGCCTTCGGCCAGAAGTTTCCCGTAGGCGATATAGGCGATCTCGTGGCAGCGCTCGGCCTCGTCCATGTAATGCGTCGAGACGAGCACCGAGAGCCCGTTGGCGGCAAGCGCATGGATCTCGTTCCAGAAGTCGCGGCGGGCCTTCGGATCGACCCCGGCGGTCGGTTCGTCGAGGAGGAGAAGTGCAGGTTCTGGCAGGATGCAGGCGCCGAGCGCGAGGCGCTGCTTCCAGCCGCCGGAAAGTTCGCCGGCCAATTGTTTTTCGCGGCCCTTGAGGCCGAGGCGTTCTATGGCGGCGCTCGCCTTGCCGCGCGGATCGGCGAGGCCGTAGACGCGGGCGACGAATTCGAGGTTCTCGCGGATCGACAGATCCTGATAGAGCGAAAACTTCTGGGTCATGTAGCCGACCCGACGACGGATGCGGTCGCTCTCGGTCAGAATGTCGAAGCCGAGGCAGGTGCCGTCGCCGCTATCGGGTGTCAGCAGGCCGCAGAGCATGCGGATGGTGGTCGTCTTGCCGGAACCGTTGGGGCCGAGAAAGCCGTGGATGCGGCCTTTCTTCACCGACATGGAAACATCGTCGACCACCTTGCGGCCGCCGAAGCTCTTGGTGAGGTGGTGGACGTCGATCACCGTTTCCGGGGCGTCGACTTCGTAGGTTTCGGCGGCGGTCATGGATGAACTCCCGGGAGGACATCGACCGGCTGGCCGGGGCGGAGCGCCTTCGGGTCGGCAGGGATGGCCTCGACGCGGTAGACGAGTTTTGCGCGCTCTTCGAGGCTGTAGATTTCGGGCGGCGTGTATTCCGCGTTCCTGGCGATGAAGCTGACTTTTGCGTCGGACGGCCGGCAGGCGTCGCAGGTGACACGGACCGGCTGACCGAGCGACAGGCGGGCGATCTCGGTTTCCGGCACGAAGAAGCGGATGCGGACATTTTCGGGGGGCAGGAGGGCGACAATCGGCCGGCCGGCCGGTACGACTTCGCCGTTCCTGTAATAGAGCCTCTCGATGCTGCCGGCGGCGGGTGCCGAAACCGAGCGGCGGGCCTGCGCTGCCTGCGCCGAGGCGAGATCGGCCCTGGCGGCGGCGACGGATTCCTCCGCCTGGCGCAGCGCCTCGTCGCGGGCGGGAAGGGCGGCGAGGATGATCTGGCTGCGGACATTCTCGAGTGCGGCGCGGTTGGCGGCCTCGGTGGCGGTCGCGGTATCGAGATTGGCGCGGGTCGCGGTGCCGCGCTCGACGAGAACCCGGGTACGGTCGAGATCCTGTTCGGCAAGCTCCAGCCGGGCGGAGGCTTCGCGTTCGGAGGCGCGCAGCACGTCGATCTCCTGGGGGCGCTTCTGGGCGGCTTGCGCCAGATCCAGTTCGGCCCGGGAGCGGGCAAGCGCCGCGCGGGCCGCGGCGACTGCGGCCTCTTCGCTTGAGGAGTCGAGTCTGAAGAGCGGCACGCCGGCTTGGATCGTCGCACCTTCGGCGATATCGACCTGGGTGAGCCGGCCGGCACTTTCCGCACCGATGAACAGCGTGTCGGCTTCGACCCAGCCCTGATAGGGGCGCGGCGGCTTGTCGGCGAAGAGGAAGGGCAGGGCGGCAAGGGCGGCGCCTGCGAGAATCGCGATGATGAGGATGCGTTTCACTTCGCACCTCCTTCCGGCACGAACAGGGTTTCGAGGAAGGCGTCGAACAGATTTTGCGTGTCGAGATGTTCGTAGGCCTCGAACAGTGTCGTCCAGACGATCGACAACAGCGCCGGGGCGATGACGATCTGCGGCACTTCGGCAATGGCCGGATTGCGCAGATCGCCGCGAGCGGCGGCGCGGGCGAGCAGGATGCGCAGGACGCCGAGGCCCTTCGAAATGATCTCCCGGTGGTAAAATTCGGTGACGGCCGGAAACATCGGGCCTTCGGCGAGGATCAGCCGCAACAGGTGGCGGCGCTCGGTCTCCAGAACCTCGCGCTTGAAGAGCGTATAGAACATCGCGATGGCGAAACGCGGCGGGATCGCCTCGTTGGCCGCCAGCCCGTCGATCTGGCCCAGGATCGGCGTGGCGATGCCCGAGACGAGCTCGGTGAACAGCGCCTCCTTGTCCGGGAAATGCAGGTAGACGGTGCCCTTGGCGATGCCGGCACGGGCCGCGACATCCTCCATGCGGGTGGCGGCGAAACCGCGCTCGGAAAAGCAGGCGAAGGCGGCAGCCAGGATTTCGGCCCGGCGCTGCTGCGGATCGCGTTTCTCTCTTTTCCTCTCGGCCACTATGTATCTCCGTTAATGACTGACTGGTCGGTCATTAACATGGGGGAGGATAATTTGCAAGCGCGGTGGCGGGAAATGGCGATCTGGGTAATTCTGGAGACGTTGTCGGAAACCGATGGAGGATGTCGTGCCGCTCGGCAGGCTGGTGATCTACGCGAAGGACGTCGAGGCGACAGCGCGCTTCTACGAGACGCATTTCGGCTTTCGGGCAATGCAGTTGCCGGGCGACAGGATCATCGAACTGGTGGCGCAGGACGGCGGCGCCAATATCATGCTTCATCCGGCCGGCCGGGGGCTAAGGAGCGGTCAGGCGATCGTGAAGCTTGTCTTCGATGTCGAGGCGTTCTGCCGGCGAAGCGCCGAAAACGGCCTGGATTTCGGGCCGGTCCACCAAGCGGACGGCTACGCCTACGCCAATGCGAAGGACCCGTGCCTGAACTCCATTTCGGTTTCCAGCCGGGCCTTCCGCAGGGCGGGCTGAACCGGTGCGGCGGGTCCTGCACGACGGCCTTGCGAGTTCTGGACTGCCGATCCCGGCAAAAATATCTTTCGATCACGACGTTCTGTTCAAGGAAATCTGAGGATTTCCCCTTAAAATCACCCGTGGAGCGATTGGAACGGCGTCGGCGGTCGCGCCAGCCGAGTTCGCTCCCCATATCTGTACCGGCTGCCTCGCCAATGCCAAGGGCGCGGTGCCGTTGAGAGTTGATCGGTCGCAAGGAGTCCGGACACGATGACGCAGCCCCCAGAAACGGCACTGCAGAATTTCGAGCTTTCCCTGGGGGGGCAGCTCCGCATGATGGGCGAGGCATTCTGGAATGCGCCGGTGCGCAATCGCGTCCTGGTACTGACCGCGGCCCTGCTCGTCGTCATCTTCGCAACGACCTATGCGACATACCGACTGAACGAGTGGAACGGGCCGTTCTACGACGCGCTGGAACGGCGCGACATGCCGGAATTTCTGAACCAGCTCGTCGTGTTCGGCATTATCGCCTTTTCGCTGACACTCTTGAACGTCGTCCAGCAGTGGCTGAACCAGATCACTGCAATGCGGATGCGCGAGGGGTTGGCACGCGACCTCGCCGATGTCTGGCTGAAGCCCGGCCGGGCGCTCAAGCTCGCCGGAGCCGGCGCGATCGCCAACAATCCCGACCAGCGGCTGCACGAGGACACGCGCATCCTGGCGGAAAACACCACGGCGCTGGCGATCGGGCTCGTCAACTCGACGATCCTGCTCGCGAGCTTCATCGGCGTGCTCTGGGCGATCTCGTCGGATTTCGTCTTCCATTTCGGCGGCCGCACCATTTCGATCCCCGGCTACATGGTATGGACGACGATCCTCTATGCGCTGCTGGGCTCGGTGCTCAGCAACGTCGTCGGCAACCTGTTGCCGCGGCTCAACGCCGAGCGTTACGCCCGGGAAGCGGACCTGCGCTCGGCCCTGGTGCGCGCCAACGAAAACATGAAGCCGATCACGCTCGCGCGCGGCGAGGCAAGCGAGCGCGACCGGGTGCATTTCGCGATCGACGGCGTGCTGGGCATGCTGCGAAAGCTCGCCTGGGCGCTCGCAAACCTCACCTGGGTCTCCGCCGGGTTCGGCTGGCTGGCGCTGGTGGCACCGATCATCATCGCGTCGCCGATGTATTTTTCCGGCGAGCTTTCCTTCGGGGGGCTGATGATGGCAGTCGGCGCCTTCAACCAGGTCAATCAGGCGCTTCGCTGGTATGTCGTCAATTTCAGCGTCATCGCCGACTGGCGGGCGACGCTGAACCGCGTCTCTTCCTTCCGCAACGCGCTGCTCTCCATGGATACGCCGGCCGAGGAGGGCGGGGTGATCGCCTATCGCGAGGCGCAACAGGGGGAGGGCATCAGCGTTTGCGGCATCACGGTCTACGGCGCCCCCGAGCAGGGCGAAGCCGGGCACGGGGTGCGGGTGGTCGAGGGCGATTGCGCCATCAAGCCGGGCGAGCGGGTAATGATCAACGGCGATCCGGGCGCCGACCGGCATCTGTTTTTCCAGGCGCTGGCCGGCATCTGGCCCTGGGGGCGCGGCGAGATCGCCCTGCCGCCGGCGGGCCGGATGATCCTGATGCCGCAGGACGGATACCTGCCGACGGCGACGCTGCGCGAGGTGATGACCTATCCGGACGGGCTGAGCGACATCGACGACAAGGCGCTGACCGAGGCCCTGGAGAAGGTCGGGCTCGACCGCCTCGTGCACCGGCTGGACGAGGTGGAGCGCTGGGACCGGCTGCTCGACAAGGACGAGGAGGCGTCGCTGGCGATCGCCAACGCGGTGCTGCGCAAGCCGGACTGGTTGATCATGGACGACGTGCTGGAAGGCCTGGAGCCGGAAACCCAGGGGCGGCTGTTGGGCGTGCTCAGCCGTCTCGAAGGCCTGACGCTCATCTATATCGGCCGCTCGGAAGAGTTCCGGAAAAAATTCTCACCGCGACTATTCCACCTGTCGCCGCTTCAGGTGCATGCGGAGAAGAAAACGGAAGAGGCGTGAGATGAGCAGGCATATGGCTCCGGCCAAGACAGGGCGATGCGTCGTCTGCGGCCGCACTTTTCCGCTCTCGAAAATGCACAAGGCCGGACACCTGCGGCCGAACCTCGTGGCAATGGTCGCCGAGGAAGTCCAGGACTGTACAGCCGACAGCTATATCTGCGACGAGGACCTCGGCCGCTATCGCCGGCGGTATGTGGAAAAGCTGCTCGACGAAGAGCGCGGCGAGCTTTCCGATCTCGACAGGCGCGTGCTCGACAGTTTCGAAAAGGGCGCCTCGACGGTGCAGACGAGCGCCAGCAACCTGCTCGAGCGCAACCCCACCTTCGGTGAGCGGGTGGCCGACAAGGTCGCCACCTTCGGCGGCTCCTGGACGTTCATCCTGAGTTTTCTCGGCGTGCTGGTCGTCTGGATGGGGATCAACGTCGTCGGCCTGTTCTCCCAGCCTTTCGACCCCTATCCGTTCATCCTGCTCAACCTGGTGCTCTCCTGCCTTGCGGCGCTGCAGGCGCCGGTCATCATGATGAGCCAGCGGCGGCAGGAGGAGAAGGACCGGCTGCGCTCCGAGAACGACTACATGATCAACCTGCGCGCCGAGCTCGAAATCCGCCAGCTCCACGAAAAGATCGACCACCAGATGGCGCATCAATGGGAGCGGCTGGCGGAAATGCAGCAGATCCAGATCGAACTTCTGGAACGACGCGGCGGCGGGCGGGGGTCCAACTAGGCCAGCCCTGAGCGCCGGCGATGACGGAAGTAACCCCAGCGGCAATTTTGGCGGAATTCCCCGGCTTTTTGAGTGTTTGCTCCACCTATTCTTAAAGGGCTGCGTGCTAAACGGGTTTTCGCCGCTGGTTGAAGCATCTGCGGTCCCCATTTCTCAAGGATTCACAGATGAAAAAAGCTCTCCTGATTGCCGTGCTCGTCATGGCCGCTCCCATGCTGGCCGAGGCGAAAACACTCAAGTTCCCGAGCGATGCTCCGATCGCCAGCATCAAGATCCCCGACAGCTGGAACCCGAAGGAAACCGACACCGGCGTCGATGCCACGTCCAGTGACGATGCCGTCTATCTTTCCGCCGATGTCGCGGAGCTGAAGTCGATGGACAAGACGGTTACGGACGCCATCGATTTCCTGAAGGAGGTTGGCGTCACCGTCGATCCCAAGACGCTGAAGGAAACTCCGGTCGAGGAGTTCAACGGCATGCAGATGACCACGCTCGATTGGGACGGCAAGGACGAGAGCGGCCCGGTAAGCGTCGGGCTTGCACTGATCCAGACGTCGCCGACCAAGGGCCTCGTCGTCACCTATTGGGGAACCAAGGGCGACGAGGAAAAGCACCAGAAGGAACTGGTCGACATCCTGTTGTCGATCAAGCCGCTCGGAAAGTGATACGGATAAGCGGCGGCGGTTGTTTCCGCCGCCGCTTTCGTCTCGCCGGACTGACCGGGCGGAAAGTCAGCCGATGAAATCGTGGATGATGCGGGCGACCTCGTCCGGCATTTCGAGCTGCAGCATGTGGCCGCTCGGCACTTCCATGGATGCCCAGGACGGATCGGCGCCAACCCTGGCGTAGATGCCGGAAAAGATCTTCGACTGGTCGATATTGGCCGAGACGTAAAGCCTCTTCGTGATCTTCCGATAGTCGCCCGTCAGCTTGATCTTCTGGATCATCGTCGCGAACGGCTGCGGCGAGCGGCTGGTCATGTAGTGGCGTAGATGTTCCGGCACGCGGGTCGCGTGACGGGCAGGCGGCGGCACCGCGACGCCGCCGAGTTCGCCGGCCATGGTAAGGTTGGCCATCGCCACTTCCGGCCCAAGCAGATCGAGCGCCGACTGGCCATTCTCCGGCAGGAAAGCGTCGAGATAGGTCAGCGTGCGGATGCGGGCCGCGAAACGATCGGCGACGCCCGTAATCACCATGCCGCCATAGGAATGGCCGACGAGGTCGAATTCCTCCAGGCCCTCCGCTTCGATAAGGCCACAGACATCGCCGATATGGGTGTCGAGATTGATGGTGCCCGAGAAGAGGTGGGCGCGTTCACCGAGCCCGGTGAGGCTCGGCACGAAGACCTGATGACCCATGCCCCGCAGAATATCGGCAACCGGCGTCCAGCTCGCGCTCGAACCCCAGGCACCCTGCACCAGAACGATTTTGCGGCCCGTCATCTAATCCCTCCCGATATCGTCTGACTGCCACATCGAGGTCGGGTTGTTCCACCCGGTGCAGTCAGAGTCAACGCGACAGCGGGGGGACAGGCGGGCTCAGTCTCATATCCGTCGTTCCGCTGAAACTGATGACTGCTTTAGGTAGCTTGTTACCGCCACATGCCGCGCATGCGGGCGGTGACGTCGATGCGCACCTGGTGGCGGGCCTGGCGTTCGGCCTCGGTCATCTGGGCGACGACCGGCCAGGCGGCGGTTTCGAAGAATTGCAGCAAGGTCGCCGGGATGAAGCGGGTGCGGGCGGCATAGACGTGGCGGTCGCCCTGCGAGGCCTGGCCGTGCACGAAGAAACGCTGCGGCGTCATCAGATGCAGGTGGTCCTTCGCCCGCGTCATCGCGACATAAAGAAGGCGGCGCTCCTCCTCCATTTCGGCGGTCGAGCCGACGCCGAGGTCGGAGGGGATGCAGCCGTCGACGCAGTTTAACAGGAACACCGACCGCCATTCCTGGCCCTTCGACGAATGGATGGTCGAGAGGATGAGATAGTCCTCGTCGAGCAGAGGCGTGCCGGATTCGGCGCTGGTCGCATCCGGCGGGTCGAGGGTCAGTTCGGTGAGGAACCGTTCGCGCGAGGCATAACCCGAGGCGATCTGTTCGAGTTGCAAAAGGTCGGCCTTGCGGGTCTCGGCGTCCTCGTGGATGCGGATGAGATGCGGCTCGTACCACTGGCGGGCAAGGCCGATCTCGGACGGCCAGCCCTGGCCCCTGCGGATCTCGGCGAGCATGTCGACAAAGGCCGGCCAGTCGGCACCGGACCGCGGCGGGGCCGGGATTTCCTGGAGGGCTGCGAGTGGCTCGGGATCGGCGGCGATCGCATCGAGGATTTTTCCGGCCGTCTGCGGTCCGATGCCGGGGATGAGCTGCATCAGCCGGAAGCCGGCGACGCGGTCGCGCGGGTTCTGGGCGAAACGCAAGGCCGCCAGCATGTCCTTGACATGGGCGCTGTCGAGGAATTTCAGGCCACCGAACTTCACGAAGGGAATGTTGCGGCGGGTGAGCTCGACTTCGAGCGGGCCGGAATGGTGGGACGCGCGGAACAGCACGGCCTGGCTCTTCAGCGTCATGCCGGTTTCGCGGTTTTCGAGAATCTTTTCGACGATGTAATTGGCCTGTTCGGTCTCGTCCTTGACGGCGACGAGGCGGGGGCGCTCCTCCGACTGGCGCTCGGTCCAGAGGTTCTTGGTGAAGCGCTCGCGGGCGAGATCGATGACGCCATTGGCGGCGGCGAGAATCGTATTGGTCGAGCGGTAGTTTCGGTCGAGCGTGACGATATCGGCCGGCGGATCGAACGTGTTCGGGAAATCGAGGATGTTGCGGATCGTCGCGGCGCGGAAGGAATAGATCGACTGGGCGTCGTCACCGACCACGGTCAGGCCGATGCCGCCGGGCTTCATCGCCATCAGGATCGACGATTGCAGGCGGTTGGTGTCCTGGTATTCGTCGACGAGGACATGATCAAAACGGCCGCCAACGTCCTGCGCAATCGCCGGCTCGCTCATCATCTGCGCCCAGTAGAGCAGGAGGTCGTCATAATCCAGCACGTTCTGGGCCTGCTTGGCCTCGACATAGGAGGCGAACAGTTCGCGCAGCTGCGGTTCCCAGGCCGAGCACCAGGGGAAATAGAGTTTCAGCACCTCGTCCAGAGGCGTTTCGGAATTCACCGCACGGGAATAGATCTGCAGACAGGTGCCTTTGGTGGGAAACCGGTTCTCGGTCTTCGAGAAGCCGAGCTCGTGGCGCACCAGGTTCATCAGGTCGGCGGAATCTTCCCGGTCGTGGATGGTGAAGTCGTGGTCGAGGCCGATCTGTTCGGCGTAGAGGCGGAGCAGCCGGGCGCCGATGCCGTGAAAGGTGCCGGCCCAGGCAAGCGCGTCGGTCATGATGCCGGCATTTGCGCCCAAAACCTGCGCACAGATGCGCTCGACACGGCGGCCCATTTCCGAGGCCGCGCGGCGGGAAAAGGTCATCAGCAGGATGCGGCGCGGATCGGCACCCGAGACGATCAGGTGCGCGACACGATGGGCAAGCGTGTTGGTCTTGCCGGAACCGGCACCGGCGATGACCAGCAAAGGCCCGGCCGGACCGCCCCTGGGCACGTCAGAGCCGTGCTCGACCGCGCGCCGTTGCGCATCATTCAGCTTTTCCAGATAAGCAACAGCCATGCCCGTTCCCGATGTGTTCGAATTAGCCATAGCTGATTCGTGGGCCTGCGCGGAAATCCGCGTCGGCACTTATGCGGCAAGTCGCCAACTTGCCCGCGGGCCGGAAGATTGCGACGATGCCGCCGGCGGCAATTCCCGCCCAAGTACAATTTGCATACCAGGGCCCGGTGCCGCGATCAATTCGCGTCGCCTGCTGTATCTGTTTGTATTTAAAACGTAAATCACGCCTTTGTTACGCCTGTCGTGGAATAAACTTGACCACAAATCTCTGCTTTGGTTATGACGAGCTCGTCAAATTCCTGACTCTCTTGCGGAGGCGATCTTGAAAGCTTCATTCACCTTGGCCGCGGGCGCTGCCCTGGCTTTTTCCGTTCTCGCTCTTTCCTCGCCGGCTTCGGCGCAGGTGGCCGACAGTCTCACCATCTACAATGCCCAGCACGAAGGGCTGACCAAGGAATGGGTGAAGGCCTTTACGGAAGAGACCGGCATCGCGGTCACCATCCGCCAGGGCAGCGACCTCGAAATCGCCAACCAGATCGTCCAGGAAGGCGCCAATTCGCCGGCCGACGTGTTCCTGACCGAAAATTCGCCGGCCATGGTGCTGGTCGACGGCAAGGGCCTTTTCGCGCCGGTCGACAAGGCAACCCTCGACCAGGTGCTGCCGGGTTTCCATCCGGCCAACGGCAACTGGGTCGGCATCGCTGCCCGCTCGACGGTTTTTGTCTATGACAAGACCAAGCTGACGGAAGACAAGCTGCCGAAGTCGATGCTCGACCTTGCCAAGCCGGAATGGAAGGGCCGCTGGACGGCATCTCCGTCGGGCGCCGATTTCCAGGCGATCGTCGGTGCCTTGCTGCAGCTCAAGGGCGAAGAAGCGACCGCTGCCTGGCTGAAGGGCATGAAGGAAAATGCGACCCCGATCCGCGGCAACTCGACTGCCATGAAGGCGGTCAATGCCGGCCAGTTCGAAGGCGCGCTGATCTATCACTACTACTATTTCGGCGACGTCGCGAAGACCGGCGAGAACACCAAGAACATCGGCATGCATTATTTCAAGAACCAGGATCCGGGCGCCTTCGTGTCGATCTCGGGCGGCGGCGTCCTCGCCTCGTCCAAGCACAAGGAACAGGCACAGACCTTCCTGAAGTGGGTCACCGGCAAGGGCGGCCAGAAGATCCTGCGCGACGGCACCTCCTTTGAATACGCCGTTGGCAAGGGCGAGGCTTCCAACAAGATGCTGACCCCGATCGCCGACTTGGCGGCCCCGAAGGTCGAGCCCTCGACCCTCAACAACGCCAAGGTCACCGACATGATGACCGCCGCCGGCCTGCTCTAAAAAGCGGTCGATAACAGTTGCACGGAGACATCGCAGGGCGTACCTGCGATGTCTCGTATTTTCGGACCGGCAATGACTTCCACCACAGATACCAGGATCTCCATCGCGCCGCGACACCGCCTGCCGGCGGCGTCGTCCTGGACGCTGACGATCGCGGTCGTGGTGGCCTTGCTGGCGCTCCTGCCGCTCGGCTTCGTGTTATGGGCAACGGTGGTGACCGGTTGGGAGATGGCCTCGCAGCTGATCTTCCGCTCGCGGGTCGGCGATCTGCTGGCCAATACGGTCCTGCTCGTCGTCTTCACCATTCCGATCTGCGCCGTGCTCGGCGTCGCGCTCGCCTGGTTGACGGAGCGCAGCGACCTGCCGGGCGCGCGGTTCTGGTCCTGGCTCTGCGTCACGCCACTTGCCGTGCCCGCCTTCGTGCACTCCTATGCCTGGATCGGAATGTGGCCCGGTTTCAACGGCCTTCCCGCCGGCGTGGCGATCTCGGTCGTCGCCTATTTTCCGTTTCTCTATCTTCCGCTTTCCGCCGCCTTCCGGCTGCTCGATCCGGCTCTGGAGGACCAGGCGGCCTCGCTGGGGCTGGCGCCATTCGCCGTCTTCCGGCGCGTCGTCCTGCCGCAGCTCCGGCTTGCCCTCTGCGGCGGCGCGCTGCTGATCGGCCTGCATCTCTTGGCCGAATACGGGCTGTTTGCGATGATCCGCTTCGACACGTTCACGACCGCCATTCTCGACCAGTTCCAGTCGACCTATAACGGTGTCGCCGCCTATATGCTGGCGCTGGTGCTGGTGCTCTGCTGTTTCGTGCTGCTCGGCCTCGAAGCTTCGCTGCGCGGCCGCAGCCGGTATGCGCGGCTCGGATCCGGCGTCGCCCGCCGGCCGAAGATCGCCCGGCTCGGCCGGTGGAAATACGTCGCTCTGCTTCTGCCGGCCGCGACCGCCGCCTTTGCGCTCGGCATTCCGGTGCTGACGCTCGGTCGCTGGCTGATTGCCGGCGGCACCGGCGTGTGGCGGATCGACGAGGTCGGGCTGGCGCTGTGGCAGACGCTGGTCATCTGCCTGATCGGCGGGCTTGCGACGACTGCGGCCGCCGTGCCGATCGCCTGGCTCTCCGTGCGCCGGCCGACCCGCGCCAGCCGGTTCCTCGAAGGCTGCTATTATCTCGCGAGTTCGATGCCGGGCGTCGTCGTGGCGCTGGCGCTTGTCACCATCACCGTGCGGACCATGCTGCCGCTCTACCAGAGCGTTGCCACCATCGTGCTCGCCTATGTGGTGATGTTTCTGCCGCGGGCGCTGGTGAGCCTGCGGGCCAGCATTGCGCAGGTGCCGGTCGAGATCGAACAGGCGGCGGCAAGCCTCGGCCGGTCGCCGGGCAACGCGCTGCTTGCGACCACGATCCGGCTTGCCGCACCGGGGGCTGCGGCCGGCGTTGCGCTCTCTTCGCTCGGCATCATGAACGAACTCACCGCCACCCAGATGCTGGCGCCGAACGGCACCCGTACGCTCGCCATGGCCTTCTGGGCGCTGACCGGCGAGATCGATTATGCCGGTGCCGCGCCTTATGCGGTGCTGATGGTCGCCTTCTCGCTGCCGCTCACCTTTCTTCTCCATCACCAATCGAAAAAGATCGCCGGGCGATGATGCTGCTTACCCTGACCTCCCTGCGCAAACAGTATGGTTCCGTCGCAGCCCTCGACGGGATCGACCTGTCGGTGACAGCCGGCAGCCGCACGGCGATCGTCGGTCCGTCCGGATGCGGCAAGACCACGCTTCTGCGCTTGGTCGCCGGCTTCGACGCGCCGGATGAAGGCCGCATCGTGTTCGATGGCCGGGCGCTCGCCGACGGCTCGTCCCAGGTGCCGGCGCACAAGCGCGGCATCGGCATCGTGGCGCAGGACGGCTGCCTGTTTCCGCATCTGACGATCCGGCAGAATATCGGTTTCGGGCTGGAGGCGGAGGCCTCGGTCAAGAACGCCCGCATCGCAGAACTGATGGACATGGTCGGGCTTGACGCGGCCATGCTCTCCCGCAAGCCTGACCAGCTCTCAGGCGGCCAGCAGCAGCGCGTGGCGCTTGCGAGGGCCTTGGCACGCAAGCCGCGGCTGATGCTACTCGACGAGCCCTTCTCGGCGCTGGATACGGGCCTGAGGGCAGCCACCCGCAAGGCAGTGACCGACGTGCTGACGGCCGCCGGTATCACCACGCTTCTGGTGACCCACGACCAGGGCGAGGCGCTCGCCTTTGCCGACCAGGTGGCGGTGATGCGGGCCGGCCGGTTCGCGCAGGTCGGTTCCCCACGCGAGGTCTATTCAAGGCCCGTCGATGCGGCGACGGCGGCATTCCTTGGCGAGGCGATCGTGATGCCCGCGGATATCGCCGACGGACAGGCAAAAAGCCCACTGGGCGTGCTTCCGGTCGACGATGCCGCCTATCGCGGCAAGGCGCAGATCATGCTGCGGCCGGAACAGGTCACGGTCAGCCAAGCCGGCGGCGAGAATGGCGGCGAGGGGGCTTCAGGCACGATCGCCGAGATCAATTTCTGCGGCCCGACCTCGGATGTCCGGATCAGGCTTGGCGGCGATCCGCAAGGCTTCTCTTTCCGGCTCGACATTCCCAGCCGCGAGACGCTTGTCGTCGGCGACCGGGTGGCGATCGGCGTGGCCGGAGCCGCCCACGTCCTGCGCTGATTGGGAACCCTGGAACATTTCTTCGCGTTATCGGACCATCAACGTGAAGGAACAATTCCATGCTGAAATGGGCTCTCATCTTTCTGGTCATCTCGCTGATTTCCGGTTTCCTCGGCTTTTCGGGCATTTCCGCCGCGACGGCAGGGATCGCAAAAATCCTGTTCTTCATCTTCCTTGTCGTTTTCCTGATTTTCGTCGTGCTCGCCTTTGCCGCCGGCAATGCGATTCTCTGATTCCCCTGAGATCCTCGGGGCATTAAGCGCGAGGAACCGTGCCCCGGAAACAAAAAAGCCCCGCCGAAGGTCGGGCGGGGCAAATTGGGGAAAATCCGCATCAAGGATGCGGTAGGTCGCATCTGGCATATTCGATGTCGTGTTGCGAGGCTGGTTGGGGCCGATTCGGTACGCTCCGGCGAAAAAAGAGACCGGTCTCGAAACGGCATCAACTGATCTGCGCAGATGCGGAGGTCAGGGGCGCGACGGATGTTTCTGGGCGAACACGAGCAGCTTCCAGATTACCGGTCCGAGGACCGTATGCTCGTGGTGGATCTGCGGGATGGCCGCGTCCTTGTGCACGACGATTTCGTCGCCGCAGGTCTTGCACCGGTAGATGCCGGCATTCGGCACCTTCTGCCCCGGCATCCAATCCTTCTCGAAGGCCGGTGCTTTCGTCTGGACGAGATGCTCCGAATTCTTGAACTGCGCCATCTGGACCTCCTTGATGTCGTAACACCATAACAGCCGCAGATGACCAAATCGCCAGCAAGGCTGGTGAAGGCTTTCGGGCGCAAGTGCACCGTTTTGGAACGAACAGATTAAGGGGAGGATCAGAAACGAAGAAATCCGCCGAAGCGGATTTCTCAACGTTTTGAACTGGATGGTGGGCGTGACAGGGATTGAACCTGTGACCCCTACGATGTCAACGTAGTGCTCTCCCGCTGAGCTACACGCCCATCCGTGGCGGCGCATAGACCATAGACTGGTCGGGCCGTCAACAGGTTTTTGCCATGAAATGCGAAGGTTTTTTGAAGGCCTTGCAGATCAGGGCTTTCGGGGCCTCAGGCCGCCAGAAGCTTGTTCACTTCGTCCACCAGATCGCGCAGGTGGAAGGGCTTCGACAGCACCTTGGCATCCTTCGGGGCCTTGGAATCGGAGTTCAACGCGACGGCCGCAAAGCCGGTGATGAACATCACCTTCAGGTCCGGGTCGAGTTCGGTCGCCCGGCGGGCGAGTTCGATCCCGTCCATTTCCGGCATGACGATGTCGGTCAGGAGCAGCGAGAAGGGCTCTTCGCGCAGGCGATCATAGGCGCTCGCGCCGTTGTCGAAGGACGCAACCTTGTAGCCCGCCTTTTCAAGCGCCTTGACCAGGAAACGACGCATGTCGTTATCGTCTTCGGCGAGAAGGATTTTCTGAATCATCTCCAGGACCGTTATCCAATGCAAATTTTTAGAGTTGTCGGTATCTCTTACACTGCCTACACGCGGTAAACATCCGTTTAATGAGGGTACAAGAGGATTTGGTAGGGTATAGATAGTATGGACTTCGCCTCGGGCAACTGGCAACATGAGTTCCTGAACAAGTTCGTGACATGGTAAAGGCAGGATGGATTGCAGCGCGGGTGATTTTGAACACTTCGAAGTGAGGGAGCCCGCCACGCAGACTATCCCCTTCGTCTTCAATTCGCCTCACAGCGGCAGCTTCTACCCGCCCGAATTTCTCGCCGAAAGCGACCTCGATTCGCTCGCCATCCGCCGCTCCGCAGACCACTATGTCGACGAGCTTTTCGCCGATGCGCCGGAACTCGGTGCGCCGCTGCTTCTCGCCCATTTCCCGCGCGCCTATCTCGACGTCAACCGCGAGCCTTACGAGCTCGATCCGCGCATGTTCGACGGGCCTTTGCCGCCTTTCGTCAATATCGGCTCGATGCGGGTCGCAGGCGGGCTCGGCACGATCCCCCGGATCGTCGCGGAAAATATGGAAATCTATCGCCGCCGGCTGCCGGTCAACGAGGCGATGTCGCGTATCGAAACGATCTACAAGCCCTATCACGCCTGCCTTCGCAAGCTGATCGCCCGCACTCATGCCCGCTTCGGGCTCGCCATCCTGATCGACTGCCATTCGATGCCGGGCAATATCCGGCTGTCCGGCTCGGACGTGCGGCCCGACTTCATCATCGGCGACCGCTATGGCACCAGCGCCTCGGCGGAGCTTTCTCGGGCGGCGATGCAATTCCTCGATGGCATGGGTTTTTCCGCCGTGCGCAACAAGCCCTATGCCGGCGGCTTCATCACCGAGCACTATGGACGGCCGGTGCGCGGCCTGCACGCACTGCAGATCGAGATCAACCGCGCGCTCTACGTGGACGAGATGACGCTTGCCAGGCGGCCGGAGTTCCCGATGGTCGCGGCCGCCCTTTCCACCTTCATGCGGCAGATGGCGAATTTCGTCGTCGACTTCGCCGGCGACAGCGCGCTGGCGGCAGAATAGACCTTCAGGTTTTCCACAGGTTTGATCTTTTGCCGGCGCGTTGGCAGGCTCGCCAGCTTGATCGCGGGCAAAAAAAACCGCGCTTGTGGGCGCGGCTAAGTCTAGGGAGGAAACACCCAAGGAGGGTATTTACAGTCAAAGACTGTGCATTGAAGCTACGAGTGCGCTGCACAAATGTCAAGCATCTTTTTTGACTGATTAAATATGCGCCATTTTTGGGCGGTCTGATGAGTTTTTCGGCGCGGGTGGCGTATCTTTTGATTTTCTGCGCGCGGCCACGCGATTCCGGTTTTCAGTTTCAGGCGAGTATCCTAGAAGGGATCACCTCTTCCTCAGCGGATCTCCCCATGCTCCCCGATCGCGACTTCTTCGATGCGCTTGCCGCCGCCGCCAAGGCCGAGACCCTGCCACGCTTCCGCACCGGACTTTCCGTAGTCAACAAGCTGATGGGTGGGTTCGACCCGGTGACCGAAGGCGACCGCGCCGCCGAGACGGCGATCCGGTCGCTGATCACTGAGAAATTTCCGGAACACGGCATCCTTGGCGAGGAACATGAGAATGTCGGTCTCGACCGCGAACATATCTGGGTGATCGATCCGATCGACGGTACGCGCGCCTTCATTTCCGGCCTGCCGGTCTGGGGCACGCTGATCGGCTTCCAATCGAACGGCCGCGCCGCCATGGGGATGATGGACCAGCCCTTTATAGGCGAGCGTTATTTCGCCGACGGCACCCGCGCCTGGTATTCCGGTCCGGATGGCGAGCGGCAGATTTCGGTGCGGGACTGCGGCAGCCTGGCCGACGCCACCCTGTTCACCACGTCGCCGCATATTTTCGGCGGCGAGGACCTGGCGAAATACCAGGCCGTCGAGGACAGGGTACGGCTGTTTCGCTACGGCTGCGATTGCTACGCCTATGTATTGCTCGCCTCCGGCCATATCGACATTGTGGTCGAGAATAACCTGAAGCCCTACGACGTCGGTGCGCTGATCCCTATCATCGAGCAGGCGGGCGGCATCATCACCACCTGGGACGGCGGGCGCCCGGAAAACGGCGGCAATATTCTTGCGGCGGGCAGCAAGGCCGTGCATGCGGAAGCCATGAAGCTGCTGTCCGGCAAGTAGGTCGGCGAGGCGCGCGACGGATCAGGCGGCCGTCTCGGAAAGCCCGAAACCACCGTCCTGGCCGGGCATAAAGGCCTCGATCGCCGCGAGCCCCTGGGCGCGGTAGATATCCCTGTCGTGAAACAGCTCGTGGCGCCCGCCGTTGATGGTGATCAGCTGGCCGGCGCGAAAATTGCGCGACATCTCCTCCTGCGCCGCATAGGGGACGATTGCGTCGAGAACCGGAGCGAGAATCAGGGTCGGGATGGTGATCCTGGTCAGATGCGACTGGGAAGACACGCGCCGCGCCGCCTTGAACGTCTCGTGCAGCCAGCGGGCCGTCGGCGGGCCGATCGTCAGTTCCGGATGGGCGGCAGCGATCTCGATGTTGCGGGCAAATCGCTTCGGGTCCGATGTCAGCGGGTTGCCTTCGAAGGGGCGGTTGCTCCGGTCGGTGCCCATCGAGACGCCGCCGAAGCCGGTCCAGCTCGCAATCCTGGCAAGCGTGCGGATGAAGCCTTCCGGGACACCCTGACCCGAGAGCGCGATATAGGGGGCTGCGATCGCCATCCGGTTGATGCGGTTCGAGAGGCGCGGGGCAGCCGAGAGCGCGATCAGGGCGCCGGTCGAGTGGGCAACCAGGAAGAAGGGCAGGCGGGCATCCGGCAGGACGATATGTTCGAGGAAGATCTCGAGATCCCGCTCGTAATCGGAAAAGCGGCGGACATGACCCTTGCGCGGATTTTTCGTCAGCCGCTGCGATCCGCCCTGGCCGCGCAGGTCGAAGGTCGCGACCCAGAGGCCCATGGCGTTCAGGTCCCGGATCGTCTCGAAATATTTCTCGATGCACTCATTGCGGCCCTGCATGAGCACGATGGTGCCGATCGCCGGCGACATTCCGGAGCGAAACAGGCCGTAGCGTAACCGGGTGCCGCGATGGCCGGTGAAATAGCCGGCCGTGTAGTTGGCCGGAGCCGGATTGCCGGGCGTCGGGTGGAGAATGTCGTCGATGGAATCTGCCGCTTCGCTCATGCCGTCCAGCGTCAGCCAGCGGCGGCGGGACGTCAAGGAAAAAGCGCGGCCGAAGAAATCGGAGGGGCTTGCACGCTGCCGGTCAAACATGTGTATTCAGACGCATTTACAGATTTCTGGATGTCCGTCGGTCTGCCCAAGCACGGGAGTGTGCGAGGAGGTGGTTCGGCGTCAGTCGACGTATAAGAGGGAGACAAGTCATGTATTACGCTATCCTCGCCTATCACCAGGAGGGAGTGGTCCAATCCTGGACCGAGGAGGAGGATCAGGCGCTGATGACCGAGCTGCTCGAGGTCAACGACCGCCTGGTTGCGCAGAAATCCCTGGGACCTGCCGCGCGGCTTGGCCCGACGGAAGGCGCGGTGACGCTGCGCGGCAAGGGCGAGGGCATGGTCATCGACGGTCCGTTTGCCGAAACCAAGGAGCAACTGCTCGGCCTCTACGTGGTGGATTTTCCGACGATCGAGGGAGCCATTGCGGCGGCACGGGATCTGCGGCGGGCCAATCCGACGGCGGTCTACGAAATCAGGCCGATCCTGCTTTATCTGCCGGGCGCGACGCTGGAGGCGCGGGGCGAGGCCTAGCAAGTTCTTCAGCGGAAAAAAGAAGCCGGAATCGCGGGTCTAGGGATACCCTAAGCGATTCCGGCAATTGATGACCGAAGCGAAGGGACGAATGGAGCTTCGGTCGAGAGAGACAGTCTGCCTTCCACCGTCACTTCTATCAAAACGATCCTGAACCGGCCCGAAACGGGCTGTTCATGTCAGGTTCACGCGCAAAACTGCGCCGCCGACCGGGCTCTTGAAGCCGCGGAAATCAATCCCCATCTGAACTCTGCGGGCGCCAAACGGGTCCGCTGAACGGGACCGCATCGCCAATCAAGGGATGCGCAAACCCAGATGAAAACCGCAACGTCGCTTCCCAAGGAGGACTCCATGCGTCACGTCGATTTCTCGCCTCTTTATCGTTCCACCGTCGGTTTCGACCGTCTTTTCAACCTGCTCGACAATCGCGGGCCGGCCGACCAGACCCCGAGCTACCCGCCCTACAATATCGAGCGGACCGGCGAAAACACCTATCGCATTACCATGGCCGTTGCCGGTTTCGACGAAAAGGAACTGAGCCTTGAAGCCCATGCCAACGTGCTGACCGTCAAGGGTGAAAAGAGCGAAGACGAAACCGCTGCCGAACAGAGCGAATACCTCTATCGCGGCATCGCCAAGCGCGCCTTCGAGCGCCGCTTCCAGCTCGCCGATCATGTCGAAGTGCAGTCCGCTTCGCTGAAGAACGGCCTGCTCCATATCGACCTCCTCCGGAACATTCCGGAAGCCATGAAGCCCCGTCGCATCGCGATTGCCGCAGACGCAGTCGCTCCGAAGACGATCGAGGCTCAGGTCACCCCGCAGCAGGTCAACTAACCCGCTGCCGGGCACCCGGCCGATATATTCGAGCAAGCCCAATGCGGCCCTTCCTCTTGGGGGAAGGGCCGTTTTCCGTTTTTGGGGGAGTTAGTTGACCGCTTGGCTCTAGGTCTCTATTGTATCGACAATGTATCTACCTGGAGCGACCCATGCGCGTGACGGTCAAAAAATGGGGTAACAGCGCCTCCGTGCGCATCCCCGCCGCCGTCATGGAGGCTGCGCAGCTGCAGATCGACACGGTCGTGGATGTGTCGGAGGAAAACGGGCGGATCATCATCGAGCCGGTGCGGGACGCGGAACTCGATCTCGACCAACTCATTGCGGGGATGACACCCGACAACCTTCACGAGGAAATCGATTTTGGAGTGCCTGTCGGCAAGGAAGCCCTATGATGGCTGCTTCCTATGTTCCAGAGGCCGGCGATATCGTCTGGCTGGAATTTTCTCTACAGGCGGGACATGAGCAGGCCGGGCGCCGGCCTGCGGTCGTGCTGAGTCCGCAAAGTTACAATCGCTTCGGCTTGATGCTGTGCTGCCCGATGACCACCAGGCGGAAGGGATATCCTTTCGAAGTGGCGATCGGCGACGACGGCAACAGCACGGCCCTTGCCGACCAGGTGAAGAGCCTCGACTGGAAGGCGCGCAGTGCGCAGCGGAAGGGCCGGGTTTCAACCCGTGAGCTTTCCCAGATCAGGGCCAAAGCAGGTGCGCTGATCGGCAAGCCCTGATCAGCGCTACCGGCCCCTCAAGCCGCAGCCGGTGCCACGACCGTATCCTTCTTCGCCTTCAGGCGGTTCGCATACTTTTGAGCAATGACGGCGCAGGCCATGAGTTGGATCTGGTGGAAGAGCATCAGCGGCAGGACGATGGCGCCGATCGATGAGGACTGGCCAGCGAAGATGGCATTGGCCATCGGCACGCCGCTTGCGAGCGACTTTTTCGAACCGCAGAAGGTGATGGTGATTTCGTCTTCCTTGTTGAAGCCCAGCGCCCGGCTGCCGAACATGGTGATGCAGATAACGACCGCCAGAAGCGCCATGTCGACGAGGATGACGACGCCGATATCGAGCGCCGAAAAGGTGTGCCACAGACCTTCCATCACCGCCTCCGAGAAGGCGAGATAAACGACCATCAGGATCGAGCCGCGGTCGACGGGCGCGAGCATCTTCTTCTTCGAGCGGATCCAGTTGCCGATCCAGGGCTGCAGGATCTGGCCGACGACGAAGGGGGCGAGAAGCTGCAGCAGGATGCTTTCCAGCGCATCCCAGGAGAAACCGGCGTCACCGGTGGTCGAAAGCAGGATGCCGGCGAGAAGCGGCGTCAGGAACATGCCGAAGATGTTGGAGCCAGAAGCGGCGCAGATTGCCGCCGGCACGTTGCCGCCGGCGATCGATGTGAATGCGATCGAGGACTGCACGGTCGAAGGAAGCACGCAGAGGAAGAGGATGCCGGCATAAAGCGGCGCCGCCAGGATATCTTCCGGAATAAATCCGATCATCAGCCCGAGAACGGGGAAGATCGCGAATGTCGTCAGGAGGATCGTCAGGTGCAGGCGCCAATGCAGGATACCCGCCACCACCACATCCCGCGACAGGCGGGCGCCATGCAGGAAGAACAGCAGGCCGATGGCGATGTCGGTGGCGACGTTGAACCAGTCGGCATAGACGCCGTGGATCGGCAGAACCGAGGCGAGGATGACGGTGCAGACGAGAAGGACCGTGAAGCGGTCCGGCAGAAAACGGCTCATGGGCGGATTCCTCGAGTTTGAGGATTTACCCCTCCCTTATCATGAAGCAGAATTCAACCACTAACAGTTATCACGATATTGGATAGCCATGCTGAACCTTCATCATTTGAACAGCTTCGTCATGCTGCAGCAGACCGGCAGTTTTACCGAGGCGGCGGCCCGGCTGGGGATCGGCCAGTCGACCGTCACCCAGCATATCCAGCGGCTCGAAAAATCGCTCGGCCGCCAATTGGTGTTTCGCGATACCCATCAGGTGAAGCTGACGGCGGAAGGCGAGGCGCTGCTCGGCCATGCGCGCGGCATGCTGGATATGAACGGCAAGGTCGCCTCGCTGTTCGGCGAGAGCCGGTTGCGCGGACGGCTGCGGCTCGGGGTTTCGGAAGACGTGGTGGCGAGCCGGCTGACGTCGATCCTCGAAGATTTCATCCGGCTTTATCCGCTGGTCGATCTGGAACTGACCGTGGCCCTCTCGGCCGTGCTCTACCAGATGCAGGACATTGGCGATCTCGACCTGGTGCTCGCCAAGCGGCATATCGGCGAGACGCATGGGCGGCTGCTTTATCGCGAACCGCTGGTCTGGCTGGCGCGCGATCCGGACCATGCCCTGTCGCGCGGCGATGCGTTGCCGCTGATCGCGTTTCCGCCGCCGAGCATCACAAGGCGCGTCGCCCAGGAAGCGCTCGACCGGGAAAAGATGGCTTGGCGGATCGTCTGCACCTGCGGCAGCTTGAGTGGGCTCACCGCTGCGGCGCGGGCCGGCATGGGCGTGCTCGTCCAGCCACGCAGCATGGCACCGGCGGGGCTCAAAGAAATCCCCGCGGACCGGCTGCCGGTGCTGGAAGACGTGGAATTCGTTCTGGTCCCGCGGCGCGGCGCCGATGCCGCGCTCGTGGAAGCGCTGTCGAGCCTGATCGTGGCGCAGATCGCGCCTCAGCATCAGGTGTAGGTCGAGGCTTCAGCCGGCTTTGCAGATCGCCAAAAACTGGTCGATGTCCTCTTCGGTGGTGGCGAACGAGGTGACGAGGCGGATCAGGGTTTCGTCGTCCCTGACCGGCTCCGGCATGTTGGTCGGCACCGGCCAGCCGTAGAATTTTGCACCCCTTGCTTCGGCTGCTTCGGCCGACGCCTTGTTGAGCACGGCGAAAACCTCGTTGGAGGTCGTGTCCCAGGCAAGCCGCGTGCTGTTCAGCGAGCCGATGCCGGCGCGCAGGCGGTCGGCCATGCTGTTGGCGTGGCTTGCCATGTTGAGCCAGAGGCCATCCTGCAGGTAGGCGTCGAACTGGGCCGAGATGAAGCGGGTCTTGGAAAAGAGCTGGGCGGCGCGCTTGCGGATGAAGGCGAAGTCCCTGGCGAGGTCCCGATTGAAGAACACGATTGCTTCGGCACACCAGCAGCCGTTCTTGGTGCCGCCGAAGGAGAGGATGTCGATGCCGCGTTTCCAGGTCATTTCGGCGGGCGAGACGTCGAGCGAGACCAGCGCGTTGGCGAAGCGGGCGCCGTCCATATGCACGGGCAGGCCGTTCGCCTTTGCTATCGCGGTGATCGCGTCGATCTCGTCGAGCGTGTAGATGGTGCCGGTCTCGGTCGCCTGGGTGAGGGTGACGGCGGCGGCGCGGCCGTGATGCAACGAATCCTGCGGAAAGCCGGCGATCCGGGCGCTGAGCTTCTCCGGATCCATCTTGCCGTCTTCGCCTTCGACGGGGACCATGCGCATGCCGGAAAAGAAGTCCGGCGCCCCGCATTCGTCTTCGATCACATGCGCTTCCGAATGGGAAAAGGTGACGCCGCCGACCCGCGCGATGCTGGCAAGCGACAGCGAATTGGCTGCCGTGCCGGTGGAGACGAAATAGACCGAGACCTCCCGTTCGAAGATCTCGTTGAAACGGGCTTCGACCGCCTTGTCGAGATCGCTGTTGCCATAGGCGGCGGCAAACCGGGTCGACTCCTTGGAGAGGCGTTCATTGATGGATGGATGGGCGCCGGCCCAATTGTCGGAAGCGAAAAACATTCTGAAAAATACCCTGGAAGTTTTGTCTCGGAAGCGTGGGGAGATTAATCTTTTTGAACCGGTAATCAATCGGCGAGGGTGGCGGGCGGGCCAAAACGGTTAGGTCAGCACGCGCCACGCTTTAAAAGGTGGCCGATGTAATTAAATTTCGACATCTACGCCATTCGGCGTAATCTTCTGTCGTCAGGTGCGGCAGATTTTTAACAACCGCTCTTGTCGCGGGTTAACTTCTATGGCATAGATTTTAGAAATTAGGACAGAAGTACTGTCCTAATTTCGGGAAAAGAAGCGCCAATGGATGCGTCTTTCCCGCTGACGTTCGCGCCGATCCGCGTTATGCTGCGCTGCAAAGCTGCAACTCACGCCGGAGCGGCGCCATCGCATGAAACACGGGGTGGAGCTTAGGCTTGTCATCCCCAAGAGACAATTGAGAGCCACTTTGCCCGCTGCCGAAGGCGGCCAACAGGAGGAATGACGATGACGAAGACCATCTCCGAGATATCAGGCCCGGCTCATCACGCCGAAGCCCCGATGTCGGCCGAGACGACAGTTCGCGTTCCATTTGTCGCCGGCGGTTTGCCGATGGCCCAGGGCCTCTATCACCCGCGCAACGAGCACGATGCCTGCGGCGTCGGCTTCATCGCCCATATGAAGGGCAAGAAGTCGCACCAGATCGTCAAGGACGGCCTGTTCATCCTCGAAAACCTGACGCATCGCGGTGCGGTCGGTGCCGACCCGCTGATGGGCGATGGCGCGGGCATTCTGGTGCAGATCCCCGATCGGTTCTTCCGCGAGGAAATGGCAAAGCAGGGCGTCACCCTGCCGAAGGCCGGCGAATATGCCGTCGGTCACATCTTCATGCCGCGCAAGGCGGAGGAGATCGAGCACTACAAGAAGGTGATCGAGGACGTCATAGCGGAAGAGGGGCAGCAGTTCCTCGGTTTCCGCGACGTGCCGGTCGACAACTCGTCGCTTTCCAAGGCGCCGGATATCGCCGCCACCGAGCCGCATCACGTCCAGGTCTTCATCGGCGCGGGCAAGGACGCTGCGACGAACCATGATTTCGAGCGCAAGCTTTTCCTGATCCGCAAGGTGATCTCCAACCGCATCTATGATGCATTCGGCGGCGTCGACATGGGTTTCTATCCGGTGTCGCTGTCGTCCTCGACGATCGTCTACAAGGGCATGTTCCTCGCCTATCAGGTCGGTGCCTATTATAAGGACCTCGCCGATCCTCGGTTCGAGACGGCGGTGGCGCTGGTGCACCAGCGCTTCTCGACCAACACCTTCCCGTCCTGGAAGCTCGCGCATCCTTACCGGATGGTCGCCCATAACGGCGAAATCAACACGCTGCGCGGCAACGTCAACTGGATGGCGGCGCGCCAGGCGTCGGTCTCTTCGCCTCTCTTCGGCGACGATATTTCCAAGCTCTGGCCGATCTCCTACGAAGGCCAGTCGGACACGGCCTGTTTCGACAATGCGCTCGAGTTCCTCGTGCGCGGCGGGTATTCGCTCGCCCATGCGGTGATGATGCTGATCCCGGAAGCCTGGGCCGGCAACCAGTCGATGTCGAAGGAGCGCAAGGCCTTCTACGAATACCACGCCGCCCTGATGGAGCCGTGGGACGGCCCGGCTGCCGTTGCCTTCACCGACGGTCGCCAGATCGGCGCGACGCTCGACCGCAACGGCCTGCGTCCGGCCCGCTACATGGTCACCGATGACGACCGCATCATCATGGCGTCCGAAGCGGGCGTCCTGCCGGTGCCGGAAGAGCGCATCGTCAAGAAGTGGCGCCTGCAGCCCGGCAAGATGCTGCTGATCGACATGGAAAAGGGCCAGATCATCTCCGACGAGGAGCTGAAGTCCGAACTTGCGACCAAGCATCCCTACGGCAAGTGGCTGGACAAGACCCAGCTCATCCTCGAAGACCTGAAGCCGGTGGAGCCGCGGGCGCTGCGCCGCGACGTGTCGCTGCTCGACCGTCAGCAGGCCTTCGGCTACACGTCGGAAGACACCAAGATCCTGATGTCGCCGATGGCGACGACGGGCCAGGAAGCCGTCGGCTCGATGGGCACCGACACGCCGATCTCCGCGATGTCTGAAAAGTCGAAGCTGCTCTACACCTATTTCAAGCAGAACTTCGCGCAGGTCACCAACCCGCCGATCGATCCGATCCGCGAAGAACTCGTCATGAGCCTCGTGTCGTTCATCGGTCCGCGCCCGAACATCCTCGACCACGAGGGTGCGGCGAACGCCAAGCGTCTGGAAGTGCGCCAGCCGATCCTGACCAATGGCGATCTCGAAAAGATCCGCTCGATCGGCCACACGGAAGACCGGTTCGACACCAAGACGCTCGATTTCACCTATGACATCGAGCGTGGCGCCGAAGGCATGCCGGAAATGCTCGACCGTCTTTGCGAACGTGCGGAAGCCGCGGTCAAGGGCGGCTATAACATCATCGTGCTGTCCGACCGCCAGATCGGCCCGGACCGGATCGCCATCCCGGCTCTACTGGCGACCGCTGCCGTGCATCATCACCTGATCCGCAAGGGGCTCAGGACCTCGGTCGGCCTCGTCGTCGAATCCGGCGAGCCGCGCGAGATCCATCACTTCTGCTGTCTCGCCGGTTATGGCGCAGAAGCCATCAACCCCTATCTCGCCTTCGACACGCTGACCGACATGCACATGCGCGGCGAGTTCCCCAAGGAAGTGGATTCCTCGGAAATCGTCTATCGCTATATCAAGGCGGTCGGGAAGGGCATCCTCAAGGTCATGTCCAAGATGGGCATCTCGACCTACCAATCCTATTGCGGCGCGCAGATCTTCGACGCCATCGGCCTGTCTTCGGGTCTGATCGAGAAGTATTTCTTCGGTACGGCGTCGAACATCGAAGGCGTCGGTCTGGAAGAGATCGCCCAGGAAACGGTTTCCCGGCACCATGCCGCCTTCGGCAAGGACCCGGTTCTGGCCTCCACGCTCGATATCGGCGGCGAATATGCCTACCGGATGCGCGGCGAAAGCCATGCCTGGACGCCGGACGTGGTCGCGACGCTGCAGCACGCGGTGCGCGGCAACAGCCAGGAGCGTTACCGCGAATTCGCCGAGATGGTGAACGAGACGGCGGTGCGGATGAACACCATCCGCGGCCTGTTCAAGATCAAGAAGGCCGGTGAGATCGGCCGCACGCCTGTCTCGATCGACGAGGTGGAGCCGGCTGTCGACATCGTCAAGCGCTTCTCGACCGGCGCCATGTCGTTCGGCTCGATTTCCCGCGAAGCGCATACGACGCTGGCGATTGCCATGAACCGGATCGGCGGCAAGTCGAACACCGGGGAAGGCGGCGAGGAAAGCGATCGCTACATGCCGCTGCCGGACGGTTCTCAGAACCCGGAACGCTCGGCGATCAAGCAGGTCGCGTCCGGCCGCTTCGGCGTCACGACCGAATACCTGGTCAACGCCGACATGCTGCAGATCAAGGTGGCCCAGGGTGCAAAGCCCGGCGAAGGCGGCCAGCTGCCCGGCCACAAGGTCGATGCAACGGTTGCCAAGACCCGGCATTCGACGCCGGGCGTCGGCCTGATCTCGCCGCCGCCGCACCATGACATCTATTCGATCGAAGACCTGGCGCAGCTGATCTACGACCTGAAGAACGTCAACCCGACCTCGGACATTTCCGTCAAGCTCGTCTCGGAAGTGGGCGTCGGCACGGTTGCCGCAGGCGTGGCCAAGGCGCGCGCCGACCACATCACGGTTGCCGGCTTCGACGGCGGCACCGGCGCTTCGCCGCTCACCTCGCTGAAGCATGCGGGCTCGCCTTGGGAAATCGGCCTTGCCGAAACCCAGCAGACGCTGGTGTTGAACGGCCTTCGCTCGCGCATCGCGCTGCAGGTCGACGGTGGCCTGAAGACCGGCCGCGACGTCATCATCGGCGCGCTGCTGGGTGCCGACGAGTTCGGTTTCGCGACGGCTCCGGTCATCGCCGCCGGCTGCATCATGATGCGCAAGTGCCACCTGAACACCTGTCCGGTGGGCGTGGCGACGCAGGACCCGGTCCTGCGCAAGCGCTTCAAGGGCACGCCGGAGCATGTCATCAACTACTTCTTCTTCGTCGCCGAAGAAGTGCGCGAGATCCTGGCATCGCTCGGCTTTACCCGCTTCGACGAGATCATCGGCATGGTCGAGCTTCTGGAAAAGGACGAGATGATCGCCCACTGGAAGTCCAAGGGCCTCGATTTCTCGAAGATCTTCCACAAGGTGGAGGCTCCGAAGGAGGCGACCTACTGGACGCAGCGCCAGAAGCATCCGATCGACGACATTCTCGACCGCAAGCTGATCGAGAAGTCGCAGGCTGCCCTTGAGAACAAGGAGCCGGTGGTCTTCGAAGTGCCGATCAAGAACGTCGACCGTTCCGTCGGTGCCATGCTTTCGGGGGCGCTTGCCAAGCGCTGGCGCCATAAGGGCCTCAAGGACGACACGATCCATGTGACGCTGCGCGGCACGGCCGGACAGTCGTTCGGTGCATTCCTTGCGCACGGCATCACCTTCGATCTGGTCGGCGACGGCAACGACTATGTCGGCAAGGGCCTGTCGGGCGGCCGCATCATCGTGCGCCCGCCGGAGAACTCCAGGATCGTCGCGGAGAACTCGATCATCGTCGGCAATACTGTGCTCTACGGCGCGATCACCGGCGAATGCTATTTCCGCGGCGTTGCCGGCGAGCGCTTCGCCGTTCGCAACTCCGGCGCGATCGCGGTGGTCGAGGGCGTGGGTGACCATGGCTGCGAATACATGACCGGCGGCATCGTCGTCGTGCTCGGGGAAACCGGTCGCAACTTCGCGGCGGGCATGTCCGGCGGCGTCGCCTACGTGCTCGACGAGAGCGGCGATTTTGCCAAGCGCTGCAACATGGCGATGGTCGAACTCGAGCCGGTTCCGGAAGAGGACGACATGCTGGAGAAGTTGCACCATCACGGCGGCGACCTCATGCACAAGGGACGCGTCGACGTTTCCGAGGACATGACGCGCCACGACGAGGAGCGCCTCTACCAGCTGATCTCCAACCACCTGCATTACACGGGCTCCAACCGCGCCAAGGAAATCCTCGACCGCTGGAGCGAATACCGCCCGAAATTCCGCAAGGTCATGCCGGTCGAATACCGCCGCGCTCTCGTGGAGATGGAGCGGATGCGGATGGGCGTCGCTGCGGAGTGATTTAAGTGTCGGCGCCGCGTGTTATGAGTTCTTAACTCAGGATGGAGGCGCCGATGGGACCAATAGCGAAAGAGCACAAAGGTAACATCATCAGAGAAGGCAATCGTCGTCTCGTTGTAATTCCGGATGATTTCTTTCTCGAAGGAGAAAAGATCATCATTCGTCAGGAAAGGGATGGAGCAATTACGGTCCATCCTGCGGAAGATGCGGCACGCGAGGCCATGCGGGACAGGTTCAATCCATTCACGGAATGGGAAAACGATACCTGGCCAGAGACGGTGAAGCCTTTCGAATAACTGGCTGCGGTAGCGGCGAAGTAGAGGTAGAACATGGGCAAGGTAACGGGTTTCCTGGAGATCGACCGGCAGGTGGGCAAGTATCAGCCGGCCTCCGACCGCATCCGCCATTTCCGCGAATTCACCATCCCGATGTCGGATGCGGAGGTCACCAAGCAGGCGGCGCGCTGCATGGACTGTGGCATTCCCTATTGCCACGGCCCGACCGGCTGTCCGGTTCACAACCAGATCCCGGACTGGAACGACCTCGTCTACAACAACAAGTGGGAGGAGGCGATCCGCAACCTTCATTCCACCAACAACTTTCCGGAATTCACCGGCCGCGTCTGCCCCGCTCCTTGCGAGGAAGCCTGCACGCTGAACCTCGAGGATGCGCCGGTCGCGATCAAGACGGTCGAGCAGGCGATCGCCGACAAGGCCTATGAGCTCGGCTTCATCGCGCCGCAGCCGGCAACCGTTCATACCGGCAAGAAGGTGGCGATCATCGGCTCCGGTCCCGCCGGCATGGCGGCTGCCCAGCAGCTCGGCCGCGCCGGCCATGAAGTGCACGTTTACGAGCGCGAGTCCAAGGCTGGCGGCCTGCTGCGCTACGGCATTCCGGACTTCAAGATGGAGAAGAACTTTATCGACCGCCGGGTCGAGCAGATCACCGGCGAAGGCGTGACCTTCCATTACGGCGCCAATATCGGCGTCGATATCCCGGTCGAGAAGCTGATCGCCGAGCATGATGCGGTACTTTATTGCGGCGGTTCGGAAACCCCGCGTCCGGCCGGCATTCCAGGCGTCGATCTGCATGGCGTCTATGACGCGATGCCTTACCTCGTGCAGCAGAACCGCCGCCTCGGCCGCGAGAACATCGAGAGCGTCGCCTGGGCGGCCGATCCGATCCTGGCAGGCGCCAAGCATGTGGTCGTCGTCGGCGGCGGCGATACCGCGTCCGACTGCGTCGGCACGGCCTTCCGTCAGGGCGCCGTCAAGGTGACCCAGCTCGACATTCGCCCACAGCCGCCTGAAAAGGAAGACAAGCTCGCCGTGTGGCCGTTCTGGGCCACCAAGATGCGGACCTCGTCCAGCCAGGCCGAAGGTGCGGTGCGCGAATTCCAGGTGGCGACGCTCGAATTCGTCGGCGAAGACGGCCAGCTCGTTGGCGTGCGCTGCTGCGAAGTCGACGAGCGCCGCAAGCCGATCGCCGGCACCGATTTCATCATCAAGGCCGATCTCGCCTTCATCGCCATCGGTTTTTCCGGTCCGCTGACGGACGGGGTTCTAAACGAGCTCGAAGGCAAGCTGACGTTGAATGTCGACCGTCGCGGCTCGACCAACGTGGTCGCCAACGACAAGGACTACAAGACTTCGGTCGACAAGTTCTGGACCGCCGGCGACGTGCGCCGTGGCCAGTCGCTGGTCGTCTGGGCGATCCGCGAAGGCCGCCAGGCGGCGCGCGCGATCGACGAGGCGCTGATGGGAAGCTCGGTTCTGCCGCGATAAGGCGGGAGGACCGGGATTCAGTAACGTGGGAGCAATCTTGCTCCCACGCCGACAATGACAACTGCTGCTACCGCGCCACTTTCACCCGATAATCATCGATCCGTCCGGCCGGCGCCGGGGCGAGTTCGCCGCGCCTGACCAGTTTGTCGCGCGGTGTTTCGACGAGGAGGGAGGGGAGCGGGGCGGCACCGAGAAGGTCCTTGCCGCCGTCGAGTTCGGGGTCTGAGAGGCTGATCGGATGGGTGGGAACGGCTTGGCCGGGCGAGGCGGGAAGGGCTGACAGCGCCGGCAGGTTGGAACCGTCGAGCTTGACGACATCGGGGCTTGCCATTTCCCCGAGATGGCGGCGGGCCAGCTTTTCCACGTAGAAGGCGAGCTTCTGCTTGCCGGCCTTGGTGAAGGTGATGCCGTCGGAACCGCGCAGGCGTACCTGCTGACCGTTGACGTCCGAACCGGTGATGACGAACTTGCCGTCCTCGTCGACGAAACCCTCCCAGATATCGACGAATTCGCCGCCGGCCTTTTCCGCCTGGTTGCGATAGATTGCATTGAGCGTCACGGCGTCGGCGGTCGCAACCGGCGACTGGAAGGAAGGCAGGCCGACCCAGAGGAGCGGCAGCTTGCGTGCGGCGACGATGCCGACAAGTTCGGTCACCCGCCGCTCGTATTCCTTGAACCAGGCGTCGCTGCGGAACTTTTCCTTGGTGCTGCCGATCGTCATCTGCTGGCGGTCGTTGGCACCGAGCATGATGACGACGACGGCGGGTTTCACCTCGTCAAGCATGGCGGGAAGCTCGGCCGCCCAGTCGAAGTGATCCTCGCGGACGAGACCTGAGGAGCCGTCGCTGCGCTCAGTGATCGCAACGCCGGGGGCGGTGGCAAACGCCGTTTCCAGCTCGCTGCCGATGCCGCCGGCCATGAAGTCGCCGACCACCAGGACCTGCTTGGCATTATCGATTTTTGCGACCGGTTCCGGCGCCAGCGGCGCGATCGGCTGCACCGGGCGGGGGGCGGCGGCCCGTCCCGTGCTGCGGCGCGGCCGCGGCTTCATCTCGATGATCGAGCCGTCGCGGTCGTAACGGCGGCGGCCGTAGGGGGCGGGCCGCTCATAGCGGTCGTCGCGCTCGTAACGCGGACCGCCGAACAGGTAATCGAAAAGGTTGCGGCGCGGGATGGGCTCCTGGGCGGCAGCCGGCGACAAGCCGGCCGGCAGGGCGAGCAGCACCGCGAGGAGGAGAAGGGCCAGGCGCACCCATCCCCAGTTTCGCACGCCCCAGTTTCGGACGCCCTTGTCCGGTCGACGCCTGTTCCGCCAGGCACCGTTCTGGACGGTCTCTTTTTGCCCGGATTTATGCAAAGCCTTCATGCCTCCGCCGTCCCGCATACCTTGCGGGAGCTTCCCTCAAACGATGTGGCGCGATATGCCTTCTTGTCAACGCAAAGCTTCGAGAAGCGACTTCGAGGGCTCGCCGTTCTGCTGCATGCCGAGGCGTTTCTGGATCGCCGAGATCGCGGCCTTCGAGCCGGAACCGAAATTGCCGTCCACTTCGCCCTCGTAATAACCGAGCTGCTTCATGCGGTTCTGCAGCTCGAACTTCTGCTTGATGTCCAGCGTGCCTTCGGGGCGCGGCCAGCTCTGCTGGACGCCGCCGAAACCGGCGATCTCGTCGGCGAGCAGGCCGACCGCCAGCGCGTAACTGTCGGCGGCGTTGTATTTCTTCACGGTGAAGAAATTGCCGAGCATCAGGAAGGCCGGGCCGGTCTCGCCGGCCATCAGCTTCAGCGTCGCCCGGTCGGTGCCGCGGGGGAAATTTTTGCCGTTCGCGCGCGCGAAACCGAGCTTCGCCCATTCGCCGAGGGTCTTGGTCTGGCCTTCGTGACGGGCGCCGCCCGCCGGCAGCACCGTTTCATAACCCCAGGTCTTGCCGCTCTGCCAGCCGTTCTTGGCAAGCAGGTTGGCGGAGGTGGCGAGCGCATCCGGAACCGAATGCCAGATATCACGCTTGCCGTTGCCGTCGGCATCGATCGCGTAGAGCAGGTAGCTGGTCGGGATGAACTGGGTATGGCCCATGGCGCCGGCCCAGGAGCCGGTCAGCTGCTTGGGCGTGATATCCCCCGACTGCAGGATCTTCAGCGCGGCGATGAGCTGGTTGCGGGCGAACTTGGCGCGTTTGGGATCACCCCAGGCAAGCGTCGCCAGCGCCTGCGGCACGTGGTGGAGGCGGTCGGGATTTTCGAGCGCCGCCCCGTAGTTGGATTCCATTGACCAGATGGCAAGCAGGATGTTCCTGTCGACGCCGAAATGGCGCTCAAGGGAGGCCAGCGTCGAGCCGTGCTTGGCCGCCATCTCGCGACCGATCTTGACGGTGTAGGGGTTTACGCGGCTGTCGAGATAATCCCAGATCCTGGACTTGAATTCCGGCTGAAAATTCGCCTTCTCAAGCACGTCCCGGTCTGGTTCACTGACGCCGGCGAACGCCCGGTCATAGGTGGAGCGGGTGATACCGCTTTTGGCTGCGGTGTCGTAGAATTTCGTGATCCACGTCTTGAAACCGGCGTCTGCCTGGGCATCTATCGGCATGGCCGCAGCGGCGAGCCCGGCGATCAGGGAGAAAGCAAACCCACGAAGGAGGTTGGTGCGAAGCGTCTTCATCGGCAGTCGGGTCCATTCTTCTTTTACCAAGCCTTGCGGCAAGAGTGGCATGCGGCTTAACGATGTAATAACAGGATTGGGTCAACAAATTCTTTACCATAGAAACCCGACCCGCGGCAGTCTTTGCGAAACGGTAGCAATTCGTCATTAGATGCCGAGATTTGAATATTTGCACAATGACGTGCTTTCAGGAGGCATGAGTGGCACAACAACAAAAGATCCGTAAGGCAGTGTTTCCGGTAGCAGGTCTGGGCACGCGCTTCCTGCCCGCGACCAAGGCGGTGCCGAAGGAAATGCTGACCGTGGTCGACAAGCCGGTCATCCAGTACGTCGTGGATGAGGCCGCGGAAGCCGGGATCGAACATTTCGTCTTCGTGACCGGACGCGGCAAGGGGGTCATCGAGGACTATTTCGACATCCAGTACGAGCTGGAACAGATGCTGCGCGAGCGCAACAAGAATGCCGAGCTGACGCTGCTCGCCGGCCTTCTGCCGGTTGCCGGCACCGCCAGCTTCACGCGCCAGCAGGTGCCGCTCGGCCTCGGCCACGCGGTCTGGTGCGCCCGCGATATCGTCGGCAACGAACCTTTCGCGGTCCTGCTTCCCGACATGATCATGGCCGGCGGCAAGGGCTGCCTCAAGGGCATGGTCGATCTTTACGCCGAAAGCGGCGGTAACGTCATCGCCGTGCAGGAATGCGATCCGGACCAGGCCCATAAATACGGCATCGTCGGCATCGGCGCGCCGGTCGGCGAAGGTTTCAAGATCACCCAGATGATCGAAAAGCCCGCCAAGGGCACCGCGCCGTCCAACCTCTACATCAACGGCCGCTATATCCTGCAGCCGGAGATCTTCAAGATCCTGGAAACCCAGGAACGCGGCGCCGGCAACGAGATCCAGCTCACCGACGGCATGCTGACGCTCGCCAAGGCCCAGGAATTCGCGGCCTATCCGTTCAAGGGCGATACGTTCGACTGCGGCGCCAAGGACGGCTTCATCCTGGCAAACCTCGCCTTCGCCCTGCAGCGCCCCGATATCCGTCCGGCGATCGAGGGGCCGATGAAGGCGCTGCTCGCCTCGCTGAAGTAAATTTCTCCGCCCGGTGATTGCCGGTCCGGGCGTCACGCAAACCCCTCATGGTCCTGCTATGAGGGGTTTTGTTTTTTAGCTACGCAATTGACCTCGTTGCCGGAAATCAACGTTTCAAGGTGAGGCCGACGCCGGCGCGGACGATCTTGTCGTTGGTGCCGCCGCCGCCCGCCTGTTCGTATTCGATGTCGCCGGTCAGGTCGAGATAACGGTTGATCGCCCAGGTGAGGCCGGCGCCGCCGATCCAGACCGTTTCGTCGCTCGGGCCACCGTTCGGGAAATCGCGCAAGGTCGAACTGCCGGTCAGCCGGGCGATGAGGTTGTCGCGCATCTCATGGGTCAGTGCTGCCGTCGCCTGGTATTCCACCCAGCCGCTCTGGCCGGGCGTGGTCGAGTCCTGCACCGTGGTGCGCAGGCCGAGATCGACATTGGTGCCGCGCTGCGGCGACCAAGTGGCGGTGCCGTTGAGGGTGACCGCGCCGACCGATTTCAGGCGGTCGTCCTCGTAGTCGACGATCTCGTAACCGGTGCCGATTTCGCCGCGCAGCTTTTCGCCGAGATCGAATTCGACGCCGGTGCGCGCCGCATAGCTCTGCGACGAACGGGCGTAGCCGGAATTGTCGCGCCTGAGGTCGTAGAACGTGCGGCCGGTCGCCACTTCCACGTAGGGGACGAGGGCCGGCGAGAGTTCGTAGCCGAGCCGAAGGCGGCCGTCGATGCCGGTCCGGTTACGGTCCTTCGTGCTGACGACCGTGCCGTCGGAGAGTTTTGCATCCGTATAGGCGGCGCGGGAAACATCGAGTGCGGCGGTGCCGCGGACCTTGCCGAAGTCGCGCTGGACGGAGGCGCCGCCGGTGAATTCATGAACGCCCGGCTGGGTCGATGCGCCGCCGAGCGCATTCGGATCGTAGTCGTCCTCGCGGGAGAACCGATAACCGCCGGTGATATGGGCGACCGTATCGTTGGAGAGATCGAGGCGCAGGTCCGCATTGACGTTCGCTTCCGGCTGCTCGCCTTGGCTGCTGCTGCCGAGGTTGCGTTCCAGCGTGCCTTCACCGGTGACCGTCAACGAATGGCGCGACCAGTCGGAGGTCAATGTGCCGCGGATCGCCGTCGACAGGTAATCGCGGCGGATCTTGGTGCCGTTCGAGCGGCGGGTCTCGGTGTCGATGCTCTGGTTGATCGAGGGGCGGAGCAGGAAACTGCCCATCCGGATGCCGGTCGGATCGCCCGGCTCGCGGGGTTGTTCCTGGGTTTCGACAGGCTCCGCGCCGCGGTCGAGCGGCTCTTCGCGCGGCTGGTTCAGGTCGTCCTCGTAGGGAGGTTCCTGGTTGGCCGCCTGGTTGCGGCCGGGCGTGGTGCCCGTCGTGAGATTGGGATCGCTCGCATTCTGGTCGTCGGCGGCGTTGGCACCAGTGGCAGCGTTCGTCGTCGGCTGGGCTGAGGTGCTGCCTCTCAATGCTGTGTTGGAGGCCGTGTTCGAAGTCGGCGACGTGGCGTTCGCGACCGAGGGAAGAGAGCCGTTCTGCGGCGGAAATACGCTGCGGGTCTGGGCGGCTGCGGGTGAAACAAGCGCCGAACAGGCCAGCAGAAGGCCGAGTGCCGCCCGGCGCCTCTGACGCGTCCCGCCTGTCGTTGTGGTGATCTTCATAGGCCTGCCCGGCAATCGCAAATGCTTACCCAAACGTAAAGCCATGTGGTTAACGTTTGGTTGCGACGCCACGTGCGGTGGCCAACTTAGTGGCCCCGCGCCAAAGCCGATAGACTTGATGGGTGAAAAGCGTTAAGGCTTGCCCATGATCAAGAGAGCTTTGCAACTGGTCGAGAACGACCTTGTCGATTCCGCCTTGAGGACAATTTCCTTCGGGAAACAAGGACTTAATGCGCTGGAGCTGGCGCTTCAGAACGGCCTTGGCGACGCCTTCCGCAAGGCCGCGGAACTGATCGGCGACATCGACGGCAGGGTCGTCGTGACCGGCATCGGCAAGAGCGGACATATCGGCCGCAAGATCGCCGCCAGCCTCGCTTCGACCGGCACGCCATCCTTCTTCGTGCATCCCGTCGAAGCCAATCACGGCGATCTCGGCATGATCGGCTCGGGTGACGTGGTGCTGGCTCTGTCGTGGAGCGGCGAGACCGCCGAACTGCAGGGCATCGTTTCTTTCACCCGCCGCTTCTCCATTCCGCTGATCGCCATGACGTCGGGAGAGATTTCGACGCTGGCCCGCGAGGCCGATGCCGTTCTGCTGCTGCCCAAGGAACAGGAAGCCTGCCCGCACGGTCTGGCGCCGACCACCTCGACGCTGATGCAGCTTGCGATGGGCGATGCGCTTGCCGTGGCGCTGCTCGAAGCACGCGGTTTCTCGGCAACCGATTTCCGCGTCTACCATCCGGGCGGCAAGCTCGGGGCGATGCTCAGCCATGTCGGCGACCTGATGCATACCGGCGATCGAATGCCTCTGGTCAAAAAGGGCGTCCTCATGCTGGAGGCGATCGAGGAACTGTCGCGCAAGCGCTTCGGCTGCGTCGGCATAGTCGACGAGGATGGCAGCCTCTGCGGCTTCATCAGCGATGGCGATATTTCCCGGCACCTTCATCTCGATCTGCGCGAAACGCTGGTCGACGATGTGATGACGCTCAACCCGAAGACCGTCAGCAAGGAAACGCTTGCCACGAAGGCCATGGCGCTGCTCAACAAGCACAGCATCGGCGCGCTGCTCGTCGTCGATGAGGAGCGCAAGCCGGTCGGCATCGTCCATTTCCACGACCTGCTGCGCGTCGGCGTCGCCTGATATTCAGTCAGGCTCCAAGGCGCTTTAAGCCGCTTTCCGACGGGAAGAACTACGCCGCTTCGACCGTCAGGTCCCGTCCGCTCGCCGCCACCACCTTCACCTGCGTGCCGGCCGGCAGGTCCGGTCCCATTACCGACCACCATGTATCGTCGAGCCGGATGCGCCCGCGCCCCTCGGCGATCGGTTCGTGGAGAGTTGCGGTGCGCCCGACCAGGCTTTCGCCGCGACGGTTGAGATTGGGCTCGTCCGTCGCCTGGTTGCGGCTGGAATAGAAACGGCGGCCGGCCAGTGCGAAGGCGCCGGAAAGCACCGCGAAGAGCAGGAGCTGGACGTGCCAGGTCCAGAAGGCCGCGTCCCAGAGCGCCAGAGACAGCACGCCGATGACGATCGCGGCGGCGCCGATCCAGATCAGGAAGACGCCGGGTGCCGCGAGCTCGGCCGCGAGAAGGACGACACCCAATATCCACCAGCTCCAGGGACCGAGATTGACCACAGCATCATGCAGCATGGCTCAGGTCTCTGAGGAATTCGGGTTGAACGGATTGAGGACCGGCGTGGTGCGCGGGCCGGGCTGGGGACGCGGGCCGGCAGGCGGGCGCGGCGGTGCTGCGGGCCCGGAACCATCGCCGAAAACGTCCTTTGCAATGGCGCCGATGCCGCCGAGCGAACCGATGACCGACGAAGCCTCCAGCGGCATCAGCACGATCTTCGAGTTCGGTGCCTTGCCGATCGCCGCCAGCGCCTCGATGTATTTCTGAGCCACGAAATAGTTGATCGCCTGCACGTCGCCGGCGGCGATCGCCTGCGAGACGGACTGGGTCGCCTTGGCTTCGGCTTCCGCCAGACGCTCGCGAGCTTCCGCCTCGCGGTACGCGGCTTCGCGCTTGCCTTCGGCTTCGAGGACGGCTGCCTGCTTGGCGCCTTCGGCGCGCAAAATCTGGGCGCTGCGGGAACCTTCCGCCTCGAGGATCTGCGCGCGCTTCTCGCGCTCGGCCTTCATCTGCCGTCCCATCGATTCGACAAGGTCGGCCGGCGGCTGGATGTCCTTGATCTCGACGCGGGTGACCTTGATACCCCAGGGGCCGACGGCCTCGTCGACGACGCGCAGCAGGCGTTCGTTGATGACTTCGCGATTGGAAAGCAGCTCGTCGAGATCCATCGAGCCCATGACCGAGCGTATATTGGTCATGGTGAGGTTCTGGATGGCGTTCTGCAGGTTGGAAATCTGGTAGGCGGCCTGGGCCGGATTGAGCACCTGGTAGAAGGCGACCGCATCTGCGGAGACGCTGGCATTGTCCTTGGTGATGACTTCCTGTGTCGGGATGTCGAGGACCTGCTCCATGACGTTCATGCGGACCCCGATGCGCTCGATGAAGGGCGTCAGGATGTTGAGGCCGGGCTCCAGCGTGCGCGTATAGCGGCCGAAGCGCTCCACGGTGTAACGATAACCCTGCGGCACGGTCTTGATCCCGGCGAACAGGACCAGGATGATCAGCAGTACGACGCCGATCACGACGATATCGAAGCCACCCAGGCCGCCCAAGTTCATGACATTCCTCCATTGCAGGCGGTAAGTCCGCCAGATCACACGTGATGAGTTAGCACGTTCTTTACAGGGAAGAAATGACAGCCCGACCGCTGTTGATGTCGCCCGGGTTATTCACAAGGACGCGTTGCCGGTCTAGGAAGCGGGCTCGAACACCCGGTCGCAGCCTACCCGGTCAAAACAAGGATGAAAGCCCATGAAAACCATCGTCGTCTGCTCCGGCGGACTGGATTCCGTTTCGCTCGCCCACAGGATTGCTGCCGAACAGCAGCTGCTGGGCCTGATCTCCTTCGACTATGGCCAGCGGCACCGCAAGGAACTCGATTTTGCGGCCGCCTGCGCCATCCGGCTGGGTGTCTTCCACGAGATCATCGACATGCGCGGCATCGGCAGCCGGTTGACCGGCTCGGCACTGACCGACGACGTGGAGGTGCCGGACGGGCATTATGCCGAGGAAACGATGCGGGTGACCGTGGTGCCGAACCGCAATGCAATCATGCTGTCGATCGCCTTCGGAGTGGCGGCGGCGCGAAACGCCGATGCGGTGGCGATCGCCGTGCATGGCGGCGACCATTTCATCTATCCCGACTGCCGGCCCGATTTCATCGACGCCTTCCAGGCGATGCAGGATCATGCGCTCGACGGCTACGCGTCGGTCCGGCTGCTTGCGCCTTACGTTCATGGATCGAAGGCCGACATCGTCACGGACGGCGCCCGTCACGCTACGCCGTTTGCCGAAACCTGGTCCTGCTACAAGGGCGGTGCCCGCCATTGCGGCCGCTGCGGCACCTGCGTCGAGCGGCGCGAAGCTTTCCACCTCGCCGGCATCGAAGACCCGACCGAGTATGAGGATCCGGATTTCTGGAGGGCGGCGACGGAAGGATTCAGGGCCGAGGAGACGCGTTGATAGAATGGCTGTCTCATCTAGAACCGTCATTGGACCATCACGGCGAACCGGTCCAGGCTTCGCATTCTTCCCACATGAGGTGCCTCGATGAAGCTTCAATTGATCCGCAATGCGACGCTCAAGCTCTCCTATGCGGGCCGCAGCATCCTGATCGATCCTTATTTCGCACCTCGTCACAGCCTGCCGTCCTATACCGGCAAATCCGCCAATCCGTTGACGGACTTGCCGCTTTCGGTGGAGGAGGTCTTGCAGGGTGTCGAACTGGTGATCGTCTCCCATCTCCATTCGGACCATTTCGATTCTGTGGCCAAACAACGTGTCCCAAAACATCTACCGCTGATCTGTCAGCCGGGCGATGAGGCGACGATCGCTGCAGAAGGTTTTACCGATGTGGAGCCGCTCGAGGGGGAGCTGGTCTGGCAAGGCATCACGATCACGCGCCGTGAAGGCAGCCACGGACTTGGTCCGGTCCGGGAAAAGATGGGGTCGGTGATGGGACTGACGCTTGCCGCGCCCGGTGAGCCGCTCATTTATTGGGCGGGCGATACGGTCCTTTATCCGCCGGTACTGGAGACGGTGGAGCGCGTCGTGCCCGATGTCATCGTCAGCCATTCCTGCGGCGCCCTCTGGGATGGCGACCTCATCGTCATGGATGCTGCGGAAACGATCGAGCTCTGCCGCTCCGCGCCTGAGGCCACGGTTGTCGCGGTGCATATGGAGGCGCTCGATCATGCCACCGTTTCGCGTGCACATCTGCGCGAGGCGGCTCACTTGGCCGGAATCGGCCCATCGCGCCTGCTGATTCCGGCAGACGGCGATGTGATCGACCTGCCCGCCCGCTGAAAGCGCTGGACCCGGAGAGGCAATAGATCAGGGGCGGCTGGAATGAGCCGGCTTACACCCAGCCCTGAAGTTCGCGGCGGACGACCTTTTCCAGCACGGTCATGCCACCCGGACTGTCGTTCAGACAGGGGATATGCGCGAACTTTTCGCCGCCATGATGCAGGAAGATCTCGCCCGCTTCACCGGCAATCTCTTCGAGCGTTTCGAGACAGTCGGAGACGAAGCCGGGGTTCATCACCGCGATCCGTTTGATACCGTCATGGGCGAGTTTTTCCACCGTCTTGTCGGTATAGGGCTGCAGCCATTCCTCCGGTCCGAAACGGGACTGGAAGGTGATCATGAAATTCTTGTCCGTGAAGCCAAGCGCCTCCTTCAGGAGCCGCGCGGTCTTCTGGCAATGACAGTGATAGGGATCGCCCGCCTTGAAATAGGATTGCGGGATGCCGTGGAAGGAGGCGATCAGCATCTCCGGCTCCCAGTCGAGGGCCGCGTATTTCGCCCTGACGGAGTCCGCCAACGCTTCGATATAGGCCGGCTCGTCGTGATAGGGGGGCACGGTGCGCAGGGCCGGCTGCCAGCGCAGCTTCATCAGGTGCTCGAAAGCCTTGTCGTTGACGGTAGCGGTGGTGGAGGCCGCATATTGCGGATAGAGCGGAAAGAGGAGGATCTTCTCGCAGCCCTTTTCCTTCAGCGCGTCGATGCGCTCGGCGATCGACGGCTTGCCGTAGCGCATCGCCCAATCGACGACGACATTCGGCAGGTCCTTCAGCCGCTCGGCCATCAGCTCGCCCTGGCTGCGGGTATAGGTGCGCAGGTAGCTCTCGTTCAAATCCTTGTTCCAGATCGCCTCATAGGCCTTGCCGACCTTCTGTGGCCGCTTGTTGAGCACGATGCCGTAGAGGATCGGATACCAGTAGAGCCGCGACCATTCGATCACCCGCTTGTCGGACAGGAACTCCGCCAGGTATCGCCGCATCGGCCAGTAATCCGTGCCGTCCGGGGTGCCGAGGTTGACGAGCAGCACGCCGACCTTGCCGAAACTCACCTTCGGATGATCGGAGGGCATGTGGGCGGAATGCGGATGCATGATGACCTTTCAAGGAGCGGACAAGGCGGATACGGGAGCGGCGCCTTTCCGGATCATTTAGGAATAAAAAACGGCCCAGGAAAGCCCGGGCCGGTATATGGGTCGGGACAAATTGTCCCGATCCGTTGTCTGAGGTCGCGGACCCGACCCTGGTCGGGTCGAGATGTCGCTGGACGGCGTTACTTGGCGGGCAGTTCCAGCTCGGCGCCGATCTCGATGTGGTTCGGGCGGCGCAACTTGTTGGCCTCGGCGATCTTCGTCCATTCCTCGCCATCGCCGTAGTGGCTTTCGGCGATATCCCAGAGCGAGTCACCCTTGACGACCGTATACTTGGTCGGGCCGGCCGGCTGCGGAGCGGCGGGAGCTGCCGGAGCTGGCTTTGCCGGAGCTGCGGCCATGCTGTTCGGGGCAGGAGCGGCCGGTGCGGGAGCCGCAGGAGCGGCCGGTGCGGAGGCGGTCGGTGCCGGCGCGGCAGGCGCAGCCGGGGCGGGTGCGGGTGCTGCAGGCGCCGGGCTGGCGGGTGCGGCCGCCATTGGAGCAGGCGCCGCCGGTGCGGGTGTTGCAGGAGCAGACGCAGTCGGTGCCGGCGGAGCTGCGGGCGCGGGCTTGGCCGGCGGGGTGTAGCTTGCCGGGGTCAGGTCGGTGATACGGCCGTCCGTATAGGGCTTGTAGGGGTTGCGGGCAGCCACGAATTCCGCCGTCACGTCCGCGAGGTCCGGACCGTAGTCATAGGCGTTCTTGCCGCCGGTCTTGAAGATGGCGTAACCGTCACCGCCTGCGCGCATGAAATTGTTGGTGGCGACACCGTATGTCTTGGCCGGGTCGATCGGCACGAACTTGTCGCCTTCCTTGACCTGCACGTCGCTGACCTTGGAGCCGGCCGGCTTCGACTTGTCGAAGGAGTATTTGAGGCCCGCGACCTGCGGGAAGCGGCCTGCGCCGTCATCGATCTGGCTGACGCCGTTTTCCAGCGCCTTGACGACATCGGCGCCGGTCAACTGGAAGGTGGCGAGCGTGTTCTGGAAGGGCAGGACGCTGACGACTTCGCCCTGGGTGACTTCGCCGGCATCGATCGAAGCGCGCAAGCCTCCGCCGTTCTGGATGGCGATGGTGATGCCCTGGTCCTTGGTGCGGTCGAGCATGGCATCGGCGACCAGGTTGCCCATCGAGCATTCCTTGGCGCGGCAGACGCGGCGGTCACCGTCGATCACGGCTTCGGAGGCGCCGACGACCTTCTTCTTCAGCTCCTCGATCGGCTTCTTGAGCTCCGTTACCCGCGCCGCGAAAGCTGCGTCCGGCTGGAAGGCCTTGTCAACCAGGATCGGATTGCCCTCGGCGCTCTTCACCACGCCGCTGTCGTCGAAGACGACCTTCATGTCGCCGAGATATTTCGAATACTGATAGGCCTGGACGACCGGCACCTTGTAGCCGCCCGGATTGTCCGACCAGGTCGGATAGGGGCCTGCGGCATCCTTGGCGGTGTTCGACAGGAGTGTATGCGTGTGGCCGCCGACGACGACGTCGACATCCGGGATCTTGGCGATCAAGGCGAGATCGCGCGGGTAACCGACATGGGTCAGCGCGATGATCTTGTCGACGCCTTGAGCCTTGAGGGACTGGACGGCTTCGGTGATCTTGGCGACATCGTCGGCGATCGTGATGTTCGGGCCGGGATTGGCGATCTCGGGGGTGTCGTTGGTGACGGCGCCGACGATGCCGATCTTCTGGCCGCCGACGGTCAGCACCAGCGACGGCTTGATGCGGTTGCCGATCTTGGCGGCGGCGCTCGGCACGACGTTGGCGGTGACGACCGGGAACTGGATCTTGTCGAGGAAGGTGGCGAGCACGTCGTCACTGTCGTCGAATTCATGGTTGCCGACGGTCATGGCGTCGAACTTCATGGCGTTCAGCGCTTCGGCTTCGGCCGCACCCTTGTAGGTCGTGTAGAAGAGAGAGCCCTGGAAGTTGTCGCCGCCGTTCAGGAGAATGACGTTCTTGTTCTCAGCCTTCAGCGCGTCGCGCGTCTGGTTGATCGCGGTCAGCAGCCGGGCCGCGCCGCCGAAGCATACGCCCTTGCCTTCATCCTCGGCCGAGCAGGTGGAATCCGTCGCGTTGATGGATTCCAGACGTGAATGAAAGTCGTTGATGTGTAGGATATTGAGCTCGAAATCGGCAAATGCCGCGCCGCTTGAAAGAGCCATGACCGAAGCGGTCAAAAGCCCAAACCTCAATTTCTTCTTCATCTGATCTCTCTCCTGTTTTTATTGGTCGGCTCTCTGCCGCCTGACTCCGACTGTTCTACCGTCCCACCGTGACAGTCGTTGTGCAACGCATGTTTTCATCAAGGCAAAGTGGTTTCAAGGGAAATATGACAAAGGTGCGCGTGTAAGTTTTCTTGGCGCCGAACGCGAGAAACCCCGCCGAAGCGGGGTTCCGGAATTTCCAGTCGTCATTCGATGGCCGATTGTTTTCAGCCGCGGCGGGAGAGCGAGAATTGGGCGCCGCTATCCTGCGTGCAGTTGAGCTGGTTGATGCTGACCAGCGAGCAGTTGACACGCGACTGGGTCTTGCGCACCAGCGAGGTCATGTTGATCTCGACCAGCGTCGGCGAGAGGCTGGTATAGGTGCCCGAGGCGAGCAGCGTGTTGCTGTCGCTGGAGCGGGTGTTGAACGTGCCGGCCTGGAACGAGGAAACGATGCCGTTCGGATCGACCCAGCTTCCTTCGACGCCCTGCGGCTGCACGGCCGCCATCTGTTGCGGTGGAGGGGAAGAAACGCAGGCGGTCAAGCTGGCTGCGGCGATGAGCGCAAAGCTCACTTTAAATTTCATGATCAGTCTCCCGCGATTCGGTCCGGCTCAGGTTGGCAAACCTTGCCGCCATCGCCCTATGTAACGCAAGATGTGGCCTTGAAAAGGCAAGAGCTTTCAACATGCAAAAAACCGCCTGCGGCAAGGCAGGCGGTTTCCATTGTGTTTTATCGGATCAACGAACCCGTTCGCGAAATCAGCGAACCCGTTCGCGAGATTAGCGAACCAGGATATTCTTGAACTGCCACGGATCCTTGGTGTCGATGTCTTCCGGGAAGAGGCCCGGGCGGCCGTCGAGCGGGGTCCAGTCGGTATAGTGGCCTTCGACCGGGCCGAGATAGGGCAGCTGCACTTCAAGGCAGCGCTTGTAGTCGATCTCGTCGGCCTCGACGATGCCGGCGGTCGGGTTTTCGAGCGCCCAGACCATGCCGGAGAGAACCGCCGAGGTGACCTGCAGGCCGGTGGCGTTCTGATAGGGCGCGATGCGGCGAGTTTCTTCAAGCGACAGGCGCGAACCGAACCAGTAGGCGTTCTTCTCGTGGCCGTAGAGCAGCACGCCGAGTTCGTCGATGCCGTCCTCCAGTTCGTCCTCGTTGAGAACGTGGTGGACCGGCTGCGGCGTGCCGCCATTGCCGAACATCTCGTGAAGCGACAGAACCGCGTCATTGGCCGGATGGTAGGCGTAGTGGCAGGTCGGGCGGAAGGTCACTTCGCCGTCCTTGTCGCGCACCGTGAAATAATCGGCGATCGAGATCGATTCGTTGTGGGTGACCAGGAAGCCGTACTGCGGACCAGGCGTCGGGCACCAGCTGCGAACGCGGGTGTTGGCACCCGGCTGTTCGAGATAGATGGCGGCCTTGCTGCCCTTCTTGTGCTTCTTGGCGTTCTTCGGCATCCATTCCTCGTGGGTGCCCCAGCCGAGTTCGGCCGGCTGCATGCCTTCGGAGATGAAACCTTCGACCGACCAGGTGTTCCAGAAGACGTTGAGCGGCTTCGGGTGCTTGGTGCGCTGGGTGTCGCGCTCGGCGATGTGGACGCCCTTGACGCCGAGCTTCTTCATCAGCTTCGCCCAGCCTTCGCGGTCGTGCTGATCCGGCTCGTCGAACTTCAGGCCGGTGTCGTTGGCGAGGTTGACCAGCGCCTGCTTGACGAACCAGGACACCATGCCCGGATTGGCGCCGCAGGTGGACACCGCCGTGGTGCCGCCGGGGCTCTTCCTCTTCTCGTGGCGAAGGGTTTCGCGCAGCGCATAGTTGGTGCGCTCGGAATTCTTCATGTTCTTGTCGAAATAGAAGCCGAGCCAGGGCTCGACGACCGTGTCGATGTAGAGAACATCAAGCTTGCGGCAAAGCTTCATCAGGTCGAGCGAGCCGGTATCGACCGACAGGTTGACGCAGAAGCCCTGGCCCTTGCCTTCGGTCAGAAGCGGCTTCAGGAGTTCCTTGTAGTTCTCCTTGGTCACGTATTCCTTGATGTGACGGACGCCGTGCTTCTTGAGGATCTCCATGTCGGAGGGTTCTTCGCGCGGGTCGATGACGACCATCCGGCTCTTGTCGAACTTGAAATGGCGTTCGATCAGCGGCAGCGTGCCGCGGCCGATCGAGCCGAAACCGATCATCACGATCGGACCGGTGATTTCGCCATAAACCGGATAGGTAGTCTCTGACATGTCTTTCTCCTTGATCGCGGCCTTCTCGGGCCGCTGCCCCGCTTATTCGGCAGTGGAATGGAAATTTAAAGGCTGCACTCGGGCAATTCGCGGCGCTCTAGATCATAAAACTTCGTCACAATAAAGAGCCTGTCGATTTTCGGCAGATGAATCGACAGCGTTGTTCGATCACGGCGGGCGCGGCTGCGGTATCGCTGCGAGTTGCAGAAGCCCGATCCCGCAGTGCCCAAACAGCCGCCGCGGGGTGCGTGGGCGAGTTTCATGACGTCGGGTTTTGTGCTATATACGGGAAAAATCGGAGGCTTATAGGCCATGACGTCGCATGTGGTTTCACTTCGCATCTCGGGAGAGATGAAGGAACGGCTCGACCGATTGTCTTCGGCTACCAATCGGTCCTCGACCGCGCTCGCCGAGGAAGCGCTCGAAGATTATCTCTCGCAGCGCGAGTTGGAGATCGAGGCCCTTGATGCCGCGGTCGAGCGCGCCGACAAGGGCGATTTCGTTTCGCATGAAGCGGTGGCCGGCTGGCTGAAGACCTGGGGTACGGCCGATGAAGGCTCGGCGCCCAAGCCGGACATCATCAAGACGCGTCGATGAGGCTCATCTGGGCCGAGCCGGCGATCGCTGATCTTGTGCATCTTCGCACCTACATCGCCGAGCACAATCCCCAGGCCGCGAATGAGATGGCGGCGAGATTGCTCGACATCGCGGAACTGCTGATCGCGCATCCTCAAGCGGGCCTGCGGACAGCAAAATTCGGCGTGCGCCGTCTCATCGTACCGCAATCCGCCTATTCCCTGATCTATCGGACGGTGGACGGTGATATCGAAATCATCGAAGTGTTCGACGGTCGCCGGCGCAAACCTCGTACGGATATGGCGGATTAGTCACGCCGTCGCGGTGCCCTGGTGAAAGACCATGCGCCATTTGCCATCGGGGTCGAGGTGCCAGATGGAGCTTCGGTTGGCAAGGAGCCTGCTCCCGTCGTCGTTGATGCGGGTCCCGCGATAGGTGGCGAGCGCGATCGTGTCGCTCAGCATCGTGGCGCTGAAATCCGAGATCGAAGTGTTGTCCGGTCCTGTCTCGCCGACGAGGTGGGTGACGATGTCGTCGAACGTATAGGCGAGGCCGGAGCGGCCGAATTCGCGGAATTCCGGCGCCAGCAGTTCGCGCAGCTTTTGTTCGGAGCCGCGGACCTCGCGGCTCTGCAAGGCAAGCTCGAGCCCAAGCAGATGATCCGCGAGGGGTTTTGGCGCGGTCATCTATCGACCAGCTCTCGCCATTTTGGCGGCGCGCGCGGCAGGGCGAGGCGCTTCTGCTGGCGTTTCCAATCGCGCCGCTTGGGCGACGAGTTCGGCGGCGATCAGGCCGCGCAGAGAATTGCCGACGAAGAAGCGGCGGTCTTCGAGGTCGACAAGGCGCAGGACCTGGCTTTTTGCCTTGCCCTCGCGGATCAGGTCGGCGCGCAGGATGCCGGGCAGGAGGCCGCTCGACAGCGCCGGGGTCAGCAGCGAGCCGTCCGGCTGTTCGACGAAGACATTGGTGATCGTGCCTTCGCAGACTTCGCCGCGCTCGTTGAGAAGGATAACCTCGTCCGCCTCTTCGGGTGAAAACTCGGCGCGGGCTGCCTCATAGATTTCGCGCCGGGAGGTCTTGTGGCGATAGGTCGGATCGTCCGATGGAAGCGTCGTCCTGGCGACCCGGATTCGCCAGAGCGTATCGGCGGGCAGGGGCGTGAACGGCGTCGTGGTGATCTCGATCTTGCCGCGGTAGGTCATGACCAGGCGGACGCGGAGCGGCGTTTCACCGCCGGCTACAGCCGCTTGAAGCTGTTTCAGCGTATCCGCCGGGGGCTGGCGGAAACCCAGCGCATCGGCCGACCGGCTGAGCCGGCGCAGATGCTGGTCGACCCGGAGCAAGCCATTGCCCGGTTCCCAGCGAATTGTTTCGATCAGCGAGAAATCCATTGGTCGCCCACCGCAAAGCGTGCCTTCAATAGGCACTCGTCATACTCGGCCTCGGCCTTCGAGTCGAAGACGATGCCGCCACCGACATTGAAGACGGCTTTTTCGCCGTTGAAAAGCGTGATCGTGCGGATGGCCACCGAAAAACGCATCGGGCCGGCCGGATCGCACCAGCCGATCGCGCCGCAATAGACGTCGCGCGGCTCCCTTTCGAGATCGGCGAGGATGCGCATGGCCCACATTTTCGGCGCTCCCGTGATCGAACCGCAGGGAAAGAGAGCCGCAAGGATGTCCGGAAAGCCGATTTCGGGCAGCAGCTTTGCCCGCACGTGGCTCACCATCTGGTGGACGGTCGGATAGGTCTCGATTTCAAACAGTTTCGGAACCGACAGCGAGCCGACCTCGCTGATCATCGAAATATCGTTGCGCAGGAGATCGACGATCATCCGGTTTTCGGCGAGCGTCTTTTCGTCGGCGAGCATTTCCGCGATGATCGCTTCATCTTCTGCTACGGTCGCGCCGCGCGGGGCGGTGCCCTTCATCGGATGGGTTTCGATGAAGCGTTCCGCATCGACCGAAAAGAACAGTTCGGGCGAACGCGACAGGATGACGGGGCCGCCGAGATCGACGAATGCGCCGTAGCGCACCGGCTGGCGGGCGACGAGGGACCAGAAGGCGGAAAGCGGATCGCCGTGCCAGCGTGCCGCGACCGGCATGGTCAGGTTCGCCTGATAGCAGTCGCCGTTGCGCAGGTGCTGGTGAAGTCGGTCGAACCGTTCCTGGTAGGTCGCAAAATCCCAGCCGGTACGCGGCTCGCTGAGGAAGGAGCCTTGCGAAGAACCGTCGTCCACGACCGTGCCGGGCCGTCCGGCGAGCGGATGATCGTTGCCCGAGGGTTTGTCGAATATGCCCATGGCGATCAGCGGCGTCGGCCGGTCGTCGACGATCAGCGGCCGGAGCTTGTCCTCGAAGACGTAACCGGCCTCATAGGAAATATAACCCGCCAGCCACTGACCGGCGAGGCGCGCCTCTTCCAGGCGCCGAAGTGCGGGCAGCACCTCGGCGGCGGTCCGGGCCATGACGATGTCCTTCGGCCCGTCGAAGACGAGGCTCCGGCCGGCGGGGTCGTCGCGAAAGAGCGCGAAGGGCGCTTTCTCATTCATGGCAGTGTATTATGGGCATGGGCGTGCATTAAGGGAATGCCTCAAGCCTTGTCCAGAGCCTCCAGCTCGTCGATCAGGCCTTCGATCATCGACAGGCCCCTGGACCAGAAGGACGGATCGGTGGCGTCGAGGCCGAAGGGCTTCAGCAGCTCCGAATGATGTTGGGTGCCGCCGGCCTTCAGAAGCTCGAAATACTTCTGCTGGAAGCCCGGAGCGGCGTTCTGATAAACCGCGTAGAGCGAGTTCACCAGGCAGTCGCCGAAGGCATAGGCATAGACGTAGAAGGGCGAGTGGATGAAGTGGGGGATATAGGTCCACCAGCTTTCATAACCCTCCGAGATCCTGATCGCCGGTCCCAGGCTCTCGCCTTGGACGGAAAGCCAGAGTTCGCCGATCTGCTCGGCGGTCAGCTCGCCTTCCTTGCGGGCGGTGTGGACCTTGCGCTCGAACTGGTAGAAGGCGACCTGGCGCACGACCGTGTTGATCATGTCCTCGACCTTCTGGGCGAGCATGGCCTTGCGCTCGCGCTTGTCGGTGGTCTTTTCCAGCAGCGCGCGGAAGGTCAGCATTTCGCCGAAGACGGAAGCGGTTTCGGCAAGCGTCAGCGGCGTCTGGCACATCAGGGCGCCCTGATCGCCGGCCAGAACCTGGTGCACGCCGTGGCCGAGTTCGTGGGCGAGCGTCATCACGTCGCGTGGCTTGCCCATGTAGTTGACGAGCACGTAAGGGTGGGCCGACGGTACTGTCGGATGCGCGAAGGCGCCCGGCGCCTTGCCCGGGCGCACCGGCGCGTCGATCCATTCCTCCTCGAAGAAGCGGCCGGCGATATCGGCCATTTCGGGCGCAAAGCCGCGATAGGCGTCGAGCACGGTATCCTTCGCCTCACTCCAGGAAATCAGCGCGTTCGGGGTTTCCGGCAGCGGCGCGTTGCGGTCCCAGAAATTCAGCTGGTCCATGCCGAGCCACTTCGCCTTCATCGCGTAGTAGCGATGCGAGAGGCGCGGGTAGGCCTGCCTGACGGCCTCTGCGAGCGCATCGACGACTTCGCGTTCGACGCGGTTGGCGAGATGGCGTGAATCGGCGATGTCCTCGAAGCCGCGCCAGCGGTCGGAGATTTCCTTGTCCTTGGCGAGCGTATTGGTGATCAGCGTGAAGACGCGCAGGTTGTCGCCGAAGGTTTTGGAGAGGGCCGCAGCGGCCTTGGCACGGGTCTCCGGCTCAGGCTCCTGCAGCATGTTGAGGGCGACTTCCAGCGGCAACTGTTCGCCGTCGACCTCGAAGCGAAGCTCGGCCATGGTCTCGTCGAAGAGACGGTTGAAGGCGGCGGCGGAGGTCATCGACTTTTCGAGGAAGAGCTGTTCGAGCTTGTCTTCGAGCTGGAAGGGCTTGTCCTTCCGCAGGTCGACGAGCCAGGGGCGGTAGTGGCCGGCGGCCGGGTCGCGGTCCATGCAGGCGTCCATCACCGCATCGTCGATCCGGTTGAGCTCCAGGGCGAAGAACAGCAGGTGCGAGGAGAGGTCGGTCAGCTTGGCCTGCACATCGCCGTAGAACTTGCCGTTGGCCGGGCTCGACGTATCGGAAAAATAGGTGAGGCCGGCGAAGGAGCCGATCTTGCCGAGCAGATCGTCTAGCGCCTCGTATTCCTGAAGCGCTTCACCGATGCCGCCGGCGCCGGTTTTGGTCGCGGCTTCGGCAAGCCGGCCCTTCCATTTTTCCTCGAAGGCGATCGAGAGCTTGTTCGCCTTTTCCATGTCGGCGGTGAAGGCCGGGGCGTCCTTGGCCTCGTAGAGGTCCGAGAGCTTCCAGACCGGCAGGAGACCGAGCGCCGGGTCGGAGGCAGCAGCGCCCGCGGTGGGCGCGGCCAGAATTTCGGGGAGGGCGGGTGCGGACATTCTCATCGCTTTTTCCTTCTCAACCTGTTGCGCCTGTTTTCCTTGCCGGCCGTTAAAATGCAAGCTTTTCTCAAAAGGGGATGTTCAAGGCTTTCTGACACAACCAGCGGCATAACAGCCTAAAAGGGCCATGATGACCATTGGTGGGAGCCGAGCATGATTGCGCAAATCCTCGTTGTCGACGACGATCCTATTCAGCGTCGCCTGTTGAAGAATGCGGTTGAACGTTACGGCCATGCCGCCCATCTTGCCGAAAACGGACTGGCGGCGCTGGAGTTCCTGAAGCGCACCGCGACCGACATCAACGTCATCGTGCTCGACCTGATGATGCCGGAAATGGACGGCCTCACCTTTCTCGCGGCGATCCGCGAACTCGGCATCGAAACGCCGGTCATCGTCCAGACGGGACAGGGCAGCATCGAATACGTGGTGCAGGCGATGCGCGCCGGCGCTTTCGATTTCGTCGTGAAGCCGGTGTCGCCGGAACGGATCGGCGCCTCGATCACCAATGCGCTGAAGCTCGACCAGAAGGAATCGAAGGCCCGTGTCGGCCGCCGCCATCGCGCCGGCGCCGTCGGCTTCGGTGATATCATCTCGGCGAGCCCGGACATGCTGCGCGTCATCGACCTCGCCCAGCGCGCCGCCCATTCCAACATCCCGGTGGTGCTGGAAGGCGAATCCGGCGTCGGCAAGGAAATGATCGCCCGCGCCATCCAGTCGAACAGTGACCGCGCCGGCAAGCCGTTCATCACCGTCAACTGCGGCGCCATTCCGCACAATCTCGTGGAAAGCATTCTTTTCGGTCACGAGAAGGGCGCTTTTACCGGCGCTTCGGAAAAACATACCGGCAAGTTCGTGGAAGCCGACGGCGGCACGCTTTTCCTCGACGAGATCGGCGACTTGCCGCTCGACGTTCAGGTGAAGCTGCTGCGCGCCGTGCAGCAGGGCGAAGTCGAGACCGTCGGTGCCTCGAAGGTCCAGAAGGTCAATGTCCGGCTGATTTCGGCCACCAACAAGGACCTGATCGAGGAGGTCCGGGCCGGCCGCTTCCGCGAAGACCTCTATTATCGCCTCAACGTCTTCCCGATCACCATTCCGGCGCTGCGCCGCCGCAAGGAGGACATTCCGCATCTCGCCCGCGTGTTTGCCGAGCGGTTCTCGACCGAACAGAAGCTCAACAGGACGCTGTCGGTCGGCGCCGGGGCGCTGGCGCTTCTGACGGCCTACGACTGGCCGGGCAACATCCGCCAGCTCGAAAACGCTGTGTTCCGCGCCGTCGTGCTTGCCGAGGGCACCGAGCTCACCGAGGACGATTTTCCGCAGATTGCAGCGCAGATCCCGGAATTCAGGCAGGCGGAACTGGCGGCGACCGCGGTCATGCCCGCACCGGGTGTCCTGTCCGACTACGCCATGCGCGAGGCGCTCGCCGATTCGCCGGTATTTGCCAATAACGACAAGGCTCGGGCCGGCAGACCGGATGCGAAGGCGATGCTCGCCGCCGCTTATCCCCAGGAAAACGTCATCGTCAGCACCGACGAGACCGGCGAAGTGAGGAAGCTTGCGGACGTCGAGGAGGAGCTGATCCGCTTTGCCTTGAAGTTCTATCGCGGCCAGATGAGCCAGGTTGCCCGTAAACTCGGCATCGGACGCTCGACACTCTACCGCAAACTCAAGGATTATGGCATCGATCCCGATGATCCGCTGAAGGAAGCCGCGTAATTCCTAATGTATTAGCTTGTGTTAACCTTCGCGCAAGGATGTCCTGTCAACGTCTGTCAATCTCTGATTAGTCAATTGTTGACTATATGGGAGAAGGTTGTACATGTGTGGCACATTTGCCATCGTGTCACCGCAATTGACAGTCATTTGAGGCAACGTGGGACGTTGTCGACAGGACGGGGATCGTTTTGCCGGATCAGTATGCAAAAGAAACGCCTTCGGGTGAGAAAAGGCGCGGCGGCAAAGCTGGGTTTTTTGTCAGTTTGACCCGGCGCGTCATGGCCATCACCCTGCTGGTGTTGATGGCGTTGCCTGTGCTTTCGGTCTCCGCAAGCGGAGCTGCAGCCCAGGAAAAAAGCCTCAAGCTCTATTTCGTCCATACCGGCGAAAAGGCCGTCATCACCTTCAAGCGGAACGGCAAGTTCGATCCCAAGGGCCTCGCCCAGATCAACCAGTTCCTGCGCGACTGGCGCCGCAACGAACCGGCCAGGATGGACCCGCGGCTCTTCGACCTCGTCTGGGAAGTCTACCGCCGTTCCGGCGCCTCCGATTATATCCACGTGGTTTCCGCCTATCGTTCGCCGACCACCAACAACATGTTGCGCACCCGTTCGCGCACCACCGGTGTCGCCAAGAACAGCCAGCACATGCTCGGCAAGGCCATGGATTTCTACATTCCCGGCGTGAAGCTTTCGACGCTGCGCGGGCTCGCCATGCAGATGCAGGTCGGCGGCGTCGGCTATTACCCGACCTCGGGTTCGCCCTTCGTGCATCTCGATGTCGGCGGCGTTCGTGCCTGGCCGCGCATGACGCGCCAGGAACTGGTGCAGATCTTCCCGAACGGCAATACGATCCATCTTCCCGCCGACGGCAAGCCGCTTCCCGGCTACGAAACGGCGATGGCGGACTACAAGCGGCGTGTCGGCTCGGATTCGATCCAGATAGCCAGCACCGCCGGTCGCGGCATCCGTGGCGACTCGGAACGCAAGCGACAGCCCAACCTTCTGGCATTCCTGTTCGGCGGCGGTGGTGCCGACGAGGAGGAAGATAACGAGGAAAGCGCTGCTCCGGCCGTGGCGCGGCGTGCGGCTCCGGCTGCAAAGCCTGCTGCGGACGACGAGGGCGAAGCTCCTGTCGCGGTTGCCTCGGCTTCGCCTCTGACGGGCCAGATGCAGAACCAGGCCCAGCCTCCGGCGCAAGCACAGACGGTTTCAGCGCCCGTACCGCTTTCGCGCCCGGCCTTCCGTTCGGATGCGGGCGGGCTTGCGACTGCGCTTTATTCACCGGCGCGTAACCCGGCCCAGGAAGCGCTCGCCCTGCAGGCGTCGGCTCCGGTCCAGTCCGGCGGCGAGACTTTTGCCGATCTTTCCACCTACAATATTCCGGTTCCGACGCTGCTTGGACCGCGTGGCTTCAAGGGTGACGCGGAAAGCGGCGTGATGACCGCGTCCGTCGGGCCGATGCAGCCGCCGGAGGACGTCGCGTCCATTCCGCTTCCCAGTCAGAGGCCGAACATCGCCGCTGCCGCTCCCGCCGCCAAGGCTGAGGAACAGCAGGAGCTGACGCCGGCCCTCGTTGCAGCGCTTGCCCAGAGTGTCGAGCCGCGCCAGGCGGCGGTGCCCACGCCCGTCGCTCCAACCCAGCCTGTGTCAGGCCAACCTGCTCCGGCCCAGCCTGCTGCGGCAATGGCGGCGGCTCCCATGCCGGTCCAGAAGCCGGTTGAAACGGCATCGGCTTCTCCGAAGGTCATTCATTCCAACAAGGGCGCGCAGTTCGGCGACGGTTTCGACGCACCGCGCAGCCCGGTCTCGGCATCGACAAGCGCGCTCCCGATCCCCGCCAAGGGCGGTCGTGCGCCCGGGTCTGCGCCGCAGACGGCAAATGGCGGGCTGACGGGCGACATGCTGGCGAAATGGGCTCTCAACAACAATCGCGCCGACGCGGCCGCCTCGATGAAGGCACCGCGCGTCGTCAGCCGGACCCTCAACAACGAATATTCGGCAGGTTATTCCGGCGGCGGCTTCAGGCCGGTTGCCGCCACGGTGGCGATCGACCCGAACCGGTTCAGCGGCCCGAACAACTGATCGTCGGGCTGATAGAAGACCATAAAAAACCCGCCGAAATGGCGGGTTTTTTGATGCTTTCTGCCTGGCCTGCGTGCCTGAGAAGAATCAGGCTGCGTCCTGGTCGGCAGGGGCCTCGATCATGCCGAGCGCCTGGAGGTAGGTATCGAGGATGAGATCCTCTTCCATGCGCTCCTGGTCGTCCTTCTTGCGCAGGGCGATGACCTTTTTCATGATCTTCGTGTCGTAGCCCATGCCCTTGGCTTCGCCGTAGACATCCTTGATGTCGTCGGCGATGGTCTTCTTTTCTTCTTCCAAGCGTTCGATACGCTCGATAAATGCGCGAAGCTGGTCGCGGGCGACGCCATGAGCATCAGACATCGGGGCCTCCTGATCGTGTAGATTTCAATGAATGGTCGTCAACTGCCGAAAAGCCGCCGCGAGGTCAAGCCCAATCGGCAAATCGATCAGCCATGGGCCGGCTTGTTCACGTCGAATGCGGCTTTTTGTGCATCCGAGGCTTCCGCCTGGTGCAGATTTTTCCAATCCTCGTAGGGCATGCCGTAGACGATCTCGCGGGATGCATCCTTGGAGAGGTCGACGCCGGCATCGCTGGCGGCGTCGCGATACCAGTTCGACAGGCAGTTGCGGCAGAAGCCGGCGAGGTTCATCAGGTCGATATTCTGCACGTCGGCGCGTCCACGCAGATGCTGGACGAGGCGGCGGAAGGCGGCGGCCTCGAATTCGGTCTGCTGCTCTCTGGTCAGTTCCGTAGGCGTGCGTTCGCTCATGGGTGCATCTCCTGGTGTCGCGTCAGACTGGATAGGGGCCGGTGCGCGAGGGAAAGATCCGGTATTCATGCAATGTGGGGTCGGCGTTGAGCGTCTTGAAGACCGGCGCCAGTCTTTCCGCCCAGGCGGCGATGCCGGTCTCGTCGCCGATCAGGTCCTGGCGGACCTCGAGAAGCGCGTGTGGGGTTCCCGACACCATGCAGTGCCGGTACATCGTGTCGCCTTTGAGCGCCCCGTCATAGGGCTCGTTGTCGCCGACGACGATGTCGCCCGGTTCGCCGAGCAGGTGGAGGAGCGGCGTCACGGCGCGATCGTCGCTGTCCCAGAGCACCGCCGCGTGCCAGGGGCGGGCAACACCCTTCCAGAACGGCGTGAAGGAATGCAGCGACAGGACGAGCGGTGCCCGGCCCGAGGCACCTGCCTTGGCAATCGTGCGCTCGACGGCGCGGTGATAGGGCCGGTGATAGGTATCGAGGCGGAAATCCCACTCTTCCTGGGTGATCGGATGATTGCCCGGGATGATCGCCCCGTCGGAAATCTTCATGATCAGGGTCGGATCGTCCTCGCCGCGGTTCGGGTCGATCAGCAGGCGCGAGAAACAGCCGAGCACCGCAGGTACGTTGAGCATCGCCGCGAGACGGCGGGTGAGCCCCTCGATGCCGATGTCGAAGGCGATATGGCGGTGGAAGGCGCTCGCCGGCAGGCCGAGGCTGCCATAGCGGACGGGCAGGCGGTTCATGGCATGGTCGGCGAGCAGCACCATGCCGCTGTCATAATCGCCTTCTATGATCTCGAAAGGAATGAAGTCCTGCATCGCCATCGGAAATGAGTTGGTTTCGAAAGGTCGGTCGGGAGACGGGTGTTGATGGCATGGGGAAAGCCGCGACGCAAGCCGTGTTGGGGCGACGATCAGCTCGGATTGAGGGCATGAGACGGACTAATCGATTAGAGTTACGTTGACTTTCCGACTCCGCCGCGCGAAGAAAGTGCTTCACGAATAACCATGGAGTCCTGACGGAAACCGTGTCGAAAAAATCCCCCAAAGCCACTCTTCGCTCCCTCGTTTCCGCTCCGGCGCTTGCCGCCATGGTCGCCTCCGGTGTTCCGCTTTTCGCGGCGACCGTCGCGCATGCGGATTTCCGTGTCTGCAACGCCACACAGAACCTCGTCGGCGTGGCGATCGGCTATCGCGCCACGGAGGGCTGGACCACCGAAGGCTGGTGGCAGGTTCCGGCCTCCACCTGCGCGACGCTGATCGAGGGCGAACTGCAGTCGCGTTACTACTATCTTTATGCCGAGGACGCGGCCCGCGGCGGCCGCTGGACCGGCAATGTGAACATGTGCGTCGCGGAGAACGAGTTCAAAGTCGTCGGCGTCAATGACTGTTTTGCCCGTGGCTTCCAGCGCATGGGCTTCAAGGAATATGATACGGGCCGTCAGGGAAGCTGGATGGTCCAGCTTTCGGACACGCCTGGCACACAAGAAGGCCACAACTGATGAGGCGCAACCGCAAAGTAAAGATCCTCGCAACCCTCGGACCGGCTTCGTCCGAAGAGGCGATGATCCAGAAGCTGCATGAAGCGGGGGCTGATCTCTTCCGCATCAACATGAGCCATGCGAGCCACGACCTGATGCGCACGCTGATCAAGCGCATCCGTTCCGTCGAGGCGCGCTGCGGCCGACCGATCGGCATTCTCGCCGACCTTCAGGGCCCGAAGCTGCGCGTCGGCAAGTTTGCAGCCGGCAAGGTGACGCTCACTCCGGGGCAGACCTTCACGCTCGACAGCCGCGACGAACCGGGCGACGAGACCCGCGTATTCCTGCCGCATCCGGAAATCCTGGAAGCGGTGAAAGTGGGCCACCGGCTGCTGATCGACGACGGCAAGCTGGCGCTGAAGGCCGAGAAGGCCGATGGCAAGAGCATCGTCTGCAAGGTCGTCGCCGGCACCAGCATTTCCGACCGCAAGGGCGTCAGCCTGCCCGATACGCTGCTCGGCGTCGGCGCGCTGACCGAAAAGGACCGCATCGACCTCGACGCGGTTCTCGCGACCGACGATGTCGACTGGGTGGCGCTTTCCTTCGTCCAGCGCCCCGACGACCTTGCCGAAGTGCGCAAGATCGCCCGCGGCCGCGTCGGCATCATGTCGAAGATCGAGAAGCCCCAGGCGCTCGAGCGCATCGACGAGATCATCGAGCTTTCCGATGCCGTCATGGTGGCGCGCGGCGATCTTGGCGTCGAAATGCCGATCGAAGCCGTCCCGGGCATCCAGAAGCAGCTGACGCGCTTGTGTCGGCGCGCCGGCAAGCCGGTCGTGGTCGCAACCCAGATGCTGGAATCGATGATCACCGCGCCGGTTCCGACCCGCGCCGAAGTGTCGGACGTGTCGATCGCCGTTTTCGAAGGCGCCGATGCGATCATGCTCTCGGCCGAATCGGCCTCCGGCCAGTATCCGGTCGAGGCGGTGTCGATGATGGCGTCGATCGCCAGCACGGTCGAGCAGGATCCGCTTTATCCGAGCATCATCTATGCGCAGCGCGCGACGCCCGAGGCGACTGGTGCGGACGCCATTTCGCTTGCCGCCCGCCAGATCGCAGAAACCCTGAAACTGTCCGCCATCGTCACCTATACCTCGTCGGGCACGACAGGCCTGCGCGCTTCCCGCGAACGTCCGGAAGTGCCGATCATCGCGCTGTCGCCGATCGTCCAGACGGCACGCCGGCTTTCGCTCGGCTGGGGCATGCATTGCGTCGTCACCCATGACGCGACCGACCTCGACGACATGGTCAACCGCGCCTGCCGCATCGTCGTGTCGGAAGGCTTCGGCAAGCCCGGCGACCGGATCATCATCTCGGCCGGCGTTCCGCTCGGCACGCCCGGCGCCACCAACATGCTGCGCATCGCCTATATCGGCTCGGACGGCCAGAGCGGCATCTGAGGCGCAACGCCCCGACCAACGAAAACCGCCGGAGCGATCCCCGGCGGTTGACGGAAATCCAAGTCTGATCTCGAACCGCTTGCAACGCAGACGTTGCAGGCGGTGTTTCTTGCCAGGAACGTCTCCGTGAGGCATTCCGGAATTTGCCTGTCGCGAACTGTCTTTTTGACAATGTTGTGGAAGCGGTCGCGAACCTGTGGCCTTGACTACCGGCCCTCAACACCTGAATTCAGCTAAACCATCATCAGAGCCATCAAGAAATGACCGCCTCGCCTCCATTTCTCGGCTTTTCCGATCACCTCTCTGGGAGCCGGATACCCCGCGCGGTGATCTACGGAGCCGGCCACGGCAGCACCTATCCCGGGAAGGACAGCAGCGACCATGCTTTGGCCGCCGATGCCATCCGCGCCGCGAGCCAAGATGATGTCACGCTCGTCGAGCACTGGGATTTCGATCTTGGCGGCCCGCTGTTCGACGGCAAGCCGATCTCATGCATCGACGCGGGCGACATCCCGACCATTCTGCATGACAATATCGGCAATCGGGCACAGATCGAGGAGAAGACACGCCAGGTCCTGACTCTTTCGGCTGTACCGATCCTGCTCGGTGGCGACTGCTCCGTGACCATTCCCTTCCTCGCCGGTTTTGCGGATCACGGGCCGGTCTGGATTCTGCAGATCGACGCCCATATCGACTGGCGCGACGAGGTGAATGGCGAGCGTCACGGCTATTCGAGCCCGATGCGTCGGGCGAGCGAGATGCCGCATGTAGCCGGGATGGTACAGGTCGGCCTCCGTAGCGTTGGCAGTGCGCGCCTGACAGACATCGAGGCAGCGCGTCGCTATGGCAGCAGTTTCGTGACGGCCCGTGAGGTTCACGCACAGGGCGTTGAAGCCGTTCTCCGACACATTCCCGAAGGCGCACAGGTCGTCGTCACCCTTGACTGTGACGGCCTTGATCCCAGCGTCATGCCCGGTGTGGCAGCGCGTACGCCCGGAGGCCTCACCTATACGCAGGTGATCGACTTGATCAGCGGTCTCGGCAGGCGGGCCAGGATCGCCGGGTTCGACCTCGTCGAACTCTATCCTCCCGCCGACATTGATGGCCTGTCGGCCCTGACGGCATCGCGCCTACTCGTCAATGTGATCGGCACTATCGTGCGGCAGGGTTGAATCGGCCCTCACGCCGGCTCTCTCAGCATTGTCACGGCCGGATAACCCGTCAGACGGTGATGCTGACCGTCGGCATGGCGGAGATGGTGCCGGTCAGGGCGTTGACGGAGGCATCGAGGCTTTCGGTGCCGGGCACCGTGGCTTCGCTGTTCTGCTCGCGCAGCCTGCGGGCCGCCTCTTCCAGCAGCGCCTTGATCTGGCGGGCGACGGTGCTGAACTCCATGGCGGTCTTGATGTCGTCGAGGGACAGTTTTGGCGCCTCACGCGGCGTTTCGTCCATCGCGTCGAGATAGGCCTGCTCGGCGTGGGAGACGGGCTTGTCGGCTGCGGGCTCGTCTGACGGTTCGTCTGCGGAGGCAGCCGTGGCCGGTTCGTTCGCATCCGGGATGGTCTCTCCTGTCTCCGCTCCGGAAAGAGCATTGGCGGGGGTCGCTGGCGCAGTCCCGCCGCTCCCGGCCAGGGCCTCGGTGAATTCGCGGGCGGCGCCGGCAACGATGACGCCGAGCTGGGCCGCCTGCTTGGCGATCACCTGCGGATCGAACCCCCAGCGGCGCATGAACTCGAGCTGCTGCTTGGCATCATCGAGCTTCTGCCTGGCGCGCGCCTTTGCCTGTTCTTCCGCCTCGTCGCTCGCCTTCCTGAGCGAGGTCAGGCCATGGACGAGGCGATCGTAGAGCTCGTCCTTGGGGCTGGATGGACCGGACGATGCGGCTGTTGCGGTATCCGTCGAGGCCGACGCTCCATCCTGCTTCGCGGGCCGCGCCGGGTAGTCACTGCCAATGCTGCCGATCTGCATCTCGTCTCTCCGATTCCGTGTGGCCGGAGGTTGGGACGGTCAGCTTGCTTCGGGCTGGCGTCGTCCGAGCAAGGCTCAGGTTTTCTCGATCGAAAGATCTATTTGGGGAGCCGAGTCTTCTGCTGCCGGCGCGATGCGCGCTTCCGCGATGTGGGCGGCGGCCTTCAGGTCGCGGGGGAGGCCCGAGAGTTTTTCGATTGCCGCGATCACCACGTCGCTGGCCAGATAATCCGGCTTATGGCCGAGATTGCGGATGGAGACGAGTTCGGACCCGGCGATATCGCGGGCAAGGCCGCGCGAATGGATCTCCTCTGCGACGATCGCATCACTGTCGCCGGTGATGATCACCGTCGGTGCTGTGATCTCCGTATATCGCGCCGCGACGCGCGTCACGTAGCCGTTAAGGTTGGCGACGTCGATGGCGTTGCTGCGAAACACTTTCGGGCGCAGGACCAGATACGGTGCGCCGTCGCGGAGATAGGTCTCGGGGCAGGGGTTGGGGTGAAAGACCGAGCGCGTGGCGGCCTTCATCACCATGAGGCCTGCCGGCAGAGCGAGAAGATGGCTGAACAGCCGGCCGATGACCGGGCGGGCGGTGAGTTTGTAGTACCAGTCGATCCGGCCGGGCCAGGGATGGGTGGCGGGCGCCAAAAACAGCAGGCCTGCGGTCTTTTCCGGATGATATAGGCCGAAACTCGCGGCAATCGCTCCGCCGAAGGAATGGCCTGATATGATCGCCTTGTCGATGCCGCGCTTTTCCATCAGCCTTGCGATCGCCGCCGCCTGGCCGTCCGGGAAACCGTTTTCAGGCCCGCCACGCTCGGAATAACCGTGGCCCGGCCGGTCGACGAAGAGCATTTCGGCGCGGCCTTCGAGCGCCTTGCGGAAGGCCGCCTCCTGGTCGCGGAAATTGCCGCTGGCGCCATGGATGAAGACGATCGCCGGCAGGTCGGCACCGGCCGGCTTCGGCACATGCAGCGAATTCATGGAAAAGCCGCCGACATCGACCAGTTCGCCGGTATTCGGGAACTCGGCCTCGATCGCCTTCGCCTTCCAGGCGGTGAAGCAAAAAGCGGTGGCAACAATGATGATGGCAAGGGGCAAGATCATCATCGAGGTGCCGCCCGAAGGCTCAAGTCCGGTTGCCGGCGAGCTTTTCGGAAAGCTTGGTGACGGCTTCCTGGGCGTCGCGATCGGCCGGGTAGACGGCGAGATAGTCCTGCCACGCCTTCAGCGCCAGTCCGTCCTTGCCCGCCTCCGTCAGGATGCCTGCCATGCCGGCCAGCGCTCCGAAATGGCGCGGTTCGCGTTTCAGCACTTCGGCAATGTCGGCCATGGATTTGCGAGGGTTGCCCATCGTGTAGTGCAGCGTCGCACGGCGGTTCCAGCCTTCGGCAAAGGCGGGATCGAGCACGGTCACCTGATCCAGGAAATCGAGTGCCGCGGCGTTGCGCTTTTCCTTGATGGCGGTCGCAGACCACTGCATCAGCAGGTTGACGGTGGCGCTGCCCGAATCGTTGAGGTCGGCGATGATCTGGCTGGCGATGCCGCGCGCCTTTTCCGGATTGCGTTCGCGCTTCAGGGCGTCGAACAGCGGATCCACGGGCTTGCCCGGTTTCTGGGCGACGGCGGGAATGACCGGGGCGGCCGCAGGTGGTGCGGCAGGCGGCTTGGGGGCCGCTGTCTGAGCGAGAGCGGACGAAGCGGCGAGGCTCGCGGCGAGAATCAGGGTACTGAAACGAAAATAGCGCATGCGGATAAGGTAATCCGCCTGCGCCGAAGGTCAAACCCGATTTGTCATGTTAGCGACAATTTGATCGGCTGCGGCTGAAACCGGAGCCGATTGCCTGTATCAGCCCTGACGAGCCTTGAAGCGCGGGTTCTGCTTGTTGATGATGTAAACGCGGCCCTTGCGGCGAACCAGACGGTTATCGCGGTGACGAGCCTTCAGCGCCTTAAGCGAGTTCTTGATCTTCATTTTCCTGGTCCAGCAGTCTGTGGGCGCGAAGCCGCATGTCTATCAATCAAAAGCGCGCCGCCTGTTTCTTTGAGGGGCACGCTCTCAGTTGGGCGTGCAGATAACCCGAGGCAATCTGCGTGTCAACCTTGTGACGGCGTTTTCAGGCCGTTCAATTCGGTCACATGGCCCATTTTTCGGCCCGGTCGGGATTCCGTCTTGCCATAGAGGTGGACGAGAACATCTTTCCTCAGAAGCCAGGCGGGCACGTCCAGAATATCGTCGCCGATCAGGTTGGTCATCACGCAGTCGGAATGGCGGGCGGGGTTGCCGAGCGGCAGGCCCGCGACAGCGCGGATATGCTGCTCGAACTGCGATACGACGCAGGCCGCCTCCGTCCAGTGGCCGGAATTGTGGACGCGCGGGGCAATTTCGTTGGCAATCAGCGTGCCGTCCGCCATCACGAAGAATTCCATGCCGATGACGCCGACGTAATCGAGCGCGGCGAGCAGCTTCTCGGCCGATTCGCGGGCGGTCTTCGCCGTCGCCGCAGAGATCCTGGCGGGCAGGGTGGAGGTGTGGAGAATGCCTTTGCGGTGGACGTTCTCGGCCGGATCATAGCAGGCGACCGTGCCGTCCTCGGCTCGGGCGGCGATAATCGACACTTCGCGCTCGAAGGGCACGAAACTTTCCAGAATCAGCGGCACGCGGCCGAGCGCATCATAGGCGCCGGCGGGTTTGTCCTCGACGGTGCGGAAGACGCGCTGGCCCTTGCCGTCATAACCCATGCGGCGGGTCTTCAGGACGCCCTGGCCGCCGAAATCGGCGAGCGCCTTTTCGAGGTCGGACTGGCTGTCGACGGCATGGAATCGAGCGGTCTCGATGCCGCAGGAATTCAGGAAGCGCTTTTCGGTCAGCCGGTCCTGGGACATATCGAGCGCCTTGGCCGGCGGGTGGACCGGAACCGAGCGCTGCAGCGCCTCGGCGGCGGTGACCGGCACGTTCTCGAATTCGTAGGTGACGACCTCGCAGCGGCTGGCGAGTTCGGCGAGCGCAGCCGGATCGTCATAGGCGGCAGTAATCTGGGCGTTGGTGACCTGGGCTGCCGGGCAGTCGGCCTGCGGTTCGAGCACGATCGTGCGGAAGTTCAGCCGGGCTGCGGCCATGGCCAGCATGCGGCCGAGCTGGCCGCCGCCGATGATGCCGATCGTGTGGATAGTCATGGAGCCTCGTCGATTGGGTAGTCTGCAACGGCCGCACTCTGGCGGGCGCGCCATTCGTCGAGCCGGTCGGCGATCTCGTCGTCGTTGAGGGCGAGAACCGCGGCTGCCAGCAGGGCGGCGTTGATGGCGCCGGCCCGGCCGATGGCAAGCGTGCCGACCGGAATGCCGGCCGGCATCTGGACGATCGACAGCAGGCTGTCCTGACCGGACAGCGCCTTCGACTGAACCGGCACGCCGAAAACCGGAAGCGGGGTTATGGCGGCGGTCATGCCGGGCAGGTGGGCCGCACCGCCGGCGCCGGCGATGATGACCTGGAAACCTTCGGCGCGGGCGCCCTTGGCAAATTGCATCATCCGCTCCGGCGTGCGATGCGCCGATATGATACGGGCCTCGTAGCCGATATCGAGCGCCTCCAGCGTGTCGGCGGCGTTCTTCATGGTCTCCCAGTCGGACTGGCTGCCCATGATGATGGCGACGGCAGGTCTTTCAGACATGGCAGGACCCTTACGCGATGATGTCCGGAACAATCTGGTCTTCGAGCTGAGTCATCTTGTCTTTCAGCGACAGTTTCTTCTTCTTCATGCGCTGCACGCGAAGCGCGTCGCAGCCGACCTGGATCATGGCATTGATGGCGGCGTCGTAATCCTCGTGTTCCTGTCGAAGTTTCGCGAGCACCAGCCGGACATCCGCCTGTTCCTGATCTGCCATATTCCAGTCCCCATTCTCACGCCCGGCATTTCAGCGGTCGCCGGCATTCTCCGCAAGCCTCTACCACCAAACCGCGTTAACGGGAAGTTAGACAAGGTCACGAATTTGCCCACTTCAAACCATGATTTCACCTTCGACAAAGCCGGCCGATCGTGTCACACTTCCTTCGTAAACCTGAAGCCTCGGCATTAGGGAATGCCGTGGTAGGTGACTAAGGAAGGAACATGCCACATGACCGTCCAGGCTCATATCGCATCGCTTGAAAAGAAGCACGGTGCTTTGGAGGAGGAGCTCCAGACCGTTCTAGCGTCCCCCTCCGCCGACGACCGTGAAATAGCCGAACTCAAGCGGCGCAAGCTGCGCATCAAGGACCAAATGCAGCGCATAAAAGCATCCACGCGTCATTAGTTCCTCAGTAGGAGAACCCGCCGCTCGCCCATTGTTTCATCAGTCAGAGGCGAATAATAAAAGCGGCAAACCAATAATCCAGAAATAACCCAGAAATAACAATGATAAGGTTCTGGTCGTGGAAGGGAGCCACAATTCCCACGGTTTAAAAGCCGGTCTTCACGACCAGAACTGATCCAGCCACAGGTTCAGCCTGTCGAAGCCCTTGCTGTTGACGGAATAGATGCGCCGCGTGCCTTCCGCCGTCACATTCACCAGATTGCTGTCCAGAAGAGCCTTCAAATGCTGCGACACCGCGGGCCGGCTGATTGGCAGGCCTTGCGCAAGTTCGTTTACGGTTCTCGGCGCGCGCCGCAATTCCTCCAGCAGATACCGCCGGTTCGGATCAGCTATGGCTGCAAAGGGGTCAACGGTTGTCATGCGTTGAACTTACGGTAAACGCTCGGTAACGGCAAGATTTATTGTGCATCGCAACAATGTTGCCCGCCTTATTTTGCGCTGCTTTTTTAGCTGCACCGCGCTTGCTTTGCCGGGTCAGAACGGCAGGCCGTCCCACAGCAGTTTCAATCCCGCGCAGAATGCCAGACCGTAAGTCATCGGATAGAAGGTTTCCGCCTTCAGGTGCTTGACGATGGCCGCGCCGATCATGGTCGCGATCAGGGCTACGGGCAGAAGGGTTGCGGAGATGGTGAGGTTTTCGGAGTCGAGTGCGCCGAGGAAGAAGTAAGGGATGACCTTGACCGCGTTGACGATCGCGAAGAAGCGGATGCTGGCGCCCGTATAGGCTTTCGGATCGAGCCGCATCGGCAGGACGTAGATCTGGAACGGCGGCCCGCCGGCATGGGCGACGAAGCTCGCGTAACCGGACAGGGCGCCCCAGAAGGTGGCGGCGCCCGGGCGGTGCGGCAGGGGAGCCCTAGGCTGGTTGGATCGGGGGCCGTAGACCTGCCAGAAATAGCGCACGGTAAACAGGATCGTCGCAACCGCGATGACGAGGCGCAGCGCATCGTCCGAGACATAGGCCGACGTTGCCCATCCGAGCGCGATGCCGATGATGCCGCCGGGCAGGATCACCAGCAGCGTCCTGGGGTCGTTGAAGTTCCGCCATGACCATAATGCGACGATGTCCATGACGATCAGGATCGGCAGGAAGATCGCCGCCGCCTTGACCGGATCGACGGCGAGCGACATCAGCGGCACGCCGAGCAGACCGATAGCGCCGCCGATGCCTCCTTTCGAGAGGCCGACAAGCAGGACGGCGGGGATGGCGAAGGTGAAGAACGCGAAGCTAAGCGTATCGGGCATGAAGACTCGGAGGTCGATGAGGGAATGGTTGATCCGGCAGGCGGTCCGGTCTATCGAATTTGCGGACAGAAAACGAGTGCGGATTTTCGCCAACCGATATCCGCCGAACGGGAAGAAACATGACCGGACAGAAAGACCGCTGCCGCCTCGTGCTGATCGTGCCGCAATATGACGATGCCGATCAGCAGGCCAAGGATCTCGAAGCAGCGCTTGCAGGCGGCGACGTCGCGTCGGTCATCGTGCCGCAATACGGGCTCGACGACCAGGCGTTCCAGAAGCGTGCGGAAGCGCTGGTCGAACTGATCCAGGCGGCGGGCGCTGCGGCGCTGATTTCCGGCGACAGCCGGGTGGCCGGCCGCATCAAGGCGGATGGCCTGCATCTTGGCGGTGACCTCACCGAGCTGGGGGAGGCGATCGAGAAATTCGTGCCGAAGATGATCGTCGGCACCGGCGGGGCGGGCGACCGGCATCAGGCGCTTGCCATTGGTGAACATCGTCCCGACTATATCTTCTTCGGCAAGCTCGACGGCGATATCAAGCCGGAAGCACATCCGAAAAACCTCGCGCTCGGCGAATGGTGGGCATCGATGATCGAGATCCCCTGCATCGTCATGGGCGGCACCGATCCGTCATCCGCGCTTGCCGTTGCAGAGACTGGTGCGGAATTCGTGGCGCTCAAGGGAGCGGTCTTTTCCAGCCCCCAGGGCCCCAGCGCCGCGGTCGCGGAAGTCAACGCAATTCTGGACGAAAAAGCGCCACGGTTTGAGGCTTGATGAAGCCCATGCCGTCGAACCGCCTTTCCCGCGTGATTCTGAAAGGGCTGCTGGCGACACTTATCGCTTCGGCGGCGATGCCTTGTCTTGCGTTGGCGCAGGCGAATTCCAGGGCGGTGACCCGGCCGGTGGAGCCCAATTTCCAGCCGATGAAAAAAGGGCGGGTCGAGATCCAGCCGGTTCCGGGCTCCGCAAAGGGAACCAAGGAGCCTGAGGGTCAGCCGGACGGCATCATCCCCTCGGGCGGCGTCGAGCTTTACCAGCGCATGGGCGCCGCACTGCCGCCGGCACCGGCGGAAAAAAACTATACCGGCACCGTGGACGAGGCCTACGGCGCATACCAGCGCGGAATGTATGTGACCGCCCTCGACAAGGCGCTGACCCGGGCCGGGGCCGGCGATGCGGCAGCGCAGACGCTGGTCGCCGAAATGATGACCAAGGGCCTCGGCATCAAGCGCGACGCCAAGACCGCGGCATTCTGGTATCAGAAGGCGGCGGAAGGCGGCGATGCGGCTGCCATGTTCCAATATGCGCTGCTGCTGATGACCGGGCGCGATGTTCCCCGCGACAAGCCAAAGGCCGACGGTTTCATGCGCAGGGCCGCCGAAGCCGGCAATGCGTCGGCGCAATTCAACTGGGCGCAGATCCTGGTTTCCGAAAATCCGGGCGACAAGGGCCTGCATCTGGCGCTGCCCTTCTACGAGAAATCCGCAAGGCAGGGCGTCGCAGATAGCCAATATGCGGTGGCGCAGGTCTATGTGACGCTGAAGGATATTCCGGCTGAAAAGAAGGCGCGGGCTCGCGAATGGCTGGAGCGCGCCGCAACGGCCGGTTTCGACACCGCGCAACTCGACATGGGCCTCTGGCTGGTCAACGGCGTCGCGGGAGACCGCGATTACGAAAAGGGTTTCGAGTGGCTGCGGATCGCCGCCCATCGCGGCAATGTGGTTGCCCAGAACAAGCTCGCGCATCTTTATGTCAACGCGCTCGGCACTCGGCCTGATCCGGTCGAAGCGGCGAAGTGGTACGTGCTGTCGCGCCGCGCCGGCCTTCAGGACCCGGAGCTCGAGGATTTCTATCTCGGGATCAATGAGGATCAGCAGCGCCGGGCGATCGAGGCGGCGAATAAATTCCGGCGTGGGTGAGGCCCGGTCCGGCGCAGCCGGAGCAATCGATCCAGTGAATCGATTGCAGGGCCGAACGGGCTGAGCCAAAGCGAAGCGCCGGGATACGGTGCGGCAATCTGGTTTCGTCGCTCACACATCCGGGACCGCCCAAGACCAGTTTTGCAGACGCGGCCAGGGCTGCAATGCCCGCATTCCCGCGGACGGCTTGAATTTCGCGCCGTTTTATGGTCTTGAAGCCGCCAATCAAAAAATCGCTCATAAAACGCCGTCCCGTCCAGACGACAAGTCGGGACAACCCCAAGGATTTCCCGCATGGCCCGCTCCGCCCTTCTCAACGTCATGGTTCAGGCTGCCCTCAAGGCAGGCAAGTCGCTTTCGCGAGATTTCGGCGAGGTGCAGAACCTGCAGGTTTCGGTGAAGGGCCCCAGCGATTTCGTGTCCCAGGCGGATCTGAAGGCAGAAAAGATCGTCCGCGACGAGCTCTTGAAATCGCGTCCGACCTACGGTTTCCTCGGCGAGGAAAGCGAAGAGCTGAAGGGCACCGACGGCGCGCATCGCTGGATCGTCGATCCGCTCGACGGGACCACCAACTTCCTGCACGGCATTCCGCAGTTCGCAGTCTCCATCGCGCTCGAGCGCAACGGGGAAGTGGTTGCCGGCGTCGTGTTCAATCCCGCGACCGACGAGCTGTTCACCGCCGAAAAGGGTGGCGGCGCCTTCATGAACGACCGCCGCATCCGGGTCGCGGCGCGCCGCGTGCTGTCCGACTGCGTGATCGGCTGCGGCATGCCGCATCTCGGCCGCGGCAATCACGGCAAGTTCCTCGTCGAACTGCGCCACGTGATGGGCGAAGTGGCCGGCATGCGCCGGTTCGGCGCGGCCGCTCTCGACCTTGCCTATGTGGCTGCCGGCAGGCTCGACGGCTTCTGGGAAACCGAGCTTTCGCCGTGGGATATGGCCGCAGGCCTGATCCTCATTCGCGAGGCGGGCGGGTTCGTTTCCGACATGAAAGGCACGACCGATATCTTCGGCAGCGGCAATGTCGTGGCCGGCAACGAACTTATCCAGAAGGCGTTGGTCGAAGTCGTCAATCGACCCGTTCCGACCCGCTGAGGCATTTTTGCGCCACCGCCCGGCTTAGAGCTGCAGTACTGAATAGCTGACTGTTTTCCTGAGCTTCTGCACTTCAATTCGTCGCATTTTTCAACTAGCCTTCGGCACTGCAGACTACCGGAGGCGAAGCATATTATGGCGAATGCGACAGTGGACGATTTGGACGCGTCTGAAACGGGCCGCGGCGGTTATGCCTACAAACTGTCCAATCCCGCATCGTTCCTATGGACGATGCTGATCTTCCTGATCATCGTCGGTTTCGTCGCTTCCATCCTCTACCGCCAGGCCGCCCACGCCTTTCAGACCAATCCCGGACTGAACGGCCTCATTCTCGGCGTTCTCCTGATCGGCGTGATTCTGGTTTTCAACCAGGTGATCGCCCTGATGCCGGAAGTGCGCTGGTTCAATTCCTTCCGCGCCGCCGGCAGCGCCGACAAGGTCGGCCGCGAGCCGCGCCTGCTGGCGCCGATGCGCACTCTGATCGGCAGCCGCCGGAGGATGGCGCTGTCGACCAATGCCTTCCGCTCGATCCTCGATACGATCGGCACCCGCCTCGACGAATCACGCGACACGTCGCGTTATCTGATCGGCCTCCTCGTCTTCCTCGGCCTGCTCGGCACGTTCTGGGGCCTTATCCAGACCATCGGCTCGATCAGCAACGTCATCGGCGCGCTCGATCCCAATTCCGGCAGTTCCAACGACGTGCTCGCCGCCATCAAGAGCGGCCTTGCCCAGCCGCTCGCCGGCATGGGCACGGCGTTCTCGTCCTCGCTGCTCGGCCTTTCCGGCTCGCTGATCCTGGGCTTCCTCGACCTGCAGGCGGGCCGCGCCCAGAACCGCTTCTACACGGAGCTTGAAAACTGGTTGTCCTCGGTGACCGACCTTGGATCAGACCTGCCGCCGGCCGTCGCCGAAACGCTCGCGAGCGGTTCCTCGGAGGATTTGAGGGCGCTGACGGAACAGCTGCGCGCGCTCGCCTCCGCGCAGAGCAAGGCACCGATCGACGGCCACCAGAACGAGCGGTCGCTGTCGGCCATGGCCAATCTCGCCGAAGGCATCCAGGGCCTGGTCAAGAACATGCGCAACGAACAGCAGATGCTGCGCGACTGGATCGAGGCGCAGCAGGAGGAATCAAAGGCCCTGCGCCGCACGCTCGACCGGCTTTCCGACAAGATCGGGGGGAAGTAAGCGATGGCGCTTGGCAAGAGCCGCCGTCGCGAGCGGGGCGTCGACTATTGGCCGGGTTTCGTGGATGCGCTGTCCACGCTGCTGCTTGCCATCATGTTCCTGCTGACCGTCTTCGTGCTGGCGCAATTCCTGCTCAGCCGCGAAATCACCGGGCGCGACGAGGTGCTGAACCGGCTGAACAGCCAGATCGCCGAACTGACGGAACTGCTGGCGCTCGAAAAGGGCAATACCCAGGATGTCGAGGATCAGCTTGCCAACCTGCAGTCGTCGCTTGCCACGGCCGAGGCCGACCGCTCGCGCCTGCAGCAGCTTCTGAGCCAGGGCACCGGCAGCAGCAGCGCCGCCAATGCCCGCATCGGCGACCTCACCAACCAGCTCAATCAGGAACAGCAGCTGAGCGCCCGCGCCGCAAGCCAGGTGGAACTGCTCAACCAGCAGATCTCCGCGTTGCGTGCTCAGATCGCCGCCATCGAACAGGCGCTGCAGGCCTCGGAAGCCAAGGACGCGTCATCGCAGGCGCAGATCTCCGACCTTGGCCGGCGCCTCAACGTCGCGCTGGCGCAGCGTGTCCAGGAACTGAACCGTTACCGCTCCGACTTCTTCGGCCGGCTGCGGGAGATCCTCTCCGACCGCGAGAACATCCGCATCGTCGGCGACCGTTTCGTCTTCCAGTCGGAAGTGCTCTTCCCGGTCGGCGGCAACGAACTCGACCCAGCGGGCAAGGTGGAGATGGACAAGCTTGCGGCAGCTCTTCTCGATCTCGCCAAGGAAATCCCGGCCGAGATCAACTGGGTGCTGCGTGTCGACGGGCATACGGACAACTCGCCGCTTACCGGCACCGGCCGCTACCGCGACAACTGGGAGCTTTCCTCGGCCCGCGCCACCTCGGTTGTCAAATACCTGATTTCCAAGGGCGTGCCGGCCAATCGCCTCGTCGCCGCCGGCTTCGGCGAATTCCAGCCGCTCGCCCAGGGCGATACGCCGGACGCCCGCTCCCAGAACCGCCGCATAGAGCTGAAGCTCACCGAGCGGTAAATCCGGCCACGGGGAAGATTTAAGTGATGGCCGAAGACAAGCCGGATATGAGCGTCCTCCTGAAGGAGGTCGCGGAAAGCCCGAAGCGCGACAACAGCGTGTACCACAAGGCGATCGCCGAGGCGCGCCAGGCCTTCGAAGATGCCGAATCTGCCCTCGGCGGGCCGGTCGAGGTGCGGACCAAGACCAAAATCAAGCGCAACGGCGACTATGTGGTGAAGTGGACGTTCAGGCGCCTGGACTAGGTATTTCCGCCCCAATGGCATGGGTGGTCGACGTGAAGCCCAGCCGCTTCAAACCGCGACGCACCTCGGGTGCGTTCATGAACAGCCGCCACAGCAGGCCGGATCGATAATTTTCGATCATCGCGATGATCGGACCCTGGTCGATCGCAAGATATGTGCCGGCCACCCAGTCTGTCTTCGGCACGAAGGCGTCGACGAAGCCGAATGCGCCGAGCAGTTTTCCATCGCCATACTGAAGCAATGCGCGCATGGCGCTTTCTGCTTCGGCGGGCAAGAAGGGGAAGCTCGACAGGGCGGCGGTCGGGGCGATGACGCCGCGATCGAATGTCGGCGAATGGGCGCCGTAACCTTGCGGTCCGTCGGATGCGCTGAGGCCCCAGACCCCGGCTTTCGCATAATCGGGCACCGTCAGGCAATAGTCGTGGTTGATGCGCGTATGCGCCACGGCCTGGTCATGGTAGTTGCTGCAATAGCGATCGCTCAGGCCGCGCGGATCCAGCGCGCAGAACGAATAATGCGAGATGAACAGCGGCCCGCCATAGGGCTCGCCGAGCGGAAGCTCCGTTCCAAGATAGACCTCGCCGTTGAGCATGGCTCCGGACCGGGCCCACCCGGCACGGTAACTCTTGGGCCTGATCGGATGGGTGTCGGAGCCTGCTGCCAGGACATAACAGGACAATGCCTCGTTCCAGCCGCGGATCGGCAGGTTCATGGCCCAGTCGTAGTTCGGGCTCCAATGCCAGTAGAGGGCCCCATCCTTACCGCGGGTGAACCAGTTCCACTCCACCTCGTCGTACAATCGCGTGATATCCGCCCGCAATTTCTCTTCCCGAGCGGTGTCGCCGGCGAAATATTCCCGCGCGCAGATCAGGCCCTGCATCAGCAGCGTCGTTTCGACGAGGTCGCCGCCGTCGTCACGCCCGGAGAAGCGGATGACGTCGCTCGTCGAGCCGTCGATGAAATGCGCGAATGCCCCGCGGAAAGTTGGGGAATGCCTCAGACGATCGATGATGGTCGATATGCGTGCCAGTGCCTGCGAATGGGTGATCCACTGGCGTTCGCAGGCGACGATGATGGCAAGGACCCCAAAGCCGACGCCGCTGATCGACACCATATTCGGGGAAGGAGCGCCCGAGACGAAGCACTTGTCGAACGGCAGCCCTGATTCGGGATGGGCACCATCCCAGAAGAACCGGAAGGTCTGGGACTGTATCTTGTCCAGGCAATCGTCGAGCGACGGGTCGGGCGGCAGTTGACTGAAATTCATGATCTCGAGCTTCTGGCGGCAATGGTATCTGCGATACTGGTGGTTCTCTGGCGGTTCTGCAGTAGGTAGGCATTCGGCCCGCCCGGTTCACTTCCAGCCTGGACCCGCGCGAAACACGTTGGCGTGAATGGTCAGAGTGCGGCGGCGCTCTGCTGTTCGATGTCGTGGAACTGCAGGCGGGCGAGCTTGGCGTAGAGGCCGCCCTCGGCGATCAGGCTCTGGTGGGTGCCCTCCTCGACGATTCGCCCCTCTTCCAGCACGAGGATGCGGTCGGCCTTCAGCACGGTTGCCAGCCGATGGGCGATGACCAGCGTGGTGCGGTTCTTCATCAGCCCGTCGAGCGCCTTCTGGACCAGCGTTTCGCTTTCCGCATCGAGCGCTGAGGTGGCTTCGTCGAGCAGCAGGACGGGGGCGTCTTTCAGGATGGCACGGGCAATCGCGATACGCTGGCGCTGGCCGCCCGAAAGGGTGATGCCCCGCTCGCCGGCCATGGTGTCGTAGCCGTTGTCCAGCTTCGAGATGAACTCGTCGGCCTGGGCGGCGATGGCCGCGGCACGGACCGCTTCGCGGCTGGCATCCGGCGCGCTGAAAGCGATGTTGTCGTGGATCGAGGCGGCGAAGATGGTCACGTCCTGGGGCACGATGGCGAGGCGGGAACGCAGTTCGGCAAGCCTTGCCTGGCGCAGATCGAGGCCGTCGAGCTTCACCGACCCGGCGGAGGGATCGTAGAAACGCAGCAGCAGCGAGAATAGCGTGCTCTTGCCGGCGCCGGAGGGACCGACGATCGCCACCGTTTCCCCTGATCTTACCCTGAAGGAGAGCGAGTTCAGCGTGATGGCGCTGACGCGGGCCGGATAGGCGAAGGAGACCTTTTCGAACTCGACCTCGCCACGCGGCGGGGAGGGGAGCGCGACCGGATTTTCGGCGTCGCGAATGGCCGGGACCTCGTACAGCAGCTCGGTCAGTCGCTCGGCGGCGCCGCCGGCCGACGAAAGCTCGCCCCAGACCTCCGAGAGCTGGCCGAGCGAGCTTGCGGCGATCACCGAGTAGAGCACGAACTGGCCGAGCGTGCCGGCGGTCATGGTGCCGGCCAGAACGCTCTGAGCGCCATACCAGAGCACGCCGACGATGCTGCCGAAAACGAGGAGGATGCCGAAACCGGTCAGCAGCGCGCGGGCCTTGATCGCGGCGCGGGCGGCGTCATAGGCGCTTTCCACAGTGCTGCCGTACCGGCCGTTTGCTGTCGTCTCGCCGCCAAAGGCCTGGACGGTGCGGGTGGCGCCGATCACTTCGGAGGCGAAGGCCGAGGTCTGGGCAAGCGTATCCTGGGCGGCGCGCGAACGCTTTCTGACCGAACGACCGAAACCGACCAGCGGAAAGACGATCAGCGGGATGGCGCCGAGCACCAGCGCGGACAGCCGCGGGCTGGTATAGATCATCATGCCCATCGCGCCGAGACAGAGAATGGTGTTGCGCAGCGCCTGGGAAGCTGCCGAACCGAAGGCCGACTTGATCTGGACCGTGTCCGCGGTCAGCCGCGAGACGATCTCGCCCGACTGGTTGACGTCGAAAAAGGACGGCGACAGCGACGTCACATGTGAAAACACCTCGCGGCGCAGGTCGGCCACGACCCGCTCACCGATGGTGATGACGTAATAGTAGCGCATGGCGCTGGCGACGGCGAGCAAGGAGGCCAGCGCCAGCAGCATGCCGAAATAGTTGTTGATGAAATGGCCATCGGAAGAGGCAAAGCCGTGGTCGACCATGCGACGCACGGCAAGCGGCAGAGCAAGCGTGGTTGCGGCGGCGAGCACGAGGAAAACGATTGCCGCGGCGACCATCGAACGATAACGGGCAAGATAGGGAATGAGCCTTGCAAGCGGTCTCAGGGCTTTGCCCCTCGGCTGGTTTTCTCGGGCGTCTGCCACGTCATCTCCATAGGCTCGAAAGGCTCATTTCTCGGCCTTACGGGTACTTGTACTTCCGGTGACCTTCCTGTATAGGCTCCGCATCCAATTGGGAAGCCGTGACCAGACCGGTCTACGGCTTCATTTATTAAAGAGGCCTCTCGCTCGCAATTGCGACAAATGGACCTCGCAGAGCAGGAATATCGACATGAAGGCTGGCATCCATCCGCAGTATCACGTGATCAAAGTGGTCATGACCGACGGCACCGAATACGAAACCCGCTCTACCTGGGGTTCGGAAGGCGCTACCATGAACCTGGAAATCGACCCGAACTCGCATCCGGCCTGGACCGGCGGCAACCAGCAGATGCTGGACCGCGGCGGCCGCGTTTCCAAGTTCAACAAGCGTTTCGGCGGCCTCGGCCTCTAATACGCTTCTTGGCGCCAAGAGTTACGAAGAGCCTGGCGGAAGCCGGGCTTTTTTCGTTTTGCGATGTTTGGCGGGGAGGAGCCGTTGAAAGAGCAATCCGATATTCCAGTCGCATCCCGGCGGATCGTGATCATGGGGAACGGCGGGTCCGGCAAGACTTGGCTGGCGCTAAGGCTGGCAGAGCCGCTTCGCCTGCCGCTCATTCACCTCGACGACGTGCATTGGGAGCCGGGTCGCTACGGGATTGCACGCGACAGGGGGGCGTGCACGAGGATGTCCGGGCGATAGCAGCGGGTGAGGCCTGGCTGATCGAAGGCGTCTACGGCCGCTACGTCGATATCGCCCTGTCGAGGACGACGGCGCTGGTCTGGCTTGATCTCAGCGAAGACGAGTGTGTGGCGAATATCCTGCGCCGCGGCATTCAGGGCGGCGGGAGCCGGACCGCGTTCGACGGGCTGGTCAAATGGGTGTCGGAATACAGAGTTCGAAAGAACAACTGGAATTCGTTCGACGTTCACCTGAAGCTTTTCGAGAGCTTCTCAGGCCAGAAGGCGCGGCTGACGAGCCGCGGCGAGATTGATGCCTTTATGGAGAGCTTCTTGCAGATGTCGGCCGATCACAATGGGTGGCTGAAAGCGGCGGCACAGCGGAGCCACCTTACGGCCGATGCGCTCGATGCCGTCATCGAGGCAGTGGAGCGTGCCGAGATGGACTCGAACATTCGAAGGCGTTGACCGAAAGGAAAAGGGCCGATGCTTGCGCACGGCCCTCTGGTTCGATCAGATGTATTTGCTTTGCGCGACGGCGATCAGTTGCCGAAGGCGGTGCGCAGCAGGTTGAGCTGGGCACGGACGCTGTTTTCGTTGTCCGGCAGGACGGCCGGGTCGGCCGGGCGATAGATCTCGCGGTCGAGAATGGCGACGCGGTTCTGGAGGCGCAGCGAACGTTCGACGAGGTCGCGGAAACCTTCCGGCAGGTCGAGCCAGCCCGGAGCGTTACGGTCGACGTTGAAGCCGTCGAGGCGGACCTTGCTCTTTTCCGACAGGACCTGTTCGCGGCTCATTTCGCCGTTGTTGACGGCGCGCTGCAGAAGCAGCCAGGAGGCCATCTGCATGAGGCGGGTAGTCAGCCGCATGGACTCGGCCGCGTAGAGAACCGATGCCATGCGCGGCAGAACCTTCGAAGCGGCGCGGCCCGTACCGTCGAGATAGCTCGCGGTCTCCTCGACCAGCGACATACCTTCGGAGTAGAGCGCCTTGAACTGCGAAGACGCAGCGGCACGGCCTGCAAAACTTACGGTATTCAATCCCTGTTCGGACATCGAAATCATCCTGCTCAACGCAATCACATTCAGGCAATGACAACGGCGGGTAAAAGTTCCCATGCCGTTCTGACTGACTTGAAGATGATACTTATAATGGAAATCCGCAAGGCGTTTCTTAAGGAAAGGTTAATACCCACAAGAAGTGGTAAACAACGGCCATGTTCCTGAAATGAGACGCATTTTGGCGTCCAATACAACAGTTCGTTTCTGTGGGAAAGTCGCCTGAAGCCGTTGCAACGACGGTATCGAAGGCAAAGAGCCTGAGCCGGACCGGCGCGGCCATAAAAAAAAGAGCCGCGGAAAGGCGGCTCTCAAGGTAAAACAGGGAGAAATCAGACCATTCGCCGAATGGTGAAACTGTCTGAGTCCAGGAAACCTGAACGTCTTTATATTCTCCGATGATGATTAATATAGTCTTAATATTAAGGGGAAATACTTAAAATAATCGGCAGGCAGCGACGTTCAGGAACGGAACAGACTGTCGGCTGCGCGCCGGCCTGCGGCCTTTGCCTCCTTCTCGGCCTCCAACCGGACGATCTCCTGCCGCAGCAGATCGATTCGCGATTCGAGCTCGTCCACAGACAGCATGGAGAGGTCGCTGCCGAGTTCGTGGGTGGTGGGTTTCTTCGGTCGTTCATCGTCGATGAAGCTCATGATGCCTCCTTTCCGGCACTGGTTTCCGGCCTGACATTATCCGGCGTCGAGCTGCCGGTCTTGGCGCGCGGGTCGAGCGACAGGCTCTCGGGCGTGGCAAGCGGCGAGGTCGAAGCCGGCGCGGTCGTGTAGGCGTCGCGGTCGGCGATCGGAATCGGCGCCCGCTGGCGGCTGCGGATGATAGCATAGACGGCCACCAGAAGATGCGCCCCGGTCGTCACCGCAAACAGCGCATGCGGGCCAGCCCAGGTCATCACCGGGCCGCCGAGCGTCGGACCGATGATCGTGCCGATGCCGTAGAGCAGAAGCAGGCCGCCGGAGACCTTCACGAAGTCCTCGGGGGCTGCGAAGTCGTTGGCGTGAGCGACGGCGATCGGATAGAGCGCGTTGGCAGCGGCCCCGTAGATCGCCACCAGCACAACGATCTCATAGGTGCCTGAGGGCCGGATTGCGACGATTGCCAGGCCTGAAAGGGCTGCTGCGGCCGAAAGGCCGGCAAGCACGTGGCGGCGGTCCATCCTGTCCGACAGCCGACCCGCCGGAAACTGCATGATTGCTCCCGCGAAGAGCGTGATGCTGACCATCGCCGCCACCGCGCCCTGGTCGAGCCCCGCTCGCGTGCCGAAGACCGCGCCGAGCGTGCCGTAGGCGCCGTTGGCGACGCCGATCAGCAGGATGCCGATGCAGGAGATCGGTGAATTGCGGAAGAGGCCGCGCAGATCGAGGCGGGCGCGTTTCAGCGGCTGCGGCGAGGCGGCCTTGGACAGCGTCGTCGGCAGCGCGGCAAGGCTGTAGAAAATGCCGCAGATCATGAACAGCGTCGGCGTCGCGATATCCGCGAACGGCACCATCAACTGACCGCCCACGACACCGAAAAGAGTGATCGAGATATAGAACGAAAAGATCGTTCCGCGGCTTTCGCTGGTGGCGCGCTCGTTCAGCCAGCTTTCGATGATCATCGATGTGCCGGCGGTGCAGAAACCGGTGATGGCGCGCAGCACCAGCCAGGTATTCTGGTCGACCATCAGCCCGGTCAGCAGCACGTTGAGGCAGATCAGCGACAGGAAGCCGGAAAAGGCGCGGACATGGCCGATGCGGCGCACCACGTTGGGCGCCACGAAGCAGCCGATGACGAAGCCGGAGGCCCATGTGGTGCCGAGCAGGCCGAGCACTTCGTTGGAATAACCTTCCTGCGCGCCCCGCACCGGCAGAAGCAGGCTCTGCAGGCCGTTGCCGAGGAAGAGGAGAAGCGTACCGCAAAGGAGGGCGAGGATTGGAAGGAGGTTTCGTCTCATCTTTGCACTGTCAGCTCTTTGCGCGAATGCGATCAATCACGGCTCCGCAGGCAAGCATTGTTGCATGCTGATGAACCGGGCGTTAACGAAAGCGAAGCGGATTACCTATTCCCCGAATCCCCTCCACATCTATCTGTGGTGGAGCGCAAAAATGTCCAGCCTATGGCGGATAAGATCGGCAAGACCAAATGACAAAGACAATCGCGGTTCTTCTGATCTTCGCCATGCTGGTGCAGATCATCAAGCCGCTCAATCTCCCGGGCTTGAGGCGCCGGGGAGATTTCTGGAAGCTGGCGATCGTCGCCTTTGCGGTCTGGAGCGCAGCGCTGATCCTGCGCGAATTCACCACTCTCTAGACGTCGATCGAGCCGCGCATGACGGGCACGCAGCGGCCGGTGATGGTGACGTCGGTGACGGTTCCGGCCGCCTTCACCACATCAAGCTCGATAATGCTGCGACGACCCATCTCGACGCCCTGTTCTATCGTCAGATGCACCTGGGCGTCCTTCTCCGGCGCACGCGTTACCAGGAAGGCGGAGAGGGCGGCTGAGGCGCTGCCGGTCGCCGGATCCTCCATGATGTCGTCGAGCGGCGCAAACATGCGGGCGCGGAGGTTCCAGGGTTCTTCCTGGCTGCGGACATAGAGGAAGATCGGAAAGTCGCCATCGGCGCCCTGGTGTTTTGCGGCTGCCTTGTGGAACGCCGTGATGTTCGGGCGGGCGGCGGCGAGAGCTTCGAGACCATCGAGTTCGGCGATCGCGAAGGCGAGGCCGACCGAGGCGAAGACCGGCCTGTGGGCGGTGGTGCGCACATGTTTTGCATCGATCGAAATGCAGTCGGAAATCAGGCCTGGCTCGATCTCGGCGCCGATTTCCAGTGGTCTCGGTGCGCGGATCGTAGCGCCGATCACACCGGCTGTTTCCCGCAACAGCCGGATTTCCACCAGGCCGGCGATTTCCTCGAATCGGAACGTATCGGCGACGGGCCTGCCGAAAAGTTCGCGCCGCTGACCGAGCACGTAGGCGGTGCCGACATTGGGGTGGCCGGCAAAGGGAATTTCCATTGTCGGGGTGAAGATGCGGACCCGCGCGCTGTTTTCAGGGTTTTCCGGCGGCAGGACGAAGGTGCTTTCGGCATAACCGAATTCGACTGCGATCTTCTGCATCTGCCGGTCGGTGAGTCCGCGCGCATCCGGCACCACGGCGAGCGGGTTGCCGGCGAAACGCTCGGTCGTGAAAACATCGACGGTGACGAAATCGGCGGTCGGCATGGCGAAACCCTCCAGATGCGATGCCGGATTTAAAGCCTCATCGACCTTCCTGACCAGCCAATGTTTTTGATCGCGTCATCAACGGAATGAAAGCGGCCGGCATCATCGGCTCAGGTAAGGCCGTGGTCACGCATCGCCTTCTCCTCGTCGCCGGTGATATAGGCGAAGATCCTCGGGTCGCCATCGGCGATCGTCACCAGATAGAAGTTGGTGAACCGCACATTGCCGGCTTCGCCCGCCTTGTTGACGTAGGAAAAATCCCACCCGACTTCCGCAAGCGCATGAAGATCGTTGAGGCAGCTGATCCTGACGCCGGTAATGTCCATCCGCTTGCCGCCGGCATCGCGATATCGGGCGAAGCCTTGCGGGATCACTTCACGAAATGCCGCGTCATTGGCTCCACCGAACACCGCCTGCGGTGTCGAGCCGACGAAATAGGCGGCGAAGAACGCCGCGACGCCGGAGACATCCACCGACGCCGCGTCCTTCAGGGCATCATTGCTGGTCCGGCCGTATTCGTCGAAAAGCCTTCGGACCTTTTCTTCAATTTCCGTCATGGGCAACCTCCATCATGCAATGAACGTTGTTTTGCCCGTTCGGTTCAAGTTCGCTTCAAGGTCGCAGCAAACAGAAAGGCCGCTCCGTTTCCGGAGCGGCCCTCTTCCTCCTCCTTGAAAAGGCGCTCCTCAAGCGGCCTTTTCGAGATCTTCCGTATCAGGACTTGTTGACGCTTGCGGCGTAGATCTGATCGATGGTTGCGGCCAGGCTCGCATTGAAGTCTGCGTCACTCATCGAGGCGCGGAGGTTTTCCGCCAGAGCGCGCGAGAAACTCGCGATCATGCCGTGGTTGTGGCTGAGCTTTTCGCAGGCTTCCGCGGTGCTGTAGCCGCCGGAAAGGGCGACGACGCGGACGACCGATTTGTGGGCGGTCAAGGGAGCGTAGAAATCGGCGACCGTCGGGATCGTCAGTTTGAGCATGACGGTCTCGCCCGCGGGAAGCTTGTCGAGCTGCTGTGCGATCTCGTCGCGCAAGATCGCTTCGGCCTGTTCCTTTGTCGGGCTCTTGATGGAAACTTCAGGCTCGATGATCGGCATGAGGCCCTGGCCGATGATCTGACGGGCAACCTGGAACTGCTGCTCCACGACGGCAGCGATGCCGGCCTTGTCGGCATGGGCGATCACCGACCGCATCTTGGTCCCGAATATCCCCTTTTCACGACCGCGGATCAGAAGAGTATCCAGATCGGGCATCGACTTCATCGTCTGAACGCCGTTTTCCTCGGCGTTGAGACCCTTGTCGACTTTGAGAAAGGGGACGACGCCGCGCTTTTCCCAGAGATAGGAGGGAACAGGCTCACCATCGACGTCGCCATCCATGGTTCGCTCGAACAGGATCGCGCCGAGAACCTTGTCGCCTGTAAAGGCGGGCGCGCTCATGATGCGGACGCGCATGGCGTGGATCAGGCGGAACATCTCCTCGTCCCCCTGGTAGTCGGACTCGGACACGCCATAAAGACGCAATGCTCCGGGTGTTGAACCACCGCTCTGATCCAGCGCCGCGATGAATCCGGGCGCAGAACTCATCTTGTCCAACATCTTCGCGTCCACCATACTACACTCCTGTCCCTAAGTTGGCGCAAAACGCGCTCGTCTCTCCCAAGCTGTCAGTCGCGGATAACAGAAGTTATTTTAAAGGGAAATCCTGCGGTAAGCTATTGAAACGATTGAAATGCTTTCAATCGTTTAAAACATCTAAAATTTTTTAAACCAGTTAACTCGGGAGCGCGCCGCCCTATATGGAACGCGCTCCCTTTCAGGAAACTGATCGATCAGGCGGCCTTGATCAGCACCGAGACGCCGGGCAGATCCTTGCCTTCCATCCATTCGAGGAACGCGCCGCCGGCGGTCGAGACGTAGGAGAAGTCGTCGGCAGCGCCAGCATGGTTGAGGGCTGCGACCGTATCGCCGCCGCCTGCCACCGAGGTGAGCTTGCCGGCCCTGGTCTGCTCTGCCGCATGTTTGGCGGCAGCGACCGTCGCCTTGTCGAACGGCTCGATCTCGAAGGCGCCGAGCGGGCCGTTCCAGACAAGCGTCGAAGCCTTGGAGATCCATTCGTTGACGGCTGCCACCGACTTCGGTCCGACGTCGAGCATCATGGCGTCAGCTGGGATCTTGTCGATATCGACCACTTCGTTGGCAGCACCTGCCTTGAACTCGCGGGCGACGACGCCATCGACCGGCAGCACGATAGCGCAGTTGGAGGCTTCGGCTTCTGCCATGATCTTGCGGGCAGTCTCGGCTAGGTCATGCTCGCAGAGCGATTTGCCGACATCGATGCCCTGTGCGGCGATGAACGTGTTGGCCATGCCGCCGCCGATCACCAGCGCGTCGACCCGTTTCACGAGGTTCTGAAGCAGGTCGATCTTGGTGGAGACCTTGGCGCCCCCGACGATCGCGACGACCGGGCGGGCGGGATTGCCGAGGCCCTTTTCGAGCGCTTCGAGTTCTTCCTGCATGGTACGACCGGCATAGGCGGGCAGGTGATGGGCGAGGCCCTCGGTCGAGGCATGGGCGCGGTGGGCGGCGGAGAAGGCGTCGTTGACGAAGATATCGCCGTTCTTGGCGAGCGCCTCGGTGAAGCCCGGGTCGTTCTTTTCCTCACCCTTGTGGAAACGGGTGTTTTCAAGCAGCAGGATATCGCCGTTCTTCATGCCGGCGATCGCCTGTTCGGCTTCCGGGCCGATGCAATCGGAGGCGAAGAGGATCTTGTGGCCGAGGACCTGGTTGACGGCGGAGACGATCAGCGACAGCGACATGTCGGCGACCGGCTCGCCCTTCGGGCGGCCGAAATGGGCAAGCAGGATGACCTTGGCACCCTTCTTCGACAATTCCAGAATGGTCGGGGCGACGCGCTCGATGCGGGTCGCGTCGGTGACCTTGCCGTCGGCGACGGGAACGTTGAGATCGACGCGCACGAGGACGCGCTTGGCTGCGATATCGGTGAGGTCGTCAAGGGTTTTGAAGGCCGGCATGATGCTAATCCATTTACTCGGAAAGTTCGTAGCGGACCTTACTATGCCTGACCGGCGACGCAAGGCGATTGGTCGCAACCATTGCCATTCCGTCTGTCGCGGAGACACTGCATGCCGATTCTACCGCGATAACGCAGCGGGTGGAGGATTTTATTTGAGCTTTCGCTACTCTACGCCGGCCCCTCGGGCGGCACGGCGCCCGGCTTTACCGGCACGTTCTTGCCCCGGTATCTGCGGACCAGATCGCGGACGCGGTGGGCGATCTCGCGCATGTTGATGAAGATCGGCAGATTGGTCGCCGGCTCCACGGGTTCCAGCGAAATGCCGATGCTGCGGACATGTTCGTGCTCGTCGAGTTCGCGCACGATCAGGATGATCGAGCCGAAGCGGATGCGGTCGGCATAATCCGCCCGGCCGCCGAGCCGCGAGGTGATCAGGTCGCCGACGGTCATGTTCTGCTCGTTGGCGGAGAGCAGGCCGGGACCGTAAGCCGCGTCCAGCTCCTTGGCGGGCCTCGTCGGCGAGATCGCGAAGGCGCCGAAAAATTCCGCATCGTCCTCATCGACCGGCACCTGGCTTGCGAAGATGCGGTCGAGCAGTTTCGAATAGGCGGGCGAGATGAACAGGTAGACCTGGTCGTTTTCCTTCAGCCGGCCGGCATATTGGTAACGCATGCTGCGGCCGTCGCGGATGACCAGCGACGGCATGGCCCAGCGGGGGATGCGCTCGCCCTGCAGGATCGGGCTGCCCTTCATGACGCGGTAGGAGATCAGCTCGTGATGGGCGGTGCCCGGCAGGTCGAGCTCGATCTTATCGACGGCGCCGATGCGCGGCGGAATGATGAGACCGAGCTTGTGGGCGACCGGCTTGATCGTCCAGCCCTGGACGAGGAGGGAGACCAGTACGATGATGAAGGTGACGTTGAAGAAGAGCTGGCCGTTCTCGACGCCGCTCAAGACCGGCATGATCGCAAGCAGGATGGAGACGGCGCCGCGCAGGCCGACCCAGGCGAGGAAGCTGGTCTCCTGCTGGGTGAAATCATAGGGCAGCAGGCTCAGCCACACCGCGATCGGCCGGGCGACGAAGATCAGGAAGAGCGCCAGCCCGATCGCCGGCAGAAGGATGGCCGGGAATTGCGACGGCGTGGCGAGCAGGCCGAGCACCAGGAACATGATGATCTGCGCAAGCCAGGTCAGCCCTTCGTTGAAACGGATGATCTGGGGTTTTGCGAACATCTTGCGATTGCCGGAATAGATGCCGGCCACATAGACCGCCAGAAAACCGCTGCCGCCCATGGCGCCGGTGAAGGAAAAGACCAGCAGGGCGAGCGTCAGCACGAAGATCGGCGCGAGGCCCCGGTCGGAGGTGAAGCGGTTCAGCACCCAGACGATCATCATGCCGCCGAACAGGCCGCAAATCACGCCGAGCCCCATTTCCTCGACGAACAGGAAAAGGAAGTGCAGGTCGAGGCCGGAAAGGCCTTGGCCGGTCGCCAGAAGTTCGGCGAGTGCGATGGTCAGGAAGATCGCCATCGGATCGTTGGTGCCGGACTCGACTTCGAGCGTAGAGCGCACCTTGTCGCGGATGTTGATGCCGCTGACGCGCAACAGGAAAAAGACCGCGGCGGCATCCGTCGAAGCGACGATCGAACCCAGCAGCAGGCCTTCGAGCCAGTTGAAGTTGAGAAGGATCATCGCGCCGAGGGCGAAGATGCCGGTCGTCAGCAGCACCCCGACCGATGCAAGCGTGATCGCCGGCGCCGCGGCAAGGCGGAACGAGTGGATAGGGGTCATGAAGCCGGAATCGAACAGCACGATCGCCAGCGCCAGCGAGCCCAACATGAAGGTGAAGGAATAGTTCTCGAATTGGATGCCGAGGCCGTCGACGCCGGCGAGCAGGCCGATCGACAGGAAGATCAGCAGCAGGGGAGCACCGAAGCGGAAGGCAAGGAGGCTCGAAAGGGCAGCCGCCAGCACCAGGACCGTGCCGACCAGCAGGACGATATAAAAAGCCTCCACCTAAAAGTCCCTTCCTTCGCACCTCTCGCCGACACCATCCCCGTCCGCAGCTCCGGTACCGGAACTGTGCCACGCCGCAACGCGGCCATGCAAGAATGGGGCAGATCCCGGCCGAGGGCCAGGCGAATCGACTGATCGATTAGGCGGGAACAATTCCGGCAAGAGAAGGGCAGGGGATAAAAAAGACGGACCCGTGCCTTGGTGCCGACGGCTTTCCAAAGATCGGAGAGCCCACACGAATGCGGAACCTTATTTTGTTTGATATGTGTGGCTCCGCATTCGCGTGGCCTTCGGCGTTCTTTCGAGGCTTCCGGCCTCTACAGGTGATCATCTCGCCTCGCTGCGTGGCTTTATTCGCGCCCATCCTTTCGGGACAGGCCTGCCACTTGCACGGCTCAACCGAACCGGACATGGCTGTCCGGGGGAGGCTTGATAGGAAGGTTTTCATCTCCCATGGCTTTCACCTCTCCCACCATCGCCGCACGTTACGGTTCCGATGAAAGCGCCGGCTCCCGCCTGCCCGCGAACGTCTCGCGAAACACTCCGGCGACGGAAGCGGGAGGATTGTAGGCATGGTGGCGAGGGGCGGGGAACGTCGAGGGTGAAAAAATTTGGCGGTGGGTCGTAATGCGGAACTTTGCTTTGGGTCCTCGGAAGCGAAGATGTCGATGACCGCTCTCGTTCCGAAGCGATTCTTGATAGGGAGGAAAGGCAGCTCTGCGCCCCCAGCTCTGCCGTTCAGGCGCTAGACAGTCGATCCCATAACCGACCGGTCGTTCAGGAGCAATCAGCAGATTGTCGGCCGCTTATAGGAGTTTTTTGCCGCTGTTCCTGCCGCAATCTCTAGAAGACTGCTTCAGTTAATTGTGAATCTCGAACGGGCCGCTCGTACTGCTCCGTCCGGTATCTAAACTGAAAATATCGCTCACCATGGGTGACAGGTGAGGATCGGCTTCGTGGCAGCGGTAGGTTGTACCCACGAGGGTGATGTGCTCAACTTGCGGGGTCTACGGAGGGGCACAACTTGCGTATCCAACAAATCAAGATTGATCGATGGCGGCATTTCGAGGGCGTATCATTTGTTCTCCCAGACGCGGCTCCGATCATCTGTATCGTCGGCGGTAATGGGACCGGCAAAAGTCAGATACTCGAACTAATCGCTGCGTGCGCGCAGCGTATAGGCCTTACGCCCGGTACTGAGAGCCCGCGTGCCAACCCCTTTGGGGAGAATGCTGCCTTCGAGGTAAGTTTTTTCGTTGCCCCGCAAACGATTCCCAATGTGGATGATGACGTACAAGCTTATCCTGAGCCGCTTCAACACGATTACACCGCTTGGGATAGAACGTTAGTTGTTCGCAGTCGGACGGATCAAGGTAGCGATATAGTTGCCGGTGGCGTTCCCTCGGGACGCTCCAGCGAATTCGCGCACCACATCATCCAGATCATTCAGCAAAGTGCGTCGGTCCATTACCTGTCCCTCGACGCAGATCGAGCCTATCCCAAGGTCCAGATTGCCGCTCACCAGCTAACCGAGGTTTATGATAGAGATTGGGGCGACGCTACGAACAAGCAGAGTTCCTTTAGAATAACCCGAAACCTCTATGATGAATGGTTTAGGTTTCTGATTGGGCGCGAGAATCAGGAAAACAATAAGCATGTTCAAGCGATTCGAATTGCAAGGAACTCCGGTGCGCCCGAGCCAGTGTTCGCTGATCAGTTTGAAACCTATAAAAATGCTGTGAGAAAGGTGCTTCCACACCTACTGTTTGTCGGTATCGACCCTCAGACACGGCAAATTCGGTTCGATTCGACCGGAATACCACTGACGTTTGATCAACTTAGTGGCGGTGAACGTGAGATAGCCTTTCTTGTGGGGCAGATTCAACGGTTTGGGCTGAAGCGGGGGTTGCTTCTGGTGGATGAGCCGGAGCTCCATCTAAACTACGATTTGCTAAGAGCATGGATAGGCTTCCTCAAAGATAGCGTAGAAGCAGGCCAGATTTGGCTGGCTACCCATTCGTTAGAGGTGGTGGAAGTGACGGGGCAGGATGCTACAGTCATCCTAAGCCGCGACGAGAAGACCCGCCGCGTAACAAGTGCGGCACCACTTAGCGAGCAGCCGGTTATTGCTACTCTCTCACGAGCGATCGGGTCGCCCGCATTTTCGATATCCAACTTGGCTTTTGTCATGATCGAGGGCGCGGAAGAGATCGGCGAGCGCGAGCGATTTAGGTTGTTATGTGACCTCCCCCCACACGTTCGCTTCCTCGAAGCAGGGTCGTGCAAGGAAGTCGTTCGTAGGATCGAAGGCCTAAAGGACCTAGCAACGGCATCGGACCAGGGAATTCGTATTGGTGGAGTGATCGATAGGGACTGGCGGACGAAGGCTGAGCGAGAAAACCTGGTAAACCAAGGGCTGCACGTGCTGGAGGTCCACGAGGTTGAGAACTTCTTTCTGCATCCACCAACTTTGACAGATTGGCTTCCGGCTATCGGCAAGGATCCAGAGCAAGTGCAGTCGTTGCTTCTTACGGCGGCAGATCGCCGGGCAGGTGCTTGGATATTCGACGCAGCAAGGACTGACCGAAAGTTTCGAGAGTATCCCGAACCATCGAAAGCAGTCCGAGAACTGGTGCACAACCTAGCATGGCCGGACTTCGGTCAACTGGAAGAGAGGTGTGCAGCGATAGCGAATGCCCATGGCGGCCTAAGTGACGCAGATAGGGTTGCACTTGAGAAGCATCTGGTGACGCGCGCTCGCATTTACTCACGCATGAGGGAAAGTGAAGATCTCTGGAAAGTATGCGAGGGAAAGGAGATTTTCCGATCAATTTTGCCGCACCTGGGACTTGCCGACGGGGCCGCAGCAGAACGCGCGATAACTACTCTGTGGGTGCGAAAGCCAGAGCTAGTCCCAAGCGAGCTGCAATCTCTTCGAAGGTATATCCAAAACCTGTGAGTGTCGAAATTAAAAAACCCCTCCCTTGCGGGGAGGGGGCGCTATCTTGCCGATGCCGCCCGAAGGCAGCGTCTGTGATCCTTAGATGAGCTTGGCAAACGCGACGGCCGTGTCGGCCATGCGGTTCGAGAAGCCCCATTCGTTGTCGTACCAGGACAGGATGCGGACGAAGTTGCCTTCGAGCACCTTGGTCTGGTCGATCGCGAAGATCGACGAGTGGCTGTCGTGGTTGAAGTCGCGGGAAACGAGCGGTTCTTCGGTGTAACCGAGGATGCCCTTCAGGGCGCCGTTGGACGCGGACTTGATCGCTTCGTTGACTTCGGCAACCGTGGTCGTCTTCTTGGCGACGAACTTGAAGTCGACGACCGAGACGTTCGGGGTGGGCACGCGGATCGAGGTGCCGTCGAGCTTGCCCTTGAGGTGCGGAAGCACCAGGCCGACAGCCTTGGCGGCACCGGTCGAGGTCGGGATCATCGAGAGCGCTGCCGCGCGGGCGCGATAGAGGTCCTTGTGCATCGTGTCGAGGGTCGGCTGGTCACCCGTGTAGGAGTGGATCGTGGTCATGAAGCCGTGATCGATGCCGATCGCGTCGTCCAGAACCTTGACGACCGGAACCAGGCAGTTGGTGGTGCAGGACGCGTTGGAGATGACCAGGTGTTCCTTGGTCAGCTGGTCGTGGTTGACACCGAAGACGACGGTGAGGTCGGCACCATCGGCCGGGGCCGAGACGATGACGCGCTTGGCGCCGGCGGTCAGGTGCAGGGCAGCCTTGTCGCGGGCGGTGAAGATGCCCGTGCATTCGAGCGCGATATCGACGCCGAGTTCGCGGTGCGGCAGGGTCGCAGGATCCTTGATCGCGGTCACCTTGATCGGCTTGCCGCCGCCGACGATGATCGTGTCGCCGCTGACTTCGACGCTTGCCGGGAACTTACCGTGGATCGAGTCGTAACGCAGCAGGTGGGCGTTGGTCTCGACCGGGCCGAGGTCGTTGATGGCAACGACCTCGATATCGGTGCGGCCGGATTCGACGATTGCTCGCAGCACGTTGCGGCCGATGCGGCCGAAACCGTTGATGGCAACCTTGACAGTCATTTCACATACTCCGCTTTTAGTTTGTCCTGGTAGTTCAGTTGGTTCAGGCGAGCTCTTTTTCGGCTGCGGCAACAACCGCTTCCGCGGTGATGCCGAAGTGCTTGAAGAGATCCTTGGCAGGGCCGGAGGCACCGAAGGACTTCATGCCGATGAAAGTGCCCTTCGGACCGATGAAGTGATCCCAGCCCTCGCGCACGCCGGCTTCGACGGCGATCTTGACCGGCGAATTGCCGATCACCGCGGTCTGGTAGGATTCCGGCTGGTCGAAGAAGAGTTCGACGCAGGGGACGGACACGACGCGCGTCGCAATGCCCTTGCCATCGAGGACGCCTTGCGCCTTCAGCGCCAGTTCGACTTCCGAACCGGACGCGAAGATCGTCACCTTGGCATCGGCGGCCGAGACGAGCTCGTAGGCGCCCTGGGCGCAGAGGTTCTTCTCTTCGTAGGTCTTGCGGGCCGGCGCCAGGTTCTGGCGGGTGAGCGCCAGGCCGGACGGGCGGTGCTTTTCCTTGAGCGCCAGCTGCCAGCATTCGGCCGTCTCGGTCTCGTCGGCCGGGCGGAAGATCAAGAGGTTCGGGATGGCGCGCAGTGCGGCGACCTGTTCGACCGGCTGATGGGTCGGGCCGTCTTCGCCGACGCCGATCGAATCATGCGTCCAGACGTGCACGACGCGGATGCCCATCAGGGCTGCGAGGCGGACGGACGGACGGCAGTAATCCGAGAAGATCAGGAAGCCGCCGGAATAGGGGATCAGGCCGCCATGCAGCGAGATGCCGTTCATGGCAGCGGCCATCGCATGTTCGCGGATGCCCCAGTGCATGTAGCGGCCGGAGAAGTCGGTCGGGGTGATCGACTTCATCTGGCTGGTCTTGGTGTTGTTCGACGGCGTCAGGTCGGCCGAGCCGCCGAGCGTTTCGATGACGATGCCGTTGATGACTTCGAGCGCGTCCTCGGAGGCCTTGCGGGTCGCGACGGTCGGGTTGTTCTCGGCGATCTTCTTCTTGAAGGCGTCGATGGCGCTGTCGAAATTGCCCGGCAGGTCGCCGGCGAAGCGGCGCACGAATTCGGCCTTCTTGCCGGTTTCGGTCGAAGCCAGGCGATCCTCCCAATCCTTGCGGGTCTTGGTGGAGCGCAGGCCTGCGAGGCGCCATGCATCGAGAACGTCGGCCGGAACGCTGAAGGCTTCCGCCTCCCAGTTCAGCGCCTTACGGGCTGCGGCGATTTCCTCGGCGCCGAGCGGCGAACCGTGGACCTTGTGGGTGCCCTGCTTGTTCGGGGCGCCGAAGCCGATGATCGTCTTGGCTGCGATGAAGGTCGGGCGGTCGGACTTCTGGGCGGCTTCGATGGCCGCCGAAATCTGGTCGACGTCATGGCCGTCGATCTCGATCGTGTTCCAGTGGGCGGACTTGAAGCGCATCACCTGGTCGGTCGAGTCCGACAGCGAGACGGCGCCGTCGATGGTGATCGAGTTGTTGTCCCAGAAGAGCACGAGCTTGTTGAGCTTCAGGTGGCCGGCAAGCGCGATCGCTTCCTGGCTGATGCCTTCCATCAGGCAGCCGTCGCCGCACAGCGCGTAGGTGAAATGGTTCTGCAGGTCGGAGCCGAATTCCTCTTCCAGCTTGCGCTCGGCGATCGCCATGCCGACGGCGTTGGCAATGCCCTGGCCGAGCGGACCGGTGGTGGTCTCGATGCCCGATGCATGGCCGTATTCCGGATGGCCGGCGGTCTTGGAGCCGAGCTGGCGGAACTGCTTGATGTCCTCCATCGTCATGTCCTCGTAACCGGTGAGGAACAGCAGCGAATAAAGGAGCATGGAACCGTGGCCGGCGGACAGCACGAAACGGTCGCGGTCCGGCCAGAGCGGGTTCTTCGGGTCGAATTTCAAAAAGCGGGTAAAGAGGACGGTCGCGATATCGGCAGCGCCCATCGGCAGGCCGGGATGGCCGGAATTGGCCTTCTCTACAGCATCCATGGCAAGGAATCGGATCGCGTTCGCCATCCGGTTATGTTTGTCGAGAGAGGTCATGGCTAATCCGCTTTTTACGGGTGTCGGTCACGGTCCTCGTGGGACCACTTGAAGGGCGGCCCAGGGACCACCTAAGAGCGGGTGATCCTTAGCAGGTGCAACGCACAAGTCAACAAAAGCGCCGTCTTTACGAGCGGGTGATGACGAACTTTCCTGCAGCTGCCTGAATTGCGTGCAGCATGTGGGCAGCATGTGGCGAGAGGCAGAAACATAGGTGACGATCCACAGTTAGGACACGTTTGAAGGGCCTGGATTGATTGACCGGCTTGCGGGCGGTGAATAGTCTTCCGCCCTTGTTGGAGAGGCCGATCGTATCGATTCGGCGCATTTCGCGTATCGACAGGAAGCTTCGCATGCCGTCGGAAAAGACGATCGACATGGTGATTTCGGAACTCAGGGCGGCGATCGGCGGTCTGGAGAGCGCCGTCGATGCGCGTATCGAGCGCCAGCGCGAAACCCAGGACGTGGAAGGCGAGGTCCGCCGCGTGCACGCGGACCGGGCACGGCTGGCGCAGGAGCTCGACCAGTCGCAATTCCGCGCCAATCGACTGGAAGAAGTCAACCGTGAGGTCTCCCGGCGCCTGGTGACGGCTATGGAAACCATCCGCGCCGTGCTCGACCGCTGATGCAGGATCAAGAGGGAACGCCATGGCCCAGGTAACGGTAATGATCGACGGCAAGGCCTATCGCATGGCCTGCGAGGAAGGACAGGAAGACCACCTGACCGAACTCGCCGACCGGTTCGACCGTTATGTCGGGCACCTCAAAGGCCAGTTCGGCGAGATCGGCGATCTGCGCATCACCGTCATGGCCGGCATCATGATCATGGATGAGCTTTCGGAGATGACCCGCAAGCTCGGCCTGCTCGAGGCGGAGGTCACATCGCTCAAGTCCAACCGCGACGGCGCGCTCGAAACCCAGCAACGCAACGAGCAGCAGGTGGTGTCGGCGCTCGGCGAACTCGCCTCCCGGCTCGACGGGCTGACCGCCAAGCTCAACGGCCGGATGCCGGCGCAGGTGAACTGATCCAAGGTCGATAATAAAGGTTTTCCGCCACTGGTGCGGACCGACAATCGAACATATATTGGCGATGCGATCTGCGCCTCACGACAGGAACCACAATCCCTGGGGCCATACTCGATCCAAAGGGAGCTGTCCCTGGCCAGGCCCGTGGGCTTGGACACACGGCGCCCACCTACGTTTGTAGGCACCCAGGATCGTAAACATCCATCGGTTGCCGCGGATCGCACTTATTCCTCCTCCGATTTCGGGTGTTACCCGATCAGCCGCCTTCGTGCGGGCGGATGTATTTAAGAAAATTCTAATTTATTTACCATGCCGCGGACTTGGCGCGGCCTGATCGCCGTTTGCGCAAGGTCCTTAATCCTCTTTTCAAACGACGGCTCTATCGTCCCGGCATGCGTATCAACGAGATCACCAACTGGGCCTATGGCGTCACGGTCGTCCTGACCGCGCTGTCGGGCACTGCCTTCATGCTATCTGCCGGGAGCGCCAATCAGGAGCGGATCGCCGTCGAGGAGCACCTTTCCCTCGATGAACTTTCCGAGGGGTTGGCGCTTGGCGCGGAAGTGCGCACAGATGAAGCCCGGCTCTACGTGATGCGCGGCGAGGACCGCCACCTTCAGGCGTTCCGGCGCAAGGAGGCCGAAGAACAGGGGCTCGAACAGGCCATCAAGGATATCAAGGCGCTCGGTGCCTCGGATGCCGAGTTTGCCGCGCTGGTCGAGGTGGGGGAGGACGCAGACGCTCTCGACCAGCTCGAGAACGCCGCCATTACCGCTTACCAGAATGGCGACCGGGCCGGGGCGCAGGAGGCGTTGTTCGGCCCCGAGCATGACCGCCTGCAGACCGGGCTGCTCGAAACCGTCACCCGGTTCCGGGAACTGGTAAAGGCGCGAACCGAGACAGCGGTCGCGCTTGCGCAGTCTCGCAGCGACTGGTGGGGTCTTGCGGCAAAGACGATGCTTGCCGTCACCGCAGCACTTTTCCTCGGCGTCCTCTATTTCGTGCTCAAGCGCCGCGTCGCCATGCCGCTTACCCGCATGACCGGCATCGTCACCCGGCTTGCCCGCCAGGACTATGCCGTGGAAGTGCCGCTCGACCGCCGGCGGGACGAGATCGGCGAGATGAACCAGGCAATCCACATCTTCCGCGAAAACGGGTTGGAGCGGGACCGTCTCGACGCCGAACGGCGCGCCGACCAGCTGACCAAGGATTTCATCCTGCAGATGATGCACCGTCTGCAGGCCTGCCAGACGCAAGGCGAGCTGGCGGATGTCGTCTCGCGCTTTGCGCCGCAGATATTCCCGAACCTCGCAGGCCAGCTCTATGTGCTGAACGACAGCCGAACGATGCTCACCGAGATTGGCTCTTGGCTCGACCCGCAGCTTTCGGCCACGTCCTTCCCGACCGGCGCCTGCTGGGGATTGCGCCGCGGGCGGCCGCACCTGAGCAATCACGGCCACGGCGACATTCCCTGCCAACACCTCGGCGAAAGCGAAGCCGCAGGGCTCTGCATCCCTTTGACGGCGCAGGGGGATACGATCGGCCTTCTTTATTTCGAAGAGCGCCCGGATCACGACATGGCGGCGGAAAGCTCCCGTCTCTATCTCGAGCTGATCGCCGAGAATATCGGCCTTGCGGTGGCCAACCTGCAGCTCCGCGACAGGTTGACGAACCTTGCGGTGCGAGATGCGCTGACCGGCCTGCTCAACCGCCGCCGCCTCGACGAGACGCTCGCCCGCCATGGGCGCGACCATGCGGACCGGCCGCTTGCCTGCCTGATGATGGATATCGACCGGTTCAAGCGCTTCAATGACGAGTTCGGGCACGATTCGGGCGACATCGTCATGCAGTACGTGGCGCAGATGATGCTCGACACCGTCGGCGAGGCAGGGACCTGCCATCGCTTCGGCGGCGAGGAATTCACGATACTCCTGCCGGACGCGACGGAGGCCGCCGCCTTCGCGCTTGCCGAACGCCTGCGGCAGAAGATCGCGACCACGCCGCTTTCGCATGGCGGTCGCATTCTCGGTCTCGTCTCCGTTTCGATCGGCGTCGCAGGCTCACCAGCCGGGGGGGCGGTATCGACGCTCGTCACGCGGGCGGACGCAGCCCTCCTGGAAGCCAAGGCAGGCGGGCGGAACCAGACCGTGCTTGCGGGCGCGGTGAAGCTCGCGGATCAGGCCAGCCGCAATTCGGCTTGAACGGATCGCGGAGAAAACCGCCCTGAGCGACGCCGGCTGCTGATCGACCTTTCTCCGGCCCTTGCTTGACAACGGACGACGGACCGCCAATTTCTGGCGGTCCTTTCAACTGCCGGCCTGTATCAATGCCCTTTTTGAATTCCACCTTCGCCCGCTCATCGCTGCTCATGCTTCTGGTCGGGGGCGGCGTCCTTGTGGCGATCGTCTTGTCATCGTTCTTTCTGGCAAGGACGACGCAGGCCTATTTCCAGGACGTTGTGAAACTGCGCGAGCTTCGAAGCACTGCGGCGGACATGCAGCTTTTCCTGCGGGCAGCCGAATCCGGGCAGCGCGGTTTCGTGCTGACGCAGGATGCTGAATTCCTAAAACCCTATACGACTGCCAGCGCGGTCATTCCGCGATTGCGCGAGCGGCTGAAGAAGGCTGCCGGTAATCTTGACGTCGTGCGCGTTCCATTTGACCAACTCGACCCGCTGATCGACGACAAGCTCGCCGAGATGCAGTCGACGGTAGAGATGGTTCAGAAGGGAAATGCCGTCGGGGCCATCGAAGTCATCCGGGGCGCCTATGGCCGGCAGCTGATGGAAGGCATCACGACGATCCTCGGCAAGCTGATCGGCGACATGGACGGGCGAATCGGGACCGGCGTCGACGACCTCAACGATTCGGCATCGGCGCTGCAATGGATCACCATCGGCGGCGGCCTGATGATCATCCTCGTGATCGGCGGCGCGATCACAATCGTCGGACAGCATGTTCGCGAGCTGCAGCGGGCGCGCTCCGAGGTCGAGGAGCTCAATGCCGGGCTCGAGGAGCGCGTCAACGAGCGCTCCGAGGATCTGATCCAGGCCAATCGCGAGATACAGCGTTATGCCTATATCGTCTCGCACGACCTGCGTGCGCCGCTGGTCAACATCATGGGTTTCACCAGCGAACTCGACGCGAGCCTCAAGTCGATCAGCACCTATGTGCTGGCCGACGGGACGCCGCTGTCCGAAGCCGACGTGAACGACGCCCGCATCGCCGTCGAGCAGGACCTGCCGGAGGCCATCGCCTTCATCCGCTCTTCCACCAAGAAGATGGACGGGCTGATCAACGCCATCCTGAAGATTTCCCGCGACGGGCGGCGGGAACTGAAGCCGGAGAGGATCGATCTCGGGGAGCTTCTCGAAGCGACCGCCGCCAGCATCTACCACCAGGTCAGCGAAGCGGGCGGCGAGGTGAATATTTCGGTCGCCCAGGCGAGGGGCCTTATTACCGACCGATTTTCGATGGAACAGGTTTTCGGCAATCTCTTCGACAACGCGGTGAAATACAAACATCCGGATCGGCCTTTGAACCTTTCCGTAAAGGCAATGCCGATCGGCCGCGCCGCGATGAGGATAGAGGTCGCAGACAATGGCCGGGGCATCGCTCCGGAGGATCACGAGAGGGTTTTCGAGCTTTTCCGTCGCTCGGGCGTCCAGGACCAGCAGGGCGAGGGTATCGGTCTTGCGCATGTGCGTTCATTAGTCAGAAATTTAGGCGGTGAGATTACGGTGACGTCCACATTGGGCGGCGGGACGACGTTCGTCATCCGGTTGCCTACGGATTTGTCCCAGTATGTCAGGAGTAGCGGGTCATGAAGGCTGCCGGTAAAGAAGTCACCATCGTGATGATCGAGGACGATGAGGGCCATGCGCGCCTGATCGAAAAAAACGTTCGTCGCGCCGGTGTCAACAACGAGATCGTTCCGTTCACCAACGGCAATGCGGCTCTCGACTTTATCCTCGGCGCGGATCGTTCCGGAAACTCGAATCAGGATCGCCACCTGCTGATCCTTCTCGACCTCAATCTGCCGGACATGTCGGGTATTGACATCCTCGAGAAGGTGAAGTCCAACCCACATTCGAAGCGTCTGCCGGTGGTCATCCTCACGACCACGGACGATGAGCGGGAGATCCAGCGCTGCTACGATCTCGGCGCCAACGTCTACATCACCAAACCGGTGGACTACGACAGTTTTGCGCATGCCATCCGACAGCTCGGGCTGTTCTTTGCCGTGATGCAGATACCCGGACAATAACGAGACGCGATGCCGCAAACCATACTCTATGTCGATGATGATCTCGCGCTTGCCCGATTGGCCGAACGGCACTTCGCGCGGGCCGGTTACGAGGTCGTCCATGCCGTCAACGCGGCATCGGCAATGGAAGCGGTCGAAAAGGGCGGTATCGACGCGATCGTCCTCGACCACTATCTGAGGACCGAAACCGGGCTCGACATCCTTCACAAGCTGAAAGACCAGGGCTCGGCCATCCCCGTGATCTACGTCACCGGTTCCAGCGATGCGACGATCGCCATCGACGCGCTGAAGAGCGGCGCCTCCGACTATGTCATCAAGACGGTCGGCGAGGAATTCTGGCCGCTGATGGAGAGCGCGATCGCGCAGGGGATCGCCAACGCAGAATTGCGGCGCGCCCAGGAAAAGGCCGAGCAGGAGATCCGCCTCGGCAAGGAACGCGCCGAGGTTCTGCTCACCGAGGTGAACCACCGGGTCGCCAACAGCCTGGCGCTGGTCGCGGCACTCATCCGCCTGCAGGTTTCCAGCAGCAAGAGCGACGACGTCAAGGCAGCCCTTTCGGAGACGCAGGCACGCATCAGCGCGATCGCCGGCATGCATCGCAGCCTCTACACGTCCGACGACGTGCGGCATGTGGAGATGGACAAATATCTCGGCACGCTGGTGCGCGAGGTGCAGGGCTCCGTCAACGACGATCAGGGACCGTCGATCCGCCTCGATGCCGAACCGTTGTCGCTGACCTCAGACCGCGCCGTCTCGGTTGGAATGATCGTCACCGAGCTGCTCACCAACGCTCTGAAATATGCCTATCCGGCCGGCACCGAGGGCGAAGTGCGGGTGCTCCTCAAACGCCAGGACGAGGGCAGTGCGCTGCTCGCCGTCGAGGACGACGGGATCGGCTGGCGCGAGGGCGATACGCCCAAGGGCACCGGGCTCGGCAGCCGTATCGTCAAATCCATGGCCGCGACGCTCGGCTCGACGATCCACTACGTGCCTTCCTCTTCCGGCACCCGCGCCGAACTGACGGTCAGCCTTCAGCAGGCCAGTCTTCAGTAGGCCAGGACGAAGCGGCCGTGCCGTTTCTGCCACGGTCGAAGCCCTTCATTTTGTTCCCCGCCATTGCAATGCCCGCAGGGCGACCCTATGATTTCCGGGATGCGCGTGGAGGTGCATAGCTCCGAGAACCGGTCCCGGTTTTCTGAACTGTGCGCGAGACGTCGCGACGAGGCGCCTCTGGCGCCGTCGTATGGATGCGGGCCGTTCCTCGGGGCGGCACATTCGTTTTGCGTGCAGGCATATTGTTCCAATCAAAGAGCTTCTCTTGTTAACCGAAATACTCATCGTCATTGCCCTCACCGTTTTGAACGGTGTCCTCGCGATGTCGGAACTTGCCGTCGTCTCCTCCCGCCCGGTGCGGCTCCGGATCATGGCCGAGCAGGGCAACCGCGGCGCAGCGACAGCCATACGGCTCGCGGAAGATCCCGGCCGCTTCCTTTCCTCCGTCCAGATCGGCATCACGCTGGTCGGCGTGCTCTCCGGCGCATTCTCGGGCGCCACGCTCGGCGCCCGGCTGACCACCTGGCTGGAAGCGCAGGGCATGGCCGACAACCTGGCCGACTGGCTGGGCGTCGGCACCGTCGTCGTTTTCATCACCTATCTGTCGCTGATCGTCGGCGAACTGGTGCCGAAGCAGATCGCGCTGCGGGCGCCGGAGGCGGTTGCCGCCCGTGTCGCGCCCGCCATGAAGATGGTTGCGACCATCGGCGCCCCGATCGTCTGGTTGCTCGACGTTTCCGGCCGGATGCTTCTGACCGTGCTCGGCCAGCGGGGCGAGCAGGGCGATCGCGTCACCGACGAGGAAATCCGGACCGTGCTTGCCGAAGCCCAGAGCGCCGGCGTGATCGAGACGGAAGAATCCGCGATGATCTCCGGCGTCATGCGGCTTGCCGACCGCACCGCGCGCGGCCTGATGACGCCGCGCCGGGATGTCGAGGTCATCGACATCGAAGACAATTCGGATGAGATCCGCGAGCAGCTGCGCGCCACGCAGCGCTCCCGCCTGCCGATCCGCAACGGCAGTTCGGACGAGATCCTCGGCACGCTGTTCGTCAAGGACGCCTATGATTTCATCGCCGGCGGCAAGATGCTGGATATCCGCGGCATCATGCGCGAGGCGCCTGTCGTCTCCGACCTCACCGGCGCGCTCGATGTCATCCAGGCGCTGCGCAAGGCACCGGCCCATATGGTCCTCGTCTATGACGAATACGGCCATTTCGAAGGCATCATCACCTCAGGCGACATCCTCGAGGCGATCACCGGCGTCTTTCAGGAGGAGGAGGACGAAGAACCTGCGATCGTTGCGCGCGACGACGGTTCTTTCCTGATCGCCGGCTGGATGCCGGTCGACGAATTCTCCGACCAGATGGGTTTTTCGCTCGGCGACGATCCCGGCTACGAAACGGTCGCGGGCTTCGTGCTCGACGAGATGAAGCGCCTGCCGGAACTCGGCGAGAGTTTCACCAAGAACGGCTGGACCTTCGAGGTGATCGACCTCGACGGCCGCCGCATCGACAAGCTGTTGGTCAGGCGGTCGGACAAGGTATGACGGACGTCCTGAAGACCAAGGCGGAGCTTCGTGCCGCGCGGCTTGCCGAGCGGGACGCCATCCCGCCGGTCGAGCGCATCGAGAAGAGCCTAGCCATCGCGTCGCATGGGGCCGAGGCGATCAGCCTCGACGCCGGCGCCATCGTTTCGGGCTTCCTGCCGATCCGCTCGGAAGTCGATGTGCGGCCGCTGATGGCGCATCTCAGGGACCGCAGCGCGCGGCTCTGCGTGCCGGTCATTCTCGACAAGAAGACGATCATCTTCCGCGAACTGGTGCGCGGCGCCGAACTGGTGCCGGGCGTGTTCGGCACGTTCGGCCCGGGACCGGATGCGGCGGAACTCGAGCCGCAAGTGATGCTGGTGCCGCTGTCGGCCTTCGATGCCGGAGGGCACCGGATCGGCTATGGCGGCGGTTATTATGACCGGGCGATCCACCGCCTGCAGCAAAAAGGCCTGAACCCGAAGCTGATCGGGATTGCCTTCGACTGCCAGGAAGTGGCATCAGTTCCCGTTGAACCACACGATATCAGACTAGACGCTATCCTGACGGAGAGCGGTTACCGGCCCTTCCAAGACATGGGCCGCGCACAGATTGGATAAGAATGCGCCTTTTGTTCCTGGGTGACATGGTGGGCAAGACCGGCCGCGTGGCGGTGTGGGAAAAGCTGCCCGGCCTCGTCGCCGACCTGAAGCTCGATTTCGTCATCGTCAACGGCGAGAACGCCGCCGGCGGTTTCGGCATTACCGAGGATATCTTTCTCGAGACGATCAATGCCGGCGCCGACGTGGTGACGACCGGCAACCATGTCTGGGACCAGAAGGAGGCCGTCAGCTTTGCCGGCCGCCACGAGCAGTTCCTGCGGCCCGCCAACTATCCCGCCGGCACGCCGGGCAAGGGGTCCGGCATTTTTTACGCCCGCAATGGCGCGCGAATTCTGGTCGCCAACATCATGGGCCGGGTGTTCATGCATCCCGAGCTCGACGATCCCTTCAAGAGCGCCGAGACGATCCTTGCCGCTGCTCCGTTGAAGGAACAGGCGGACGCGATCATCTTCGACTTCCACGCGGAGGCGACCAGCGAAAAGCAGTGCTTCGGGCATTTCGTCGACGGCCGCGCCAGCCTCGTGGTCGGCACCCACACGCATGTGCCGACGGCCGACTGCCAGATCCTCAACGGCGGCACCGGCTACATGTCGGATGCCGGCATGTGCGGCGACTACGACTCATCGCTCGGCATGGACAAGGAAGAGCCGCTCAACCGCTTCATCTCGAAAATGCCGAAGGGCCGTTTCGAGGCGGCGACCGGACCCGCGACCATCTGCGGCCTCGGCATCGAGATTTCCGATACGACCGGGCTTGCGGAGAAGATCGAACCGCTCCGGATCGGGCCGCGGCTTGCGGAGACGATACCGTCGTTCTGGCGGTAATGCCGCTTACGATCGGCGCGACAGCCAGTCCTCGAAGCCCGCGAGCGTATCGACGCCGCCATCGAGCAGGGGCGGATTTACGTCAGATATTAAGCTTGTGGCGTCAATAGCGGCCTTGACCGGGACCTCCCGCAGACATGCTCTTTGACATTTGCCCTGCAAATAAGTAGGAACGGCGCAAGTTCGGCTGCGAGTGTTGCAGCCACAGCGCTTCGCGCGCGAAAATCCGAAAGACAGATTTAGATGACCGATTACAACGGCGCCGTCCCGGCGATCGCCAAGGCGTTGGCGAAACGGGGCTATGTAACGCTGACCCCCGTCCAGAAATCCATGCTCGACCCGGCTCTCATCCATTCCGATGCGCTGGTTTCGGCCCAGACCGGCTCGGGCAAGACCGTCGCCTTCGGGCTTGCGATCGCACCGACATTGCTCGGCGACGCGGAAAAGTTCGGCCCGGCGCGGCAGCCTTTGGCGCTCGTCATTGCGCCCACCCGCGAACTGGCGATGCAGGTCACCCGCGAGCTGGAATGGCTTTACGAGATGACCGGCGCGGTCATCACCAGCTGCGTCGGCGGCATGGACATCCGCAGCGAACGGCGCGCGCTCGAGCGCGGCGCCCATATCGTCGTCGGCACGCCCGGCCGGCTCTGTGACCATATCCGCCGCAACGCGCTCGACATGTCGGCCCTCAAGGTCGCCGTGCTCGACGAGGCGGACGAGATGCTCGATCTCGGTTTCCGCGAGGACCTGGAATTCATCCTGGAATCGGCGCCCGACGACCGCCGCACGCTGATGTTCTCGGCAACCGTTCCGGCCGCGATCGCCAAGCTTGCCAAGAGCTACCAGCGTGACGCGGTGCGCATCGCCACCTCGGCGGAAGAAAAACAGCATGTCGATATCGAATATCGCGCGCTCGCCGTCGCATCGGCCGACCGCGAAAATGCGATCATCAACATGCTTCGTTATTACGAGTCGACCAACGCGATCGTGTTCTGCTCGACCCGCGCTGCCGTCAACCATCTGACGGCGCGCTTCAACAACCGCAATTTCGCCGTCGTGGCCCTCTCCGGCGAGCTGACGCAGAACGAGCGGACCCATGCGCTGCAGGCGATGCGCGATGGCCGTGCCCGCGTCTGCATCGCCACCGACGTCGCCGCCCGCGGCATCGACCTGCCGGGCCTCGACCTGGTCATCCATGCCGACCTGCCGACCAATCCGGAAACGCTGCTCCATCGCAGCGGCCGCACCGGCCGCGCCGGACGCAAGGGCATCAGCGCCCTGATCGTACCGGTCAATGCACGCCGCAAGGCCGAGCGCCTGCTCGGCGGCGCCGGCATTTCCGCCACCTGGGCACGCCCGCCGTCTGCCGAAGAGGTGATGCGGCGCGACGACGAACGTCTGCTGGCCGATCCGATCTTCAGCGAAAATCCGCGCGAGGAAGAGCAGGATCTCGTCGCCAAGCTGGTCGAGAGCCACGGCGCGGAAAAGCTGGCGGCCGCGTTCGTCAGTCTCTACCGCACCAAATATTCGGCGCCCGAGGATCTGATCGAGATCTCCGTGCAGCAGGATGCCCGCAAGCCGCGCGAGCGCGCCGGCGGCGAGGGCGACTTCCCGATGACCCCGCGCCCGTCGCGCGACGAATTCGGCCCGGCCGTGTGGTTCTCGCTGTCGGTCGGCCGCAAGCAAAATGCCGAGCCGCGCTGGCTGATCCCGATGCTCTGCCGCAACGGCAACGTCACCAAGCGGGAAATCGGCGCGATCAAGATGCAGCAGGACGAAACCTTCGTCGAGATCGCTGCCGATCACGCCGACGCCTTCATGCAGGCGGTCGGCAAGGACAAGGCGCTGGAGCGCGGCATCCGCGTCACCCGGTTGACCAGCGCGCCGGACCTCAGCCGTCCCGCGCCAGCCAAGCCTTATGTCAAGAAGTCCTATGACGACCGTCCGAAGGAGCCTCGTGGCGACGACTGGGCGAAGGGCAAGCCGCGGAAGAACACCTCCAACGCGGCCGGTCCGGGCGGCCCTAGGACAGCCGAAGCGCGTGGCGACGGAAAGCCCTTCAACAAGGACGCCAAGCCGTTCCGCAAGGATGCCCAGCCCTTCAAGAAAGACGACAAGCCTTTCAAGAAGAAGGACAAGCCGAAATTGGCCAACAGCAGCAATTTCGAGCGCCGGAAGTAAGCTGGACGCCGCGCAAACCCTGTCTGGGGTGATGCTGCGTCGCTGACCGGAATGCTGGACGTTCAATGAGATCAGGGGCGGCCCGAAGCCGCCCCTTTTCGTTTCGGAGAGGTCGCTTCAGAGGGTCTCTTCGAACAGGGTCAGCAGGCGCTTGAAGTGGCGCTCGGAACCATTCTTGTCGTAGACGCTGTGGTCCGGCACGGTCCAGCCATGCCCCATGCCGACATAGTTCTCGACGATATGGTCGACGCCGCCGGTGCGAAACGCTTCGGCGAGACGGGCGGATTGTTCCGGCGGAAAGCTGGTGTCGACGCCGGCGACGCCGACATAGATGCGTGCCTTGATCCGGTCAGCCAGCCGGTGCGGGCTGTCTTCGGCGTCGCTTGCGAGATTGCCGCCATGGAAGCTGGCGGCCGCCTTGATGCGCTCCGGATAATGGGCTGCGGCGGTGATGGCGCGGGCGCCGCCCATGCAGTAACCCACCGTTCCGATCGCACCGGTGACGCCTTCGGTTTCCAGCGCTTCGATGAAGGCGGCGCCGTCCTGTGCCGTGAGTGCCTGGGTGGCCGTCTGCATCATGGCCCTGATCCGGGTCTTGGAGCCTTCCTCGTTGAACGCGGTCCGGGCGTTGAACGGACCATATTCGCCGGAGCGGTAATAAAGATCGGGAACAAGTACGGCGTAACCGGCATCGGCGATGCGCTGGCCGATCCAGTAGAGCGCCTCGCGCGGGCCGAAGGCATCCATGTAGAGGATGACGCCCTTGTCCGTTGCAGCACCGTTCTCGGGCCGGATGAGGGCGGCCTTGGCCGTGCCGTCCTTGGTCTTGATCTCAATATCACGCTTCATGAAATATCCTCTCGCGCTTCCGACCGGACGCCGGCGAGCTTATGTCGGGCGTTGCGCCGGCTTTTCAATAATCAACTCCATGACCTCCGCCAATGACAGAATTGTGAGACCGGCCGCGGCGATTGCGGCTGGACCGGCCTTTCGCATTGCCGCATGTTTTCGCCGGGAATGAGCATGAACGCAGTTCTTTGGGATCACCATGATGCTACGGGCTCTCGCACTCGGTCTTTTCGGCCTCCTCCTGTCTGCTTTCGCAGCGCTCGCCCAGGATGGCCTGCCCATCAGCCAATGCCAGGCGATCGCCCAGAAGCTGCCCGGCGTCACCTTCGCAAGTTTCAGCCCCTCCGACCTGCAGCTCGTTCAGGCGAGGAGGAACCTGGCGCTTGCCGACCGGGAAGAGGTGAAGATCACCTTTGTCGGCCATTCCACCTATTTCATCGAAACGCCGGAAGGGATCGGCATCGCCACCGACTATAGCGGCGCCTACCGACCGTCGCGGATGCCGGACGTGGCAACGATGAACAAGGCGCATTCCACCCATTTTACGCTGAGCCCCGATCCCGGGATCAAGCACGTCCTGCACGGCTGGAGCGATGTCCCGGGCGAAAAGGCGCAGCATCGCGTCATGGTGGGGGATGTCTATGTCCGCAATGTCGTGTCGGATATCCGCAACTGGGGCGGCGGCATCGAGGAAGACGGCAATTCGATCTTCATCTTCGAGGTCGCGGGCCTCTGCATCGGCCATCTCGGCCACCTGCATTTCGAGCTCAACGAGGCGCAGTATACGGAGATCGGTCGGCTCGACATCCTGATGGTGCCGGTCGACGGCGGCCTGACCATGGGGGCGGACAGCATGAGCCGGGTCGTGCAGCGGCTGCGCTCGTCGCTCATCCTGCCGATGCACCGCTGGGGACCGCCGCTCGACAATTTCATCGCCATGTTCGACGCCAAGTTCGATATCGCCTATGCCAAGGAACCGACGATCCGGGTGTCGATGCGCAGCCTGCCGAAAAAGCCGACGATACTGGTGCCGCAGGGGCTGTGATCGCCCCTGCGGCCTTGTTCCGGTTCAATGGAACTGCGGGAAGGCGAGGTGCTGCTTGACGCCGACCTCCGGCATCTTCTCGTCGTTCAGATTGGCCTTGGCGATCTCCCAGCCGAATTTCAGCGTGCTGTCGGTGGAGGCCCAGATTTCCGCGTCGTCGATGCGGAAGGCCAGCAGGGTCAGAAGCGGGTCTTCCTTGCCGTGTTCGAACCATGCCGATGTCACGGCGCTCCAGTATTCGTCGATCTTGGCGCGATCGTTACGGATCTCCAGCGTACCGGAAAGGCAGGCGTGGTAATCGTGGTTCTTGCCGACCACGCAGAAATGGGCGCGGCTGCCGGCGTGTATCGCCCGTACCAGGTCCGTATCGGCCTTGGTGAAGAACCAGATCGTGCTCGATTTCGGATCGGCGTTCGGCGCCATCGGCTGGAAATGCATGTGCGAGCCCTCGATCCCGAGCATGCCGGCATGAATGTGGTCGATCTCGTCCCAGAGCTGGCGTTCGGGCGCTTCGCGGGCTTCGGTAAGGCTTGCCATCGATTGTCTCCTTGTTGTTCGTCTCGGTGAACAAACGGCAAGGCTTTGGCTTTGTTCCTGGCCTTGCCGGCGGGGCGGCATCAGGAAAAGCCCCGCCTTGCCCTGGAATGCCCTTGAACGGCTCCGGCTTCGAAATTATAAGGCGCCATTCCAGAACGAGTTCCAGAACAAGCTAAAGTGTCAGGGGTGCCATGGCTGGCCATTCACAGTTCAAAAACATCATGCACCGCAAGGGCAAGCAGGATTCGATCCGGTCGAAGATGTTTTCCAAGCTTGCGCGCGAAATCACCGTCGCCGCAAAGACGGGTCTGCCTGATCCGACCATGAACGCGGCATTGCGCCTGGCGATCCAGAACGCCAAGGCGCAGTCGATGCCGAAGGACAATATCGACCGGGCGATCAAGAAGGCTGCCGGCGCGGATGCGGAAAACTACGATTCCGTTCGCTACGAGGGTTACGGCCCGGGCGGCACCGCCGTCATCGTCGAGGCGCTGACCGACAACCGCAACCGCACGGCCTCCAACGTCCGCTCGATCTTCACCAAGGCCGGCGGCGTGCTCGGCGAAACCGGCTCGGTTTCCTTCTCCTTCGACCATGTGGGCGAAATCACCTACAAGGCGAGCGTCGGCGATGCGGACAAGGTGATGGAAGCGGCGATCGAGGCCGGTGCCGACGACGTGACCACCGACGAGGACGGCCACACGATCATCTGCGCTTTCGAAAGCCTCGGCGAAGTGTCGAAGGCGCTCGAAGCGACGCTCGGCCAGGCCGAAACGGTCAAGGTGATCTGGCGGCCGCAGAACACGATCGAGGTGGACGAGGAGAAGGCGCAGTCGCTGCTGAAGCTCATCGACAACCTGGAGGACGACGACGACGTGCAGAGCGTCTATTCGAACTTCGAGGTTTCCGAAGAGGTCATGGCCAAGCTTTCGGCCTGACCATTCTCCACCGAACAGTTTTGAAGGCGGGCTGGCATGACCAGCCCGCCTTTGTTTCAGGCTTGGACTTTTTCCATCATCGGCAGCGTCGCGAACAGTTCGACCGAGCGCAGCCGTGCGTCGACATCGTGGATCGGCATCGAGATGATCAATTCGTCGGCGCCGGTTTCTCCCAGGAAATCCCTGAGCTTTGCCTCGACCGTCGCAACTGAGCCGACCGCTGCGTAACGCAGCGTGTGTTCGACGCTCATCTTCTCCATCGGCGTCCAGAAACCTTCCATGCTGTCGACGGGCTTCGGGAACCGGGTGCGGACGTTCTTGCGCAGATTGACGAACTGCTGCTGCGACGAGGTGAAGGCGCGCTCCGCTTCGGCATCGGTTTCCGCCGCGACGCCCATGACGCCGACCATCATGTAGGGTTTGTCGAGTTGGAGAGACGGCTTAAAACGGTCGCGGTAGATCGAGATCGCTTCCATCAGCATGTCAGGCGCGAAATGCGAGGCAAACGCATAGGGCAGGCCGAGGGCGGCTGCGAGATGGGCGCTGTAGACGCTCGATCCGAGCAGCCAGATCGGCACATGCGCATCCATGCCCGGGACGGCGAGCAGGCTCTGGTCCTTTTCGGGCGCGCCGAGCAGGCGCTGCAATTCCAGAATGTCGTGCGGAAAGCTTTCGGCGCCGGCATCGAGATTGCGGCGAAGGGCGCTCGCGGTGCGCATGTCGGTTCCAGGCGCGCGGCCAAGACCGAGATCGACGCGGTCAGGTAACAACGCTTCCAGCGTGCCGAACTGTTCGGCGATGACGAGAGGGGAATGGTTGGGCAGCATGATGCCGCCGGAGCCGACGCGGATGGTCTTGGTGGCCGCCCCCACATGGGCGATGACGATCGCCGTTGCGGCACTTGCGATGCCCGGCATGCCGTGGTGCTCGGCAAGCCAGACGCGTTTGTAGCCCTGCTCCTCGGCCTTGATCGCCAGGCGGCGGGACTGGTCGAGCGCATCGCTCACGGAATAACCTTCACCGACGGGTGAAAGATCGAGAATGGAAAAGGGGATCATCGGCGCGTCCTGAAGGCGGAATAACTGACAGGGTGTTCCAGTTATCTAGGCAGCCTCGTCCAGGAATACGACCCTCCGGCCGACAGAAAAAGAAGCGCCCCAAAAAGGCGCGCAGCGGAGCCCCTCGGCATCACGACTTGACCAGCCGCAGGTGCGAACCGGGTTTTGCGGGTTTGAGGCTCTCCGGTACCGCCACTCCTCCCGCTTGGAGGATCGTGACGGGCGCAAAGCGCCCTGCATGATGGTCGATCGCGCCGATATCGCGGTTCATGCGGCCGAGCTTTGCCGTCAGCGCATCCAGCGCGCCGATCTGGTCGCGGCTCGCCTTGGCAAGCGTTGTCATCGTGGTCCTGACGGCTGCGACCGCTTCGATCTCCTCGCCCGAGCTCGCGGCGAGTGCCGCCACGTGACCGTGCAAGGCATCCGCGTAGATCGTCATCGCATCCAGTTCTCCGCCCGCCTTCTCGACAGACTTGCCGCCGAGTTCGGCCGCTTCCGCCGATTTTCGGGACAGGCCGGAGATTTCCTTGGCCGCCTCGGCGGCCCGCTCGGCAAGTCCGCGGATTTCCTCCGCCACGGTCTTGAAGTCGATCTCGGCCTCACCCGGATGGGCCGCTTCGAGGCCGGCATTGAGGGCGAGCATATTGGCCTGGAAGGCGATCTCCCGGATCGTTGCGGTGGCGGGCTCGATCTTGAGCGACGCCTTGCGGATCGCCTCCATGGCCACCGTTGCGGCTTCTATCATCTCCTTCGGCGGGCGCATGTCGAGCCGGGCATTGTTGGCGATTTCGGCCGCGTGCTGGGCGTGCATCTTTCGCACCCTTAGCGTTTCGGCAAGCTTGCCGACATCCGCAGCTGTCTTGGCGATGGTTGCCGTCAGCCGGCCGCCGGCCTCGGCGGTTTTCGTCAGTTCGTCGCGAGCCTCGGCGCAGTCTGTGTGAAGGCCGTGGGCGCAGCTGCCGATCATGCCGAGCACGTCCTCCAGGATCGTCAGGGCATGGTTGAAATCCGCACGCAGGCCCTCGTATCTGTCGGGGAACGGCATATCGATCCGCACGGTCAGATCACCGACCGCCAGGCGCCGCAGGCCGCCGTCGAGCGCTTCGACCACCGTCCTCAGGTCGCGTGCCTCCTCTCCGGCGGCCTCAAGATCGCGCATGCGAGCTTGCGCCGCCTCCGCCTCTTGCCGCTCGCGCGCTTCTTCGTCCTTGACGAGCCGGGTGAGATGATTGCGGCAAAGCTGCTCCAGCGCCCGGGAGATCGAGCCGATTTCATCGGTGCGGGCCAGATGTTCGCGTGGCACCGCCGTCTTGCCGGCGGCGACCTCCGAGACGGTTCCCGCGATGGTGCGCAACGGATTGATGAGCGCACCGGCAAGGGAAATGGTGACGAGGGTCAGCGTTATCAGCGACGCGGCGATGCCCAGCATCTCGAAAGGCGTCAGCTCGTCGGCGACGTAAAAGAGGAGCCCCGCGAGAATCCCATTCTGCGCCAGCACAAGCCCGATCACCTTGACGGATAGGGAATGATGTCTGCCTGTCATGGCTGCCTCCTCACATTGCGTCCAAGCCGCGATTTGCAACGCGCGAGGCGCTGGGGCGTTGCCAACCGGCGACCCGAAAGGGGGCAAACCTTCCCGACATGGTTACCGAAGGGTAAACGGGCCTCCATGCGCGTTTTCGGTTTGTTCACATTCTCGTGGCACTGGTTGGGGCATCAGGATAGGGTATGGGCATGACAGGCACGATTCGCATCATCGGCATCGATCCGGGGCTTCGACGCACCGGCTGGGGCATTATCGAGACGCTCGGCAACAGCCTGAAATTCGTCGCCTCGGGGACCGTGACCTCCGACGGCGACATGGACCTCGCCTCCCGCCTCTGCCAATTGCATGACGGGCTGGCGGAAGTCGTGCATGCCTACCAGCCGCACGAGGCCGCCGTCGAACAAACCTTCGTCAACAAGGATGCGGTCGCCACGCTGAAGCTCGGCCAGGCGAGGGGGGTCGTCATGCTGGTGCCGGCGAGGGCCGGGCTGCCCGTCGCCGAATATGCGCCGAACGCGGTCAAGAAGGCGGTGATCGGTGTCGGCCACGGCGAAAAGCAGCAGATCCACATGATGCTGAAGATCCTGATGCCGAAGGCGGAGTTCAAGGGCAACGACGCCGCGGACGCGCTGGCAATCGCCATCTGCCACGCCCACAACCGCGGCGGCCAGCGTATGCGCGCCGCGCTCGCCGGCTAGTTTGTTCTTGACTTGTTCTTGTTCCGACGATAAGTAATACCTGAGAGGTATTACCATGCGCGTCACCGAAAAAGGCCAGGTTACGATCCCGAAGGAAATCCGCGACCGATTGAAGATCGGACCGGGTTCGGAGGTGGACTTTGTCGCCGACGACAGAGGCGCACGATTGGTCGTCGTATCCAACGGCGAAAACCAGTCCACGGACGATTTTGCCTCATGGATTAAGAGCAGATCCGGCACCTTCGATACGGGCGGTATGACGGCTGACGAATTTATGGAATTCTTGAGGGGGCCTCGCGATGACATCGGTTCTCATTGATACCAATGTGTTTATCGACGTTTTCGGCCCGGATAACCCATTCAAGGAATGGTCGTCGAATATGCTGGTCTCGTTGAAGGCGGAGACGCAGTTCATTCTGACGCCGATCGTCTGGGCTGAGCTTGCCAGCATGGCGCCGAGCGAAGAGAAGCTGATGCTTCTGTTGTCGAAGCTTAACCTTGCGCGCGAAATGCTGCCGTTCACCGCAGCCTATCGGGCTGGACTGGCGCATATGCAGTATCGCAAAGCCGGCGGTCAACGTGAGCGAACGCTGCCGGATTTCCTGATCGGCGCCCATGCCGCGGTCCGCTCCCATCGTCTCCTGACCCGTGATGTAGCCCGTTACCGCGCCTATTTTCCCTCCCTCGACATCATCTCCCCCGAAACCCATCCCTGACGGACATCTTTCATGATCGGCAAGCTCAAAGGCACTATCGACGAGATCGGCGAGGACTATGTGCTCGTCGACGTTCACGGCGTCTGTTACGAGGTCTTCTGCTCGTCGCGGGTGCTGTCGAAGATGGGTTCGGTCGGCGAAGCGGTGGTCCTCTTCATCGAGACCTATGTCCGCGAGGATCAATTCAAGCTTTTCGGTTTCCTGAGCGCGCTGGAGCGGGAATGGTTCAACCTGCTGCAGAGCGTCCAGGGCGTCGGCGCCAAGGTGGCGCTCGCGGTGCTCTCGACGCTGACGCCCTCCGAGCTTGCCAACGCCATTGCCCTCCAGGACAAGACGACTGTCTCGCGTGCGCCCGGCGTCGGGCCGAAGGTCGCGGTGCGTATCGTCACCGAACTCAAGAACAAGGCGCCCACCTTTGCCGGCGAGGCTTCGGGCAATATCGGCCTCAAGCAGGAGCTTGGCGAGGGCGTGGCCGCTGCACCGGTCGCCGATGCCGTCTCGGCGCTCACCAATCTCGGGTACTCCCGCGACCAGGCCGCGAACGCGGTTGCGGCGGCGCTCAAGAACGGCGGTGAGGGGGGCGATAGCGCCAGGCTCATCCGGCTGGGGCTGAAGGAACTGGCTCGGTGAGTGGAAGATTTGCGAGTTTGTCGGAATAATCGTATTATTTCCTCCAATCGCAGTTTTATCGGAGGAACGTGCTATGGGTTGGACGCTTACGCTTTCCGCCAAGGGGCAGCTGACGATACCGAAGGACCTGCGGGAGGCGATCAATTTGCATCCGGGAGATGAGGTTGTTTATTCGGTGGTGAACGGAGATCTCGTGATTACGCCGAAAAATATCGATTTCGGCGACCTCGTCGGTCTTCTCGGTAATCCGCCGAACGGGCCAGCAACATTGGAGGAAATCGACGCAGCCGTGCTGGCCGCTGGCGGAGCCAATGTCCTTGATATCGGCGACGATGAACAAGCGGATGCAGCGGAATGACGTTGCTGGGGCTGGATACCAACGTCATTGTGCGAACGTTGGTCGCAGATGACCCACAGCAAATGGCAGCAGCGAAAGAGTTCGCAAAAGGACTGGGCCGGGAATATACCGCATTCGTAACGCTTATCAGTCTGCTTGAACTCGATTGGGCCCTGCGATCGCGATATGGCTTCAAGAAAAAGGAAGTCGTACTTGCCATTGGGAAGTTGCTGCAGACGCGCGGGCTTGTGATAGAAAGCCATGCGCTTGTCGTTGCTGCGCTTCGGCAGGTTGAAAATACGAACATGGATTTCGCTGATGCTCTCATCGCCGGCCGCTCGTTGGAAGAGGGATGCAAATCCATTAAAACCTTCGATAAGAAAGCCGCTTCGCGCGTACCCGGAATGGAACTTCTCGCATGAGTGAACCCGCCCGCCTGATAACGCCGGAAAAGCGGGGCGAAGACCTGGATACGACGCTGCGCCCGCGGTCGCTGGACGAGTTCACCGGCCAGGCGGAGGCACGCGCCAACCTGAAGGTGTTCATCGAGGCGGCGAAGAACCGCGGCGAGGCGCTGGACCACGTGCTGTTCGTCGGCCCGCCGGGGCTTGGCAAGACGACGCTGGCGCAGATCATGGCGAAGGAACTCGGCGTCAATTTCCGCTCGACATCCGGCCCGGTCATCGCCAAGGCCGGCGATCTTGCGGCCCTGCTCACCAATCTCGAAGAGCGGGACGTGCTCTTCATCGACGAAATCCACCGGCTCAATCCAGCGGTCGAGGAAATTCTCTATCCGGCGATGGAGGATTTCCAACTCGACCTGATCATCGGCGAAGGGCCGTCGGCGCGGTCGGTGAAGATCGATCTGTCGAAGTTCACGCTGGTTGCCGCCACCACCCGGGCCGGTCTGCTCACCACGCCGCTGCGCGACCGGTTCGGCATTCCCATCCGGTTGTCCTTCTACACGGTCGATGAGTTGGAACTGATCGTCCGGCGCGGTGCGCGGCTGATGAGCCTTTCGATGACCGATGCAGGCGCCCGCGAGATCGCCCGCCGCGCCCGCGGCACGCCACGCATCGCCGGGCGGCTCTTGCGCCGGGTGCGCGATTTCGCCGAAGTAGCGAAGGCCGAAGCGGTGACGAAGGAGATCGCCGACGAGGCGCTGACCCGGCTGCTGGTCGACAATATGGGTCTGGACCAGCTCGACAAACGCTATCTCAACATGATCGCCGTCAATTTTGGCGGCGGGCCGGTCGGTATCGAGACGATCGCCGCCGGCCTGTCCGAACCGCGAGATGCGATCGAGGACATCATCGAACCCTACATGATCCAGCAGGGTTTCATCCAGCGCACGCCGCGGGGCCGCGTTTTGACCGCAAACGCGTGGAAACATCTGGGAATGCAGCCGCCGAAGGATCTCGAGGCCGCGCAATTTCGGATGAATCTCGAGGATGACTGAGTGCTCACAAGGCGGACTTTGCTCAAGGCCTTTGCCGGAGGAGTTGCGACCCTGTTCGCTCTGGCCGCCTATCCCTTCGTGGAGGTGATGGCACGGCCTCGGCTGACGCAATATGCCGTCACGCCCAGGCGATGGACGCCGGGATTGAAGCTGCGCGTTGTCGTCCTGGCGGATATCCACGCCTGCGAGCCCTGGATGAGCCTCGACCGGATCGGGTCGATCTGTTCTGCGGCCAATGCGCTGAACGGGGATGTCATCCTGCTGCTCGGCGATTACGTGTCGGGAATGAACCTGCTGACCGAGCATATCCCGCCTGCGGATTGGTCGCAGTCGCTCTCGGTGCTGAAGGCGCCGCTAGGTGTTCATGCGGTGCTCGGCAACCATGACCATTATGAGGATTTGTTCCTCCAGAGAAATCCCTTCACTGAGAATGTCGCGGCGGCTGCACTGAGGGCCGTTGGCATATCGACCTACATCAACGAGGCCGTCAGGCTGGAGAAAGACGGGCAAACGTTCTGGCTGGCGGGCCTCGGCGACCAGATGGCTCCGCGCCCTGGCAAAGATCTCAAGCAGATGACGATGAGGGGCATCGACGATCTTCCGGGAACGCTCGCGCAGATTGACGATGACTCGCCGGTGCTGCTCATGGCACATGAGCCGGACATATTTCCGCAGGTGAGCGAGAGGGTCAGTCTGACGCTTTCTGGTCATACCCATGGCGGCCAGATCAATATTCTGGGCTGGCAGCCCGCCGCTGCATCACAGGGCTCGCGGCGTTATCCGGCCGGACATTATCGTGAGGGGGAGCGTGATCTCATCGTGTCCCGAGGCCTCGGCTGTTCCATCCTGCCGGTGAGAGTGGGCTCGAGGCCGGAAATCGTCGTGATCGAACTGGGATAAACCGCATGGCGCGCACTCGCATCCGTATCAAGACCAAGAGCAAGCGTATCTTCCAGATGCGGATTGCCGGGCTTGGGTTCCGGGACGGCTACGTGCTGGTGCATCGCGCCGTGGACGAGGCCTTCTGGACTTTTCCGGGCGGGCGGGCCGAGATCGGCGAGACATCGGAAGAGACACTCAGACGCGAGATGGTCGAGGAAATCGGCGCCGAGGTGACGGTCGGGCGGCTGCTCTGGTCGGTCGAGAACTTCTTCCACTACGAAGACCGCGACTGGCATGAGCTCGGTTATTATTACCTGATGGACATACCGCAGACCTTTCCCTTTCATCCGACGGACATCGTCCATCGGATCAGGGACGAGCACGATCTGGAATTCAAATGGGTACCGGCGACGACCGCGGCGCTGAGGGCGCTCGACATCCCGCCCTACTTCATCGCGGAGGAGATCGAGAACCTGCCGGTCAGTCCGCGCCACCTCGTCTGGCGCGACGGCGACCTCGACCTGAAATCCTAAGTTCGATCTTCTCCGCTTTCGGCCGGACTTCAGCGCTCGCCACCGGTGATCGTCGGCTGGCGCGGGCAAAACGTGCGCCCGTTCCGCCCGCCTGCATTCCGGCTGGAACATCTGCGCGTCGCTTGCCGTTTCTCCCCGAAAGGAGAACGCCATGCAGAAGATCGAGATCGGGAACGAGGTCGCGTGGACCTGGGGGCGATCCAAGGCCAACGGCAAGGTCGCCCGGAAATTCACCAGCGACGTGGAGCGCAAGATCAAGGGCAAGACGATCAAGCGCAAGGCGGATGCCGATGAGCCCGCGTTCCTCATCCGCCAGGAAGACGGCGACCGGGTTCTCAAGAGCGAGTCCGAGCTGAGGAAGACCGATGGATAGCGAAATCCCCAATCACGTCCCGCCTGCCGAAGTGGCGCAAGCCGCTGAAAAAGGCTTGAAGCTCCGCTCCCAGCACCGCCGCGGCGGCACGATGGTGGGCGTCGCCAGAGCCCGGGACCTCAAGAACCGCAAGTCGATCTCGGAAAAGACGGTGCGGCGCATGGTGAGCTATTTTTCCCGCCACAAGGCGGACAAGCGTGCCGAGAACTTTGGCGACGACGAAAATCCGTCGACCGGTTACATCGCCTGGCTGCTCTGGGGCGGCGATGCGGGCCAGAAATGGGCCGAGGAGCACAAGAAGGCGATCGAAAAGGCAAAGAACGAAGCAAAGATGCGGCGGTTCACGCAGTCGCATTGAGAGCGGCCGCAAGATCTGCGATCGTCTGCCGCAAGAGCGGCGCGCCGCCCGGCTGCCAGCCCAGCGCCTTCAGTTTGTCCGTCGACATGACGTTGACGGCGGCGCGATCTGCCGGCGGCGGCAGGTTGTGATCGGACCCCGGCAGAGAGCCGAGGATTTCGCGGGTATCGGTCAGTATGTCCGACGCATTGAACACCTGGCCGGCGATCTTACCGGTCTCTGTTTCCAGCATGAGGCGAACGGCGGCGGCGACATCGCGACCATGCGTCTCCGTTCCCGCACGCGGCGGAACCGGCCGGCCCGCCAGATAATCCGAAAAGAGCGCGTCCCATTTATTGGGGCGCAGATTGCCGTAAACGCCGGTGAGCCGGAGAGACGAGGTGGCAAAACCGGGGGCCGAAAGCTCCGCCAGTGCTCCCTCGGCCCAGAGTTTGATCTCGCCGTAGAGCCCGTCCGGCTTCAAAGGCAGGTCTTCGTCAAGCACCGTTCCGGCCGTGTGCCCGTCATAGACGGCCCTGCTCGAGAGGAAGACCGCCCGGCGGGTGCCGGCCTTCCTGGCGGTCTCGAACAGCTTGACGGTACCATCGAGGTTCAGCCGGCGGAAACGATCGGGATCATCGCCTTCGCCGCCGCGGTATTTTCCGGGCAAATGGTCGAAGGCGGCATGGACGAAGAAGTAGGCCTCGTCGAAAGCTTCGATCTGGTCGAGGGCGGGATCGAGCGAAAGGGGCGCGAACTCGACGGGTTTGGAAAAGAAGCCAGGCGCCGGCGGGCTGCGCCCTCCAACAATCACCTGATATCCGGCATCGATGAGGCCTTCGACGATGTAGCGACCGACCAGGCCCGTTCCGCCCGATATCAGCACCTTCATGGCGTTTCTCCCGGTTTTGGCAGCGTGGAGAGGGCGGGGATCTCGCGATCCTCGTAAAATGCATGCCAGAGGTCGATCAGCGGCCGCAGCTGGTTGGCCTTCGGGTGATCCTTCTCCCACGGCTTCTCATACTGGTAATGCAGCACGCCGATGCTTTCCCAGTTCCAGAGATCGGGCATGTTGAACCAGACGTATTGCAGCATGTTCATGAAGACCGGCAGGCCGTGCCAGTCGCGGAAGAAGGTTTCCAGAAACGTCTGGTCGGTGCGCCGCCAGAAGGCGTTCGGCTGGTCGAGTGCCGTCAGCATGTTTGCGAAAGTCTCGGCAGACGGTTTGGCGACGAAGACGCCGGAATTCAGCCGGTGAAAATCCGAAAGGTTTTCGTAGACGTTCGGGGCGGCGGAGAATTCCGGATAGGAGAACAGCTTGTCGATCGGCTTCAGCACCAGCGCGTCGGCGTCGATGAAGATGCAGGTTTCGTAGTCGGTGAGCTGCCAGAGCCGAAGCTTGCAAAAATTGTCGAGCGGCGTGTGGAAATCCGGCTTGCGGCCTTTGGTGAAGGGGGCGGTTCCATGCAGGTTTTTTCGCGCATGCCGTTCGTTGAAGGCTTCGGAGAGCGGCAGGTGCTCGACCTCGACCAGGCGGCAGCCGAGGGCTTCGAGCGGGGAGAGGGCAGGGCGCTCGACGCCGCCTGTGTGGAGGACGACGATATCGGCCTCAGTGCCGGTGCGGCGGATGGATCGGGCCAGCGCGGTTGCGCCCATGGCGTAGTCGGCATTGGTGACCAGGGTAACGAAGGCGTTGGTCATGAGGGCGTCCCACTCACGACACCGACTTCAACCTCACACCCTCCGGGTCATGTTCCACCTTGGCGGCAATGTCCCTCGTCCAGGCGGAGACCGCCGGAACGCGTGATCTGTCAACGCGGTAGGCATATTTCTTCGCAACGTCGACGATCTCTCCGAGCAGTCCTTCGCCAAGCGTCGTCGGTTCGAGACCGAGGCCGAGGAACTTTTCGTTCTTCACCACCAGCTCGTTTTCGGGCGCTTCCTTGCGCGGGTTGGGCAGCCAGGCGATCCTGGAGCCGCTCATCCGGGCGATCATCTCGGCAAGATCGCGCACCCGGTGGGTCTCGGTCATCTGGTTGAAGATCTCGACGCGGCTGCTGCGGGCAGGCGGGTTGTTCAGCGCGATCTCGATGCAGCAGACCGAATCCTGGATGTGGATGAAGGCGCGGGTCTGGCCGCCGGTGCCGTGGACGGTGAGCGGATAACCGATCGCCGCCTGGATGAGAAAACGATTCAAGACCGTCCCGTAATCCCCGTCATAGTCGAATCTATTGATCAATTGCGCGTGCCGCCGGGTCTGTTCGGTATGGGTGCCCCAGACGATGCCCTGGTGCAGGTCGGTGATCCGCAATCCGTCGTTCTTTGCGTAGAACTGGAAGAGCTGCTGATCGAGGCATTTGGTCATGTGGTAGATCGAGCCGGGATTGCTCGGATAGAGAATTTCCTGGGAAACGGTGCGGCCGTCGGCCGTTTCGATGCCGACCGGGAGGTAGCCTTCCGGGATCGCCGCTCCGACCGTCGAATAGCCGTAGACGCCCATCGTGCCGAGATGCACGAGATGCGCGTCGAGATCGAGTTCGACCAGCGCATTTAGGAGGTTATGGGTGGCGTTTACATTATTGCTGACGGTGTAGTTCTTGTGCCGGTCGCTCTTCATCGAATAGGGCGCGGCACGCTGTTCGGCGAAGTGGATGATGGCGCCCGGGCGGTTTTTTGAAAGCCAGCCCTTCAGGAGTTCGTAGTCCCTGGCGAGGTCGATCAGATGGAAATGAATGCGGCGTCCGGTCTCGGCATGCCAGATGCGGGTGCGTTCCTGGATGCTGTCCATCGGCGTCAGCGACTGGACGCCAAGCTCCGTATCGATCCAGCGGCGGGAGAGGTTGTCGAGGATGTGGATCTCGTGGCCGGCGTCGGACAGGTGAAGCGATGTCGGCCAGCCGACGAAGCCGTCGCCGCCCAGGACTGCAATCTTCATGAGTTACTCTCCGCTGGTTTTCGACTTATTTCCTGATAGGGAGGATATGTGACAGCACGTCAAAACTGGGGCGGCATTGCGCGCTTATCCAGTGGAGTAGAGGGAATTTCCAAGGCAAGGCCATGAAGGAACACAATTTTTTGTTATCGGGCGAATTGATGGAAGGTGGCCATCGGCTGGCCCAGCGCGTCTATTATGAAGACACGGATTTTTCAGGCCTCGTCTACCACGCCCGTTATCTGCATTTCCTGGAGCGCGGCCGCACTGACTATCTGCGCTGCCTCGGCTGCGAGCAGAGCGCGCTGCTTTCCGCCGACGAGGAGGGGCTGGTCTTCGTCGTCCACCGGATGGAAATCGACTTCAAGCAGCCGGCCCGCATGGACGACATCCTGATCATCCAGACGGTGACGGAAAAGGCGGGCGGCGCCAAGATGGTGCTCAACCAGGAGATCCGCCGGGGCGAAACGCTGCTGATCGCCGCAAAAGTGGTGATCGCGGTCATCAACAGGCACGGGCGTCCGCGCCGGCTGCCCGAGAGCGTGGCGGAAAAGTTTCTCGGGCGTCCGGCCGAGCAGGTGAATCCGGTCTAGACCCGGGCCTACGGGCCACCGCAGGCATGCTGCGAATCGGCCATCGCCCAACTCTGCCCGGTGCGGGCGTTGGTGACGAAATATTCACGGCCTCGGTCGTCGCCCTGCGGGCAGCGCTTGGGAATGGCAATCAGGCACATGGTCACCTTGTCGCCGGGCTTGGAGGCAATCAGCGCCTCCTCGCGGGCATAGGAAACCTGATAGCCTTCATTGGCATATTCGATGCCGGTTCCGGCGTCGTAATCCTCGTCCTTGATGGGATCCTGGCCGACCCGCGGATGGACCTCGGTGACGTTGGTGACGGAGCATTGGCCGATCTTCGCGGGCAATGTCGGGGAGGGCTTGGCCCGGCCGCCCGCGATCGTGCTGGCAGTGATGTCCGCGGGGATGCTCTTAGGCCCGCCGAGTTCTCCAAGGACCGCAATATACGTGCTCAGAACGCAGGATCGGTCGGAGCCGCAGGATGACCGGTCGCTCGCGAAGTCCCGCAGAATCTGACGGGTCTCCGCCCTTTTCTCCCGTTCGGCCTTTTCCTGGACCCGCGGAAGCAGCGTATCCAGCGCCGAAAGGAGGGGGTCGTTGCAAACTATCCGTTCATCGGGCGAGGGGACGCCCTTGCAGTCGAACGAGGCGGCATGGGCCGGCACCGCGATCAACATCGTCAAGGCTATCAACACTGCGCGCCACATGGTGTGTCCCCGAGAATCCGATTCTGACAGTGTCATAACCCGTGAATGAGAAAAAACTAAGTTGGAAGTTGCCGGCTTTCCTTGTTCCAACTTCAAGTGATCTGGGAACTTGCGATTGCAAGGCCCGCCTAAACCTTTCGTTAACGATAATGGTGTCTTACTGAGACATGAGGAATTTGTGCAACGCACGCCTTCCTTTGACCAAAATTGAAAGCGAGAAGCCAAGCTTGAAGCTCAGGGTATCTTGGGGTTAGGGCTAAGCGGATCCAGCGGTCAAAGATATACTCGCGAGAGCGCTTTTGAACCGCCCGGTCCTCAACGCCGGGCGTTTGGATTCGGGGATAGTAGATGGAACAGGTAGGTTTGGCGGCAGCGGCGAGCGAAGTAAGCCTCTGGTCGCTGTTCATGCAGGCCGGTCTGGTCGTCAAGCTGGTGATGATAGGTCTCATCGGCGCATCGATCTGGACCTGGGCGATCGTGATCGACAAATATGTCAGCTTCGGCAAGGCCAAGCGCCAGTTCGACCAGTTCGAGCAGGTCTTCTGGTCCGGGCAGTCGCTGGAAGAACTTTACCGTACCCTGTCGGAACGGACGAACACCGGCCTTGCCGCGATTTTCGTCGCCGCCATGCGCGAGTGGAAGAAGAGTTTCGAGCGCGGCGCCCGATCGCCGATCGGCTTGCAGATGCGTATCGACCGGGCGATGGACGTCACCATGTCGCGCGAAGCGGAAACCTATGAGGCGCGCCTCGGGTCGCTGGCGACGATCGGCTCGGCCGGTCCGTTCATCGGTCTGTTCGGCACCGTCGTCGGCATCATGACTTCGTTCCAGGCGATCGCCGGGTCGAAGTCCACCAACCTCGCCGTCGTCGCACCGGGTATCGCCGAAGCGCTGCTCGCCACCGCGATCGGCCTGGTTGCCGCTATTCCGGCGGTCATCGCCTACAACAAGTTCACCGCCGACGCCGGCAAGCTCTCTGGCCGCATGGAAGGTTTCGCGGACGAATTCTCCGCCATCCTGTCGCGCCAGATCGACGAGAAGCTGCAGCCGCGCCAGGCGGCGCAGTAAAAGGCCTCTCGGGCTCAAGGAGTTACGTCTCATGGGTATGTCGGCCGGAGGAGCAAAATCGGGTGGCGGTCGTCGCAGGCGCGGCGGTCGTCGCGGCGGTGCGATCAGCGAAATCAACGTGACGCCGCTCGTCGACGTCATGCTCGTGCTGCTCATCATCTTCATGGTGGCGGCACCGATGATGACAGTCGGCGTGCCGATCGACCTGCCGGAAACGCAGGCGAAGGCGATGAACGCCGACACCCAGCCGATCACCGTCTCGGTCAATCCGAAGGGTGAAATCTACCTGCAGGAAACGCCGATCGGCCTTGACGAGATCGTGCCGAAGCTTCAGGCGATCGCCACCACAGGCTATAACGAACGTATTTATGTGCGCGGCGATACGACCGCGGCCTACGGCGTCGTCATGAAGGTCATGGCCCGCATTTCTTCTGCCGGGTACAAGAATATCGGCCTCGTGACCCTGCAGGAACAGGAGAAGTGATCGCGGCGCCATGAAGGTCAGTCTCGGCACATCGCTGGTCCTACACACGCTGGTACTCGGCTTGGCGCTCGTTTCGCTGAGCGCGCCCGCGACTTTCGACGTGGCCGAAGTGGACGCGCTTCCCGTCGACATCGTCTCCGTGGAATCGATCACCCAGACCCAGCAGGGTGACAAGAAGGCGCCTGCCAGCCAGAAGCCTTCGCCCAAGGAAACCAAGAACCAGAAGATCGTCGAGAACGCCCAGAACGCGGGCGAGAACGACGTCGACCTGAAGACACCTCCGACGCCGACCACCAAGCCGCAGCCGACCGAAACCACGGCTGCTCCGAAGCCGGTGGAACGGCCGACGCCTACCCCGACGCCGGAACAGAACCAGGTCAAGGATATCGTCAAGGAAGAGACCGCTCCGAAGCCGACGGAGATGGCCGCTCTGCCGCAGCCCAAGCCGGAAATCACCCCGCCGAAGCCGGAAGCGACCCCGCCGAAGCCCGAGCCTACGCCGCCAAAGCCGGAGGCCGCCAAGCCGACGGCCGTGCCGCTGCAGAGCGAAAACACGTCCGAGACGGGTGAACTGCCGCAAGCGGTTCCGACGCCCGCCTCAAGGCCCCAGCCGCCGAAGCCCGAACCGCCGAAAGAGCAGGCCAAGCCTGTTGAAAAGCCGGCCGAGGCGAAGCCGGATACGGCCAAGGCAGCCGAGGCGGCCAAGACCGACAACAAGGCGACCGCATCCGTCAAGCCATCCGACAAGAAGGAAGGCAAGCAGCAGGAAACCGCCAAGTCGTCGTCTTCGATGGCGAGCGACTTCAATGCCGACGACATCGCAGCCCTGCTGAACAAGCAGGAGGCATCCGGCGGCGGTGCCAAGCGTTCCACCCAGGTGGCCGCCCGCGGCGATACCAAGACCATCGGCGTCGGCCTGAGCTCCAGCGAGATCGACAACGTCAAGGGGCAGATCCAGGGCAACTGGGCGCTCGTCGGCGGTTTGACCGGCGTCTCGGAAGTGCGCGTGAAGATCAGGGTGCAGCTCGATCAGTCCGGCAATATCGTTGGCGATCCGGAGGTGACGGCCACCGGCGGTCCGGAAGGAACCCGGCGTGCGGTCGAAGGCAGCACGCGCCGCGCCCTCATGAAATCCGCCCCGCTCAAGAATTTGCCGGTCGAAAAATACCAGGGCGAAAAGGGCTGGAATGTTTTGGTGTTGAACTTCGATCCGTCGGAGTTCGCATTGTGAGCCGGCAGGTATGGAACCGATGCAGAAACAGATGACACGGAACCTGCCCCGAAACTCTCGTATTAAGCTGAAAGGCTTGTTTCAATGATCAAGAGTTCTTTTTTTCGCGCCGTGATGGTGGCCGCGGGGATGTTGACGGCAATGATGGCCGCGACCCCGGCCAACGCTGTTGTCGAGATCAACATCAACAAGGGCAATATTCAGCCGCTGCCGATCGCAGTGACGGATTTTCTGTCGAACAACGATCTCGGTGCACAGATTTCCCAGGTGATCGCCGCAGACCTGCAGCGCTCCGGGCTTTTCGCGCCGATCAACAAAAGCGCCTTCATCGAAAAGATCGCCGATCCCAACAAGGCACCGCGCTTCGAGGACTGGAAGGTCATCAATGCGCAGGCACTGGTGACGGGCCGTATCACCCGCGAAGGCGATGGACGCCTGCGCGCCGAGTTCAGGCTGTGGGATACGTTTGCCGGCAGCCAGATGACCGGCCAGCAGTTCTTTACCCAGCCGGAGAACTGGCGCCGCGTCGCCCATATCATCGCCGATGCGATCTATAAGCAGATCACCGGCGAGAACGGCTATTTCGATACCCGCGTCGTGTTCGTCTCCGAAAGCGGGCCGAAGACCGCCCGCCAGCGCCAACTGGCGATCATGGACCAGGACGGCTTCAACGTCCGCATGCTGACCAACACCAAGGATATCGTACTGACGCCGCGCTTCTCGCCGAGCCGGCAGGAAGTCACCTACATGTCGTTCGAGGGCAACCAGCCGCGGGTCTACCTGCTGCAACTGGAGACCGGGCAGCGCGAAGTGGTGGGCAATTTCCCGGGCATGACGTTCTCGCCGCGGTTCTCGCCGGACGGCCAGAAGGTGATCATGAGCCTGCAGCAGGAAGGCAATTCCAACATCTATACGATGGACCTGCGCTCGCGCACCACGACGCGGCTTACCTCGACGGCTGCGATCGATACCTCGCCCTCCTATGCACCGGATGGCGGGCGCATCGCCTTTGAAAGCGACCGCGGCGGACGTCCGCAGATCTACGTGATGAATGCCGATGGTTCGGGCCAGACCCGCATCTCGTTCGGCGACGGGTCCTATTCGACGCCGGTCTGGTCGCCGCGCGGCGATCTGATCGCCTTCACAAAACAGTCGGGCGGCAAGTTCTCGATCGGGGTGATGAAGCCCGACGGCTCCGGCGAGCGCATCCTGACGAGCGGCTTCCACAACGAAGGCCCGACCTGGGCGCCGAACGGCCGCGTGCTGATGTTCTTCCGCCAGAATGCCGGCGCCGGCGGCCCGCAGCTCTATTCCATCGACCTGACCGGCTACAACGAACTCCAGGTCAAGACGCCTTCCTACGGTTCGGATCCTGCGTGGTCGCCGCTGCTCGAATAGGGCGGCTTGATGAAAGAGGCGGATTTCCGCCTCTTTCCCGCCCCAATCTGCTGAAAATGAACGAAAAGGGACATCGGGAATATTTTGTTAACCATAAGAATTTGATCATGGTTAACCCAACCCGGTTAGAATCTGGAAACTCTGAAAGTTACTGATCAAGGAGAGACCGGCCATGAGCCGCATCGATACTTCGGCGATGAGCCGCATGCAGATCCTCGCCCGCAATCCTGCCGTTATCGCCCTGACTGTGGCGCTTGCACTGGCCGGCTGCGCCAACAAGAAGAACCTGCCGAACAATGCCGGTGAGCTCGGCCTCAACGGCGCCGGCGCCGGCGCTTCAACGCCCGGTTCGACCCAGGACTTCACCGTCAATGTCGGCGACCGCATCTTCTTCGACACCGACAGCACCTCGATCCGCGCCGACGCTCAGCAGACGCTCGACCGTCAGGCACAGTGGCTGGCGCGTTATCCGAACTACGCGATCACCGTCGAAGGCCATGCCGACGAACGCGGCACGCGCGAATACAACCTGGCGCTCGGCGCCCGCCGCGCTGCCGCCACCAAGGAATACCTCGCCTCGCGCGGCGTTCCGGCGAATCGCATGAAGACCATCTCCTACGGCAAGGAACGCCCGGTTGCCGTCTGCGACGACATCTCCTGCTGGTCGCAGAACCGTCGCGCGGTCACCGTCCTCGGCGGCGCCGGCATGTGATCCGGGCAACAGCTCGATAATAAAAGGCGGTCTTCGGGCCGCCTTTTTGTTTTTTCCATAGTTTAGCCCTGTTTTCCGGGATTTTTGACCGGGAGCTCGGTTGCTTTTTGCCGGCAGTTGGAAAAATCTCCTCTCGCGCCAATCCGGCGCAGACTAAAGAGCAGGACGGACAAAGATGAAGAAACTTGTCTTGGCAGCGATGCTGGGGCTGATGGCGACGAGCGCCCCGGCCGGGGCTTTGTCGCTGCCGAAACTCTTCCAGGGCAGCAATCAGCCTGTTGCAGAACAGCCGCGGGAAACCACTCCACCCCCGGTCATTCTGGCGCAGAGCAATGAGGCCGTCCGTATCCAGCAGCTCCAGGAAGAGGTCCGGCAGTTGAACGGCCGGATCGAGGAAATGAGTTTTCAGCTGCTGCAGATGCAGGAGCAGCTGCGCAAGACGCAGGAAGACAACGAATTCCGCTTCCAGGACCTGGAAAAGAAGAAGCGCACCGAAGTGGACGACGCGGCCGGGAAACCGGCCGTGGCGTCCAACCGTGCTCCCGCCGCCCAGCCCCCGCT